>CAYPGE010000363.1:0-9666 GCA_964409865.1 uncultured Pirellulaceae bacterium
CTTGCGGCGATTTGTTGATGGCAAGCTGGAAGCTTACCCCACTTTTTAGTCTGGAGGACGCACTAGGCCCTTGCCTTGCACAGACACAGTTCTGGTTTATAGTTACGGTTTCGCGAAACAGAAATTGCCGTGGAGGTGTCGTTTCTTGCCTTTGCGTTGAACCAACGTGGTCTGAGCAACGTACTTACGCATAAAACCGTGGCCTTCTTGGAGAATCTTCATGGATATGCCAGCCGCTGCAGCGGGAACCGCGTCCCTTGTGGCTGGGGACGCAGCAAGTCAAGATTCGGACGTGATTATCGAGACTCGCAGCTTATCGAAGACTTACCGCGATTTCTGGGGTCGCCAGAAGGTGCGGGCGCTCAAGGCGTTGGACCTGGAAATCCGCCGTGGCGAGATCTTCGGGCTACTGGGCCCCAATGGATCGGGAAAAACGACGACCATCAAGCTGGTCTTGGGTCTGCTTTTTCCCACCAGCGGCCGGGCGATGGTCTTCGGGAAGGACGCCAGCGAAGTAGCCAAGAACGAGCGGATCGGGTACTTGCCAGAGGAATCCTACTTGTACAAATTCCTCAACGCCGAGGAAACCCTCGATTTCTATGGCCGCTTGTTCGACATGCCGGCCTCGTCGCGCAGGCAGCGGATCGACGAGTTGATTGACCGCGTCGGGCTCAACTGGGCGCGGCGGCGCCAGTTGAAAGAGTACTCGAAGGGCATGACGCGCCGCATCGGCTTGGCTCAGGCGTTGATCAACGATCCGGAATTGATCGTGCTGGACGAGCCGACGACGGGCCTGGACCCGATCGGCACCCGTGAAATGAAGGACATGATTATCGATCTGCGGTCGCAAGGCAAAACCGTCTTGATGTGCAGCCACTTGCTGGCCGACGTCCAGGACGTTTGCGACCGCATCGCGATTCTGTACCAGGGCGAGTTAAAGGAACTGGGGCGCGTGGACCGGTTGCTGACCGTCCAGGACGTGACTCAGATTCAAGTTCGTGGCTTGACGGATGCGGCCAAGCAGGAGATTCGGCAGGTGATTGACCGGCACGGCGGAGAGTTGTTGCGCATGGACAATCCCACAACGACCCTGGAAGACCTGTTCTTGAACATCGTGCGGGACAGCGAGGCTCACCCCGGACGCCGAGCCCACGAGGCGCAGTAGACGTATGGCACTGGAAAAAGACATTCTTCCGTTGCTGGACTGGCTTTTCCCCAGCATCCGTGGTCCCGGCGCGTTGGTGGTGTTCATTGCCATCGCGGCGGGACTGGCGGTGATTTCGCTGTTCGTCGGATACCTGCGGATGGCGATCCGCTTGGGGCCGGGCGAAGGCTTCTACGCGGTCGCCAAGGCGGTCGCGACGGCGGTGGCGTCCGATTTTCCGCACACCGCACCGCGGCGAATCTGGGCCATGACACGATTGGCGATGCAGGAGGCGATCCGGCGGCGCGTGCTGATCGCGTTCGGCATCTTTGCCCTCATCGTGCTGTTTGCCGGCTGGTTTTTGGACCGCGAGAGCGATCACCCGGCGCGGCTGTACCTGGGCGTGATGCTCACGGCGGCGCAGTTCATGATCCTGGTGTTGGCGATTCTGTTGAGCACCTTCAGCCTGCCGGCGGACATCAAGTCCAAGACAATTTACACGGTGGTGACCAAGCCCGTGCGGGCCACCGAGATTGTGTTGGGGCGGATTTTCGGGGTGATCGTCGTGAACACGGCCATCTTGGTGCTGATGGGCGTGATCAGCTACGTGTTCGTCGTCCGCGGCCTGGCGCATCGCCACGAGATCGCCGTGGAGGACTTGGAGTCGCTCAGCGGCGAGGCCGGAGGACGGCAGGGCGTGACCAGCCGCGATGCCTATCATCGCCACCGGGTGACGGTCGATGCGGAGGGCCGCGGGCGGACCGACTTCATCATGGACCACGATCACGAAGTCTGGGCGGCGGGTGCGGGCAGCGAGCCGAAGTTGATCGTCGGTCCGCCTCGGGGCGCGCTGGTGGCCCGCGTGCCGATTTACGGAAAGTTGCGTTTCACGGATCGGACGGGCCGGGCCGGCGAAGGGATCAGCGTGGGCAAGGAGTGGTCGTATCGCAAGTACATCGAAGGCGGCTCGCTGGCCGCCGCCGCGTGGACCTTCTCGGGGATCACGCCTCGGGCCTTCCCCGAAACGCTGCCCGTGGAAATGACGCTCAGCGTGTTTCGCACGTACAAGGGCGACATTGTCTCCGGTATCTTGGGCACGATGACCGTCAAACATCCGGGCACGGGCCTGAGCAGCGAGCCGATTCCGTTTACGGCGCGCGAGTTCACGCTGTACCGGCACGAGATTCCCCGCAAGCTGAAGGCGGTCCAAGCGGACGGCACGCTGAGGGACATCGACCTGTTCGAGAGCCTGGTCGACGAGGAAGGCAACGTCGAGATCTGGATTCAATGTTCCGAGCGGGCCCAGTACTTCGGCATGGCTCAAGCGGACCTGTACATTCGCGGCGGGGACGCGCCCTTTGCCTGGAACTTCTGCAAGGCGTACGTCGGCATCTGGCTGCAAATGGTGATCGTGACTTGTTTCGGCGTGGTCTTCAGCACGTTCCTGAGCGGGCCGGTCGCGCTGTTTGCGACGGCGGTCACCTTGGTCGTGGGGCTGTTCCGCGCTTTTATTATCAGCGTGGCCACGGGCGAGCAGGTGGGGGGCGGACCCGTCGAATCCGCGATCCGGATGATCACGCAGCTGAACCAAACCATCGAACTCGATTTGGGCAAGCCGATCGAGTGGACGATTCGCGGAGTCGATGCGGTCCTGATGTTCTTCATGTGGGTGGCTGCGAACGTGCTGCCCAATTACTGGACGTTCAATACCTCGGATTTCGTCGCGTACGGGTTTAATATCGACGGTAACCTGCTGGGACAGCACTGTTTGATCGCCCTGGCGTTCGTGCTGGTGCTGACCGTGTATGGCTACTTCTTCCTGAAATCACGGGAAATTGCGGCATGAGCCAGGAAATCTCGTTTTGGCGCAAAGTGGTCTACGTCGGCACAATTGTGCTGCTGCTGTTCCCGCTGTTCTGGATCGGCCAACCCGCGACGCGCAAGAGCGCCGGCGGGGTGCTGGCCCGGCTGCGCGCGGAAAACCAACTGTCGCAAGCTTCGTTGGGCGAGATCGATCCGGCCGGCGAATCCATCAAACTGGCTACGCTGGGGCTGCGTCCCCTGGCGGTGGCCCTGTTGTGGAATTCGAGCTTTGAGTTCAAGAAGAAGGAGGATTGGGACGGGCTTTCGGCGACCCTGAATCAGATCACCAAGCTGCAACCCAATTTCATCACGGTCTGGGAGCACCAGTCCCACAACCTGGCCTACAACGTGTCGGTCGAATTCGACGACTACCGGATGCGCTACCACTGGGTCACCAAGGGCATCGACTTCCTGGTCAATGGCGTACACCTGAACCGCGAGAATCCGCGCCTGCTGCACTACACCGGCTGGATCACGGGCCAGAAGATCGGCCGAGCCGACGAGCACGTTCAATTCCGCGAACTGTTCCGCAAGGACGATGACTTCCACAATTCGTTGAACAACGAGGTGGCGATCGACAAAGCGCACGGTTGGGATGGCCGCCCGGACAACTGGCTCGTGGGCCGCCTGTGGTACCAGCGGGCCGAGCGGGCGGTCGACGCAGGCATTCCGCTCAAGGGCAAAAGCCCGCTGATTTTCCACGCCGACAATCCCATGTCGCTGGTCAATTATTCGACGACCATCGAGGACGAAGGCGTGTTGGGACAAACCGCGCAGCGCTCCTGGTACGATGCGGGGCGGGCCTTGGAGGAATATGGCCGCCGGCCCATTCCTACGTCGTGGGGACATAACATTCGCTTGGGCGAGTACGATCAGGTCAACGACGGGATCCTGCGGATCAGGCAAAGGCTCGAGGAACTGGCGCCCGGAGTCCGCGAGCAGATCCGGAAAGAGAGGATTGCCGAGTTGACCCCGGAACAGTCCGCCGCACTCGACGTGCCGGAGGAAAAGCTGACGGAGCAGAACTACAGCCAGCATCTCGAGGCGGTCGCCAAGACGGCGGTCACGCACGAGGAGGTGGCCCAACGCGCTCCGGAACAAAACCGGGAAGCGGCCGAGAAGTTGGCCAAGCGGCTCGCGGACGAGGAAACCCTCTCGAACCGGATTGCCCACTACCGCAGCATCGTGAACTACGACTACTGGACGATCCGTTGCGCCGCCGAGCAGACGAAGACCGCCGTCGATGCCCGCGAGTTCCTGTACAAGGCCAAACAGGCTTATGACGCTGCCGAGTTGGACAATGCCCGCAAACTGTTCGAATCCTCCTGGCACGCGTGGCGCAAGCTCTACGACGAGTATCCGCGCCTGCTGGACGACATCTCGGCGGATGAACTGGCGGAGGGAATCAAGCAGTACCAGCGTCTGCTGCAACAGTTGGACGAGGAACTGCCCGCCGATTTCCCCCTGGTCGAGATCCTGAAGATGAGGCAGGACCGCGACGATGCCTTGAAAGCGATGTATCGGAGCCTCGGCACGCCGCTGCCGGGGATGGACGAGAAACCGGCAGCGGAGGCACCCAAGGAGGAGCCCAAGGAGGCGCCGAAGGAAGCAAAATCGGCAGCCAAAGAACCCGGACCAGCCTCCGAACCGGAGAAGTCAAAGCCGGCTGCGAGCAAGCCGGCGGGCGAAAAGACCGAACCCGCCGCCGAGGCCAAGCCGTAGAGAATTCCCCGCAAAAAGTAGGCCGGAACAAGTCCGCGCCGTTCCGGCAAGCGTGCCTGCGGTCTTCATCCGGATCGAGAAAGTCGCGAACTGGAAACGGCGTTAGTACGCATTGGACGGCATCATGTCCCAGGCCTCCAGCGCCGTCACGTGGGCCGGGCCGCCGTTGGAGAAAACAACCACTCCGACGCTGTCTTCGCGTGATGGGTAGATGCGCCGCATCACCGCCTGGCGGCCGTTGGCGAACACTTCGACCACCGATTTGTCGACGAACACGCGGAGCTGCAGCGGCTCGTCGGCCTTCAGTTCCAGCGGGCCGGCCTCGACGCTCTTCGGGCCTTCGCTCAGGCTGGACTTCGTCGTGTCCACCTTCAGCTTCTTCTCGTCCGCATCGTAGTAGACCAGCGTCTGCTCTTCACCCTTGGGCGAGCAACAGACTTTGACCCCGAATTGCTGGGCGTCCTTGGCGTTCATCGCCACAGTCAACTCCAGGCTGTTGCCAGCGATGCCCTCCAGCGTCAATTCGGCGTCCGCCGGGACGGTCAGGTTCTCCTGCTTCTTTCCGTTGTAGCGCAGGCGTTCGATTTCGACCGGCGGGTTGATGCGCAGCCGGCCGTCCTCGCCGAGCGCCAGCACCCGCGGCAGGCTCATCGTGCCGGACCAGCCGAATTCCATGCGCGTCGCAAATTGGGGGCTGTCAAAGATCCAGGCCCACATGATCCGGCGGCCCTGGTCGTCGAGCAGGCTCTCCGGGGCAAAGAACGAATTGTCCACCCAGCTCATCTTCTCGTGAAACGTGGGGTGAAACTGCTCGCCTTTCCAATCACCGAGGTAGTAACGGGCGCCGAGCCGGTGGCTGATGCACAACAACATGCGCCGGTCGCCGATCTTGAAGAAATCGGCACAGGAGACGTCTTCGTCGATCGCCACGCCGTCGACGGTGTTGGCCAGCAAGTCGCCGACGTACTGCCACTCGCCCGCCAGGCTGTCCGCCTTGGCGATGGCCGGCCGATTGCCGCCGAAGATGGCGTAGTACGTGTCATCCTCCAGCCAGCCGTACGGGTCCCACGAGCGGTACTTGTCGTGATGCGGATCGCCGGGCTGGGTCTTCGGAGTGATGGGGTTTGACTCCAGCTTCTGCCATTCGTTCAGGTTGTCATCCAACGCGACCGCCATGGCGTTGCCCTGGCCGACCTGGTGGTAGCACATCGTCGGGCGGCCGTCCTTGTTGATGAAGCAGTTTCCGCTGAACATGCCGGAGACCAGGCCCGTGGGATGGTGCCGCCAGTGGAACAGGTCCGTGCTGGAGACATGTCCCCAGTTGTGCCCGCGCGCGTCCTGGAAGATATAGAACAGGTGGTATCGTCCCTTCCAGTAGATAGCGCCGTTCGGATCGAACGGCATACAGCGTCCTTCCGGCGTGACGAAGTGGTAGCCGGGCCGGAAGGGATCGCTGAGCAGTTTCTCCCGGAACGCCCGGTTGGCGCTGTCGGCGTTGCTCAGATCGAGCGCCGCCTCTGGGGCTAACTTGGACGCCATCAGGTAAGCGCCGGTCTTGTCCAGGTGCAGTCGGCCGTCGGCAATCCGCGTGTCGCCCAGCAGGGTGCTGGTGGGGAACAGCTTCATGCGATCCGTGGCCGTGCCGTCCTCGAAGTCCCACCACGCCAGCGGCTGCGGGTCCGACGGCTGGTTGGGTTTCAGCGCGGCGATTTGTTGCTCGTCCAACGCGACCCCGTAGATCCGGGCATCCTCGATGGCTCCGGTGAAGAAGCGGTTCTCGGGATTGGCGCCCAGGTGCCGCAGGCCCATCAACACCAGGCTGTCGCCGCCAAACCGCTCCGAGTTGTCCGTGATATAGTCCGCATACTTGCTGCCGTTGCGATACAGGGTGATCTGCCGGTCCTTGTACGCGATGGCGATTTGGACCAGCGTCTGGCTGTCCGCAGTCTCGGCCGGGAAGGCCGACTGGTCCCTCTGGGTCCGCCGGAACCCGTTGCTGCCCGCCATCCATTTGGATTCCGCGAGTTCTCCAAACACGATGGCATCAAACGTGCCTCCCGACTTCTCAATCGTCAGCACGCTGCCGCCGCGCTGCGTCAGATTGGCCGGAGCGACCCAGGCGACGAGCGTCTTGTCCGCGATCGCCGTTTTCTGCACGTTCTCCGCGGCGTTGGCCGCGAAGGCACCGAGCATCAAGGCCAGCGCTGTCAAGGCCGCTTTCCGCAGTCGCCAAGAGACCGGCCACCGGCCCACGATTGTTCCCAAATTGCTTGCGCACATGATTGTCACTCCCGTGTGAAAACTGGCGATTCCGATTCCCCACAAGCCACTAATCCGAAAGCCCTCCGGATCTGCCGACAGCGTGATCTTCACTGACGAAGGTGCTGGTCAAAGAAGGCCAACAGTCCCGGCAGGTTGATGATGTGACCTTCCAGATGCGCCAGCAAGACGGCGTGCTGCGGCCGGCCGTAGTCGGCATAGATCAAACCGATCTCCCGCAGGGCCTCGGCGGCCAGCGGCACCGGGAATTGCGACGGGGGTTCTTGCAGGCCGTTCTGGCACAGCAGCGCCCGTGGTGCGGTCAACGAATAGATGTCGGCGAAGTCGACCAGTTCGCGCAAGCCGTCGAACTTCCAGCACATGCAATGGTTGTGCTCCATCTGGTCCATCTTGGTCAGAAATCCGCAACTGGCGGTGGCCGCGATCCGCGTGTCCATGCCGCCCAGCCACATCGCCATCTCGCCGCCCAAGGACAACCCGCCGCAGCCGATCCGCGACCTGTCCACCTCCGGCAGCGATTCCAGATAATCGACGCAACGCATCAAATCCCAGAGCCGTTCGCCCATCAGCGTTCGGTTCTCTTCGTACACCGCGTGTTGTCCCACGTCCGCGGCGATCGTGACGAAGCCGCGTTCGGCCAGCGCGGCGGCAAAGCCCCGGTACAGCGAGTTGGGATCGTACACAATCCGCCGGTTGCCGCCGTGGCCGTGGATGCAGACCACCGCGGGGCGAGCCGAGACTTGGGCATTCCCAGCTTCGGCTGAGCTGGCCTGCGTGGGCCGAGCCACCAGCACCTTGATCCGCCGCGTGAGCGTGCTGTTGATCTCGATTTCCTGCAGTTCATAGCCCTTCTTCTTCTCCGACGAAATCTGCGTCGGATGAAGCGCGATGGCCGCGTGGCTGGCGACCAGGTCGTCCAACTTCAGCAACGGCCACAGTTTGGCCCGCACGTCCTGCTGCCATGTCGCCGCGTCGGCCTGCGGGCGCGGCGCGTACTTCATCGTCCGCAGTGCCGGCTCGGCGCCCTCGGACGGCGCAGCGGCGACGGCCAGCAAGGCGCAGATCGTGCCGGCGAAGACCCGAGAACGAATCGTCTCAGAGATTGTCATCATCGTCCGCTCCTCTCGCCTTTCGGTCGTCCGCGTCGCATTCGTGCATCGCGAACGACGGAATCTCACAAATGCCACGGCGGCCGCATGGCCCGCGACGTCAGCCGCGACGCGCCGGGATCGTCCAGGATCACCTCGCGTTGGGCGTCCCAGCGGATCTTGCGCCCCGTGTAGATGGCGATCATGCTCAACTGCGTGATCGAGTCCGACAGCGCGGCGACTTCGACCGGAGCCACCGTGCGGCGGCGCGTGCGGACGCAGTCCAGGAAGTTGCCCATGTGGTGGTTGCTCTCGTACAGTCGGATCTCGTTCGGGCCGATCTTCTCCTGCATCAGCGATTCGGGCTCGGTCTGCAACCCGCCGCGGCTGATATGGACTTTGCCGCGCTCGCCGACGATCGTGGCCCGGTCGCCACCCGGCGTGAAGTGAAACTCGACGCCGCTGGCGAAGCGGCCCTTGATGTCCCAGTCGAACGGCGCGTCGAACAGGCCCGCTCCGAACTTGCCCGTGCCTTCGTATTCAATCGGCACCGCCCCGGCGTCGTCGCCCATCGCCCAGACCATGTCGGTCAGCGGATGAGCGCCCCAGCCGCCGATGAAGCCGTGAGCGTTGTCCAGGCACCAGTAGGTGCCCCAGCACGTGCAGCGGTCTTTGGTGTAGGGCCGATACGGGGCCGGTCCGAGCCACAGGTCGTAGTCCAGCCCTTCCGGCACGGGCTCGGGTTCCAACGACCCGCCCTCGAAACCGTAGCTGGGCGCGGTCACCTCGACGGACTGCAGCTTGCCGAGCCGCCCGTTGCGGACCAGTTCGCAACCGAAGCGGATGTGGCTCATCGAACGCTGCTGCGTGCCGTACTGGAAGACGCGGCCGTACCGCTGGACTTCGCGGCGGATGGCGAAGTCTTCTTCCAGACTGATTCCCAACGGCTTTTCGACGTACACGTCTTTGCCGGCCCGCACGGCCAGCAGGGCGGCCGGGACGTGCCAGTGATCCGGCGTGCCGATCGTCACCGCCTGGATGTCTTCGCGGGCCAGCATCTCGCGCAAGTCGCGATACGGCGTGCAGAGATTCGTGCCGTAACGCTCGTTCAGGTTCGCGGCGTGCTTCTCGCGGCGGTCCTGGAAGACGTCGCACACGGCCACAATCTTCGCATTGGGAACCCCGGCCGCTTCGTACATGATCCCGGACCCGCGCCCGCCCACGCCGATCGAGGCGACGTGCAGCTGGTTGCTAGGCGCCTCGGCCCCCAGCACCGACGGCCGCACGATCATCGGGGCCGCCAACACCGTGCCCGCCGCGGCGGCGGACCCTTTCAAGAACCCTCGACGTGTTACTCTGTCAGGCATACAAGCTCCTCCCCTTCGCTGAACGGTGCGACCGTTTCCAATCACCTCACGGCCCTCCAGTGTAACGGAGACCGTTGGGAGTTGGGAAGTAAGGCAGACGCAGTGTGGCACGGCTTACTTTGTTAGCCGTGCCACATGAGAGAACCCATCAGCCCAGCGCAGCCGCCAAGTCGTTGATGAGTCCTGCCGCTTCCTGCCCAAC
>CAYPGE010000364.1:0-9651 GCA_964409865.1 uncultured Pirellulaceae bacterium
GTCCACCATTGGCCAGATCCAGATCTGCCCCAAGTGCGGAAGCATGGTCCTGGTCGAACCACCACCAGGCGCCGCCGAGATCTTGGCCGAGCCGGAGGCTGGCTTGCCAAGCGAGATTGACTCGAGCGATGCCGAGATCGACGCAGGCGTCGAGTCGCCTCCCGTCGAGCCGGTGCCCGCACCGCCGCCAGCAGGCGTACAGCCCGGCAACGAACCGGTCCTGCCCACGGACGCTTGGACCTCGCAGGCGGCCCGGCAGCGCCAGCAGTGGCTGCTGCTGGGCGGCGCGGCCGTCGTCGGAGTGGCCTTGGCGCTTGGCGTGCTGGGATTCCTCGCCTCGCGCGGAGCCAGGTCCAACCGAAGCGACTCGGCCGGGCCGGGGCCGGACGTGGCCGCATCCGGCCAGCCGGCGAGTTCTACCCAGCCGCAGACGCCGCCGGCAAACGTGCCGCCGGCGGCTGCAGCCCCGGCAGCGGGCAAGACGGCGAAGGTGACCAAGCCGGCCAGCGTCCCCGATGCGTCCGCGCCTGCAACTGTGCCGCCCGCCGCAGGGCCGCCCGCCAAGTCCGCCGATCCGCCTGCGGCAGAGGCTCTTAGCGCGACAGACGCCAAGCCCGTCGAGGCTCCACAAACCGCGGCGCAACCAAGTGCTCCGGACGCCGAGGCGAAAGCACCCGATTCCAAGGAGTCTTCGCCCGATACGACGGCGCTGTCCGAAACGCTGAAGGCATTCGCGCCTTTCATCGATCCGAACGTGAACGCGCCCCCCACGGAGGCCATGGAGGGTGCCAATCAGGACGCGCCGCCCGAACCCGAGGCGATCACGACGGACCAACCGGTGGTGCCGCGCCCGGAACCTCGACAGATCGACCTGCCGGCTCGCCTGCAGGACAAGATCCCGGAGGTCGAATTCACGGATGTGCCGCTGGAAGCCTTCCTGCGGTTTGTGATGAACTTCAGCACCATTCCGATCTCGCTGGACCTGGACGCCCTGGCCCTGGTGCGGGCCGCGCCGCGCACGAAAGTCAGCGTACGGAAGACGGACGCCACCATCGACCAGCTCTTGACGGCAGCCCTCGGCCCGCTGCAGCTCGCGCACGTCGGCGTCGACCAGCAGTTGGTGGTCACCCGCCCGCCGCCGCCCAACGGCGAGTTGCGGACCCACTCGCACGTCGTGTCCGATCTGGTAGGCAGCGACCCGCAGCAGTTGCAGCAGCTAGCCGACCTGATCGTGGAAATGGTCGCCCCCGCCACGTGGCAGGCGGCGGGCGGCCCCGGCGTAATGCAGGAAGCGATGCCCGCGCTCGTGATCCAGCAGCAGGACACGGTCCTGTTCCAAGCGATCGTCTTCTGCGAGCGTCTGCGGGCCGCGCGCGGATTGCCGCCGCAGTCCAAATTCGACCCGGAGCTGTTCTCGTTGCAGCCCTGTTGGGCTCGCGCCGCGCCGCGGCTGGCCGAACCCGTCACGCTCAACTTCCTGCAACCGGCCTCCTTGGTCCGCATCTTGAGCCGTCTGAGCGACGAGTCCGGGGTCGCCATCGTCGTGGATTGGCAGGCGCTGGCGACGCTCGGCTGGACGCCCGACACCGAGACCACGCTGGCCGTCAATCAGCGGCCGCTCGGCGAGGTGCTCCGTCAGATGCTGCAGCCCATGGAGTTGACGTATCGAGTCGTGGACGCGGCCACGGTGCAGGTCACCTCGCCGGCCGCGGTCGAAGCCCGTTGGGACATCGAGTTCTACGCCGTCCAGGAATGGCTGGCGACGGGCACCACGGCGGAGGCCGTGCTGGCTCGCGTCCGCCGCGAACTGAGCGGAAACGAATCCGGCCAGCTGGCAGGCGTCCTGCATGTCGACGCGCCCAGCCAACACCTGATCGCCGCCCTGCCGCAGCCGCTGCAGCGGAAGCTGGCGGAGCTGCTGAAAGGCTGGCGTGCCGGTCCGGCCGAGACTCGCGAGCCGTGACGGACCTTGTCGCGCTGGTTGGATGGGACTCGCGTCAGGCTGTCTGCCGCAGTTCCTGGTAGGCCATCAGCACTTCGTACAGATCGGGGCTGAGAGTAACCGGCTCGTCCGCGAAATCCTGGACCCAAAGCCGGCGCGTCTGGACGGCGTCCGCCAGCAACGGCAGCACGTCGCCAAGGGGAACTGTGACGGGCTTGCGGACGGGTTGCGTCGTCGAGGCCAAAACCGATTCACGCGAATCTTCAGGACTGAAGTACACACGCAACTGCGGATGAGCCATGGAGTTGATCTTCCTCGGAGGAGAGGTACCAGGAGCCGGGCGGCTCCACGCGGTCGACAAGCGTCCCCATTATCGGCCGAAAGCCGACTCCAGCCGTAGCGAAACTCTCCAGAAAAACGGGAATCGGGTGCTAGCATGCCCTCGGCGCTAATGGCCGTCCTCTGGATCGTCCCTCGAACGACGGGCAACGCGGGGATCGCCGACACGGATTGAATCGCCGCCGCAGCCACAACCCCGGCCCTTGGGCCCTTGAGAAAGCGTGACTTCTTGAACCGCCCAAGAAAAGGCGTGATTACCGTTTGGTGCTAGCGGCCTGGGGCGGCGGGGGACTAGAATTCGCAACACCGCCGACGGCTGTAATCCCAGGATTCCAACGCATGGAACAGGAGGAAACAGAGAAAACGGAGTGCCAGCTCTTTCTCTGTGGTCTCTGTTTCCTCCTGTTCAAAATGTGTGCAGGAAAACAAGAAATCGGGCAATGGTGGTACGAAGATGCTTCAATCTGAAAGGACAAAACATGCACACGCCAATTCGACCGCTGCTTTCCGTTCTAGCCGCACTCAGCTGCACCTGCGGCCTAGTCTATGCTGCAGACAAGCCTGGCGAGAAGCCGAACATCGTGTTCATCATGGCCGACGACGTGGGCTGGGGCGACTTTCAGTGCTACAACCCGCAGGGCAAGATCCCCTCGCCCAATATCGATCGCCTGGCCCGTGAGGGGATGCGGTTTACCGACGCTCACACCCCTGCGGCCTTGTGCGCCCCGACGCGGTATACCGTGGCCACGGGCAACTACACGTGGCGCGGGCGGCTGGCGGGCGGCACGTGGGGCTGGAACGCCGCGCCCCAGTTTTTGCCCGGCCAGAAAAGCGTCGGCCACCTGCTGCAAGCGGCCGGCTACCGCACGGGCCTGTTCGGCAAATTGCACTTCGGCGGCGAATTCGAGAAGAAGCCGGGCGGCGGTGCCGATTTCTCCCAGCCCATGACGACGGGCCCGATCCAGTGGGGCTTTACCTATTCCTATGTCCTGCTCGGCGGACATCAAGCGCCGCCGTACACGTTCTTCGAGAACAACCGCGTCGCCGGCGATCCGGCGGCCGTCACGCAGCTTGCGGCCGGCCCGCTCAACGGCGGCGTGGTCCCGGTGCCGGGACCGGGCTTGCCGGACTGGGACAGCCGGAAAGTCGGCCAGACGCTGGTCGAGAAATCGCTGGCCTTCATCGACCAGGACCCCAGCACGCCCTTCTACATTCACCTGTCCACCGACGGCGCGCACGGCCCGTACACGCCGCCCGACACGCTGCTCGGCACGCCGGTCAAGGGCGTCACGCAGATGACGGCACATACCGACATGGTCCATGAGGTCGACGTGGTTGTCGGGAAGTTTGTCGAGGGCTTGGAGAAACGCAAGCTGCTGGACAAGACGCTGATCGTCGTCACCAGCGACAACGGCGGAATCCCTACCGACCGCGCCAGCGGCCACGACGCCGTGGGCGGCCTGCGCGGGTCGAAATCGCACATCTGGGAAGGCGGGCATCGCGTGCCGTTTGTCGTGTACTGGAAAGGCCATGTCCCGGCCGGCGCCGTCCGCAACCAAGTGATCGGCACACACGACATCGTGCCCACGTTCGTCGAGTTGGCACACGGCCGATTCGACCCCGACCAGATGCTTGACAGCGTCAGTCTTGCGCCGGTGCTGCTTGGCAAACAAGGCGACGACCAGCCGGTGCGCCAGACGCTGCTGATCCAAAGCAGCCCCGGCCGCGACGCCTTGGCCGAGCGCGATCCCGTGCTGCCGAAACGTCCGAAGACCGGGCCGAAGATGACGCCGCAGGAACGCCAGGCGGCCATGAACAAGGCTTGGAACGAGATCGCCAAGAAAGGCCGCAACTCCGGCAGCGACGGCATGGCCCACGCCCTGCGCGAAGGCCCGTGGAAGCTGGTCTTCAACATCGAACACGACAAGCCCGTCGCGCTGTACAACCTGGACGACGATCTGGCCGAACAGACCAACCTGATCGCCGACGCCGCTCAAGCCGACCGCGTGCAAC
Source organism: uncultured Pirellulaceae bacterium (assembly GCA_964409865.1). Lineage (GTDB taxonomy): Bacteria > Planctomycetota > Planctomycetia > Pirellulales > Pirellulaceae > Anammoximicrobium. The sequence continues at coordinate 4,295 of CAYPGE010000364.1, forward strand.
GCCTGACGCAACTGTACCGCGAGATCCGCAGTTCCAAACGCAGCACGCCCGTCGTTGCGCCGTGACTCGCCAGCACGGTCGAGCAGCGTCACAACCACGCCCACCCCGCGGCCGCGTGTTTGCCGCCGTGTTAGAGACTTGGAGGCGTGGGGATGGTATAATTCGCGAGGGAGCCCCTTCTTTGAACGGACGGAGACAACAACCATGTCCGCAACTTCACTCAGCGTGACGGCAACGTTCGAGGACGGCGTGCTGCGTCCCGATCAACCGCTGCCGTTGATTCCGCAACAGAAGGTCACTCTCTTTCTTGAAGTTCCCGCCCCAAGCGACCCGTGGCGCAAGAACAGGGACGACTCGGACGAGGGTGATGCAGCAGCTCTCGATGAACGCACCCTGGCAGAGGCCGTCGATCTGGATCGCCCTACCCCGATCGAGATGCCGCGCAGACGCCCCTTCACACTGCTGGATCCTGATGCCGCAATCGTTGCGGAGCCATAACCATGCTGCGACGATCTATCGACCTTCAAGACCGCAAGCTCAGTCAGGGCGACATCATCGCCGATGTGCCCTTCCTCATCCTGCCCAGGACGATGAACATCAGGAGCAGCGGTTCCGGCCAGATTCGACTGGAGAGCAGCGATCCAAGGACTTTCGACAGACTCGGAGAGGGGGTGGAGCTAAAGAACCTTCAGACGACGGTCGCGGTGGTCCTCCAACTGGGAGTCGTGATCTCGCAGAGCTGCGACCTGGACTACAAGGATCACTTCGGCTTGGCTCGTGTGTTCCCGTTGCAGGATCTGGTCAAGACAGCCAAGGATGCGATCGAGCACAGCGAGCCACTGGTGCTGTTTGACACGGTTCGCGCTCTGGCAGAGGGCGCCGAGTACGGGCATCTTGCCTACCTGGGCATTCTCGGCGGCACCACGCGAATGGTCGCCGACTTGCTACGGGTGCAGTCATTTGCGCAGCATTGGAAGGCATGCTTCCGGCAGCGTCGGGTTGCTGCTCTGGACGACGAGGGGCTGCGTTATCTGCAAGGCCGTCTTGTGGCTTCCAGCGGGCGCTACGCCGCGCAGGACCGCTTCTGGATGACGTCCGGAGATCACGCCGTGGCCGACCAACTGGTTAACGAGCCTGGGCTCCTGGATCAGGCGTACGACCGCCTTCGAGCGAAGACGAACGCTACGGGCACAAAGGGCTAGAACGACCTCTCCACAGCTCCCGGCAGCAGGGACGTGACGGGCGGCGTCGTGCGGGCGGGTGAAGGCGGCAGGCGTCCAAATACGCGTAATTGGACGCTACAAGTGTGCGGGGCCGGGACTTAGGTCCCAACAGTTGACCTGTGCCCCGCGGGTTCCGCGTCGGCGATCGCGATCACGATTCGTTTTCCCAACGCTTCCGCGTATCGTTCCAGTGTGCGGAGCGTCACATTGGGCGTCTCGTTTTCAAGGCGACTCAGGGCCGAGCGTTCAATCCCGGTTCGGTCGCGGATGTCCGCAAGACTCAGGCCGAGGGCTTCGCGGGCCTCTTTCAACGCGGTGATTGCCCCGTGGGCGACTGCACTCGGGGTTGGCTTCTTGATGCGGCCGACGAATTCTGCTTCCACCTGCTCACGGACAGCGTCGTAGTGGGCTGCTTCTGCGTCCGTCAGATATCGCCCACGTGACCGTCGTTTTGCCTGTTTCTCTGCCATTCAATCCTCCTCCAGTTCAAACGCCGTAACCGGATACACGACGTCGTCATCCACTACTTCATAGACAACTGCCACGTAGGCACCCCATTCGGTATACTCGTAGGTCATGGACCGCCCGCTGGAACGACTGGTGCCCGTCTTGACGGGATGGCACATGACAAATTCGACATCCTCTTTGCTGAGATCGTGCGCGGCGCGGGACCTACACGCCTCCAGACCGGCACGCGGGTTTGGTGAGCAGCATTTGCACGTCGCCGATCATCCGTTCGCGGAAGCCGCCTTCGCAGTAGCTGAAGTAGAACTCCCAGGTGCGGATGAACTCGTCGGAGAAACCCTGGCGACGCACTTGATCGAGGTTTGCTCGGAACCGCTGGCGCCAGTGCGAGAGGGTTTCGGCGTAGTGCGCGGTGATGTCCTCCAGATGGAAGAGCTGCAAATCGGTGGCGCGGCCTAGCGAACGACAAATGGCGCCCGGCGAAGGCAGGCAGCCGCCGGGAAAGACGTAACGTTGGATGAAGTCCGCCGAGCGCCGATAGCGGTCGTAACGCTGGTCGGGGATGACGATGGCCTGCAAGAGCATCATGCCGTGCGGCTTGAGCCGCTCGGAACAGACGCGGAAGTAGCTGTCGAAGTACTGATACCCCACGGCTTCGATCATCTCGATCGAGACCAGCTTGTCGAACGTGCCCTGCAAGACGCGGTAGTCTTCGAACAGGACCGTGACGCGGTCGGCCAGGCCGGCCGCCTCGACGCGCTGCCGCGTGTATTCATATTGCTTTCGCGAAATGGTCGTCGTGGTCACGCGGCAACCGTACTGCCCGGCGGCGTACACGGCGAAGCCGCCCCACCCCGAGCCGATCTCCAGCACGTGGTCGTCCGCCGTCAGAGCGAGCTTTCGGCAGACCCGGTCGAACTTGGCCACCGACGCTTCGTGCAGCGTGCTGTCGGGCCGCGGAAAAACCGCGCAGGAGTAGGCCATGGTCTCGTCCAGGAACAAGGCGAAGAACTCGTTGCCCAGGTCGTAGTGGGCGGCGATGTTGCGGCGGCTGCCGGACGGCGTGTTCCGGCGCAGCCAATGGGCGATTCTGGCCAGCGGGCTGAGGATCCGCGCCGGGCCGCGTTCCAAGCCACTGGCCACAATCGTATTCCGGCAGAAGATGCGGACCAGACTGACCAGATCGTCACACGTCCAGTACCCGCGGAGAAACGCCTCTGCCGCGCCCAGGCTGCCGCCGAAAACCAACTGGCGATAGAAACGCGGGTCGCGGATTTCGATCGTGGCAGCCGGCGAAATCTCGCCCGAACGCCCGAATTCACGTCGCTCGCCGCCGTCAGCAATCGTCAGCCGGCCCTCGTCAAGGCTCCCCAGGCGGCGCCACACGATGCGGCGTGCCGCGAGGTCGATCACATTTGGCTTCGACGTACATTTCTGGTCCGCGTAGTGAGCAGCGTCCGTCATGGTTGCTGGGCCTCCGATCCCTGGCGATACTTCGGATGGACATAGAACGGGCATTTCTTCCGCCACAGTCGGAACGCCTGCCAATGGATGGCCTGGAACACGCGCGCGGTGAGCCACGGAAAACGAACGACGGCGCGCAGCATGTTTCCGCGAGTCAACTCGCGGCGCTTCATCGAGAAACTGGCGTCGAACACGCGCTCCGCACCTCGAAAATCGGCGAGCGCCACACGGAGTTGCTCCCCGGGCACATGAACATGCCACTCATACGTCAGATCCATGTCCAGGAACGGCGAGACGTGAAACTCCTTGGGGTGCCGGAATCTCATTTGCGACGGCTCGCCGATGCGGTTGCCTTCCCACAGCACGTACCAGTGCCGCTCGCGCCACGGCGTATTGGTGACCTCGGCCACCACGGCCTCCACGTCCTGCGTGCCGGACGCGAAGCAGTAGTACAGGCTGAGCGGATTGAAGTAGTAGCCCCAGTTGCGCAGCAGCGTAAGCAGGCGAATCGGGCCGGTTGGGCGACACCCGGTCCGCTTCTGAACCAAGTCACGCACAGCATCGGCCAGCGGCACGCCCGCATCGCCCAGATGGTCCGCGCGGCGGAACGAGGCGGGGGCGAAGACGGACCCGCTGAGGCCGTAACCGCCTGCCAGCAGCGCCGGCAGTTCGTCAAGATCCAGGTACACCAGGTACACCCCATATCGGAACGCATGTTCCGCGGGGCTCAGCCGCCGGTGGTGGACGCGCCCTTGGTACAGGCAACTGTGCATGATTCCAACCGCTTTCCAAACGACTGTCCGACCGCCAAGGCGCTGTTGACCCCGTCTTCGTGAAAACCGTGTCCCCAATACGCGCCGCAGAAATACGTGCGGTTTCGGCCATTGATCTCGGCAAACCGCTTCTGGGCGGCAAGAGCTTCGCGGCTGTAAACCGGATGATGATATTCGATCCGCCGCAGGATCTTCTGCCCGTCGATCCGGCGAGTCCCGTTGAGCGTCACGCAAATCGGATCGGGCGAGACGTGCCCCTGCAGCCGATTCAGGTTGTACGTCAGCACCACGGGCTGGTTTTCTTCTTGAGGAATGCAGTAATTCCAGGAGGCCCAGGCCCGGCGACAGCGGGGCAACAGCGCCGGATCCGCGTGCAAAACCGTCTCGTTCCGCTGGTAGGGAAACGCGCCCAAGATGTCCCGTTCCGCATCGCTGGCGTCCGCCAGCATGGCCAGCGTCTGGTCGGCGTGCGCGGCGAGCACCACGGCGTCAAAATCCTCGGGCCCGTCATTCTTCCACGTCACGGCCACACGATCCGGGCAGCGGCGAACGGACACGACGGGGCAATTCAGACGAATGCGGTCCGCAAAGGGACGCGTGATCGCTTGAACATACCGCACCGCACCGCCTGCTACCGTCTTCCATTGCGGATGACCACGGACCGTCAGCAGCCCATGATTGTTGAAAAAGCTCACGATGAATCGCGCCGGGAACTGCCGAAACCGTTCCGGAGGCGCCGACCAGATCGCCGCACCCATCGGGATCAGATAGTGGTCGATGAATTCCCGGCTGTAGCGGTTCCGCTCCAAGTACTGCCCCAACTCCAGCTCGTAATCGTCGCCCTGCAACAATTCGAGCGACTGGCGGTTGAAACGTAGCACCTCCAGCAGCATGCGGTAGAACGACGGACGCAGCAGATTGCGGCGCTGGGCAAACAAGCCGTTCAGCGAGCTGCCTTGATACTCCAGCCCCGTCTTGTCGCACCGCACGCTGAAGCTCATGTCGCTCATCCGCGCGGGCACGTCCAGCATCTGCAGCAGGCGGATGAAGTTGGGATATGTGCGGTCGTTGAAGACCATAAAGCCGGTGTCGGCTGCATACTGCCGGCCGAACGCCTCGAACGAGACCGTGTTCGTGTGCCCGCCCGCGTAGTCGTTGGCCTCGAAGACGTGGACTTCGTGTTCGTCGGCCAGCAGACGGGCCGCGAGCAAGCCGCTGATACCAGAACCGATGATGGCGATTTTCATAGGAAGTGCACAACCGCTTTGTTATCTCCCGTCCGCATGGCTCTTAGAACTCCTTTGAAGATACCCGTCAACACGATTTGGTGGAATACGTGGTATCGGCATTTGGGCGTTGACGTCCTGCAGATAGTCGGTCAGCCGGGCGTCGAGTTCCTCGGCCAAGTCGGTCAGCCGCTTCATGGCGGGAA
>CAYPGE010000365.1:0-9613 GCA_964409865.1 uncultured Pirellulaceae bacterium
ATCCGGGCGTGATGCACGCCTGTGGGCACGACGCTCACACCGCCATCCTGCTCGGCACGGCCAGCGTTCTGTTCCAGCTGCGCCAGTCGCTGCCGGGCAGCGTCAAGCTTGTCTTCCAGCCGGCCGAGGAGGGCGCGCCGGCGGGCGAAGAGGGCGGAGCGTCGCTGATGATCAAGGAGGGCGTGCTCCGCGATCCGGATGTCAGCGCAATCTTCGGTCTGCACGTCGCGCCGGATCTGCCGACCGGCCAGGTGGCCTATCGCGCAGGCGGCATGTTGGCCAGCGTCGATCGCTTTGTCATAACGCTGCGAGGCAAGCAGGCGCACGCGGCCATGCCCTGGCTGAGCGTCGATCCGATCGTGGTCGCAGCCCACGTGATCACGGCCATCCAGACCATCTCCAGCCGCAGGATCGACGCCCGCCAGCCGATTGTCGTTTCCATCGGCGTGATTCAAGGCGGGCAGGTCTGGAACATCATCCCGGAGCAGGTCGTTTTGGAGGGCACTGTGCGGGCGCACGACAAGGCTGTCCGGGACGAGGCCGTCGGCCTCTTTCGGCAGCTGGTCGAGCAGACGGCCGCCGCCCACGGCGCGCGGGCCGAGATCGAATTCTCGGGGGACCATGCCCCCGTCTGGAACGATCCCGAATTGGTTGCCCGCATGAAGCCCGCTTTGGTCAGCGCGCTGGGCGAAACCAACGTCGTGGAGTCGCCGCCCGTGATGGTGGGCGAGGATTTTGCTCACTACCAGCAGGAGATCCCCGGCATGTTCGTGTTCCTGGGTGTCCGCAACGAAGCCATCGGCGCGGTGCATCCCCTGCACACGCCCCAATTCGTCCTGGACGAAGCGGCCCTGCCCGCCGGCATCCGGACGATGAGCCAACTGGCGATCGACTACCTGCGCGGCAAGTCCGCCGAACTTGATACCAAGTAAAGGGCTCAGACGCACAGAATTCAATTTTCGCGGAGACACGTCTTTCCAATCGGTTGGACGATGGGCCGCGAAAATTGAATTCTGTACGGCTGAGCCCAGGATGTGCGCACCCTGCGCGTCCCCCCAGCCGACGATGCCATGACCGCCGAACCGACCCGCCCCGCGCCGAGCCCTCCAGCCGACCGCTGCGTCGAAGTGATCGCGCCGTGCCGTTTGCACTTCGGCCTGCTGTCGTTCGGGCAGCCGTCCGGGCGCCAATTCGGCGGCGCGGGCGTGATGGTGGACCACCCGGCCGTCCACTTGCGCGTGTCGGCGGCGGACGCGTTCCAGGCGACAGGGCCCAGGGCCGGTCGAGCCCGCGGTTTCGCCCGCCGGTGGGCGGAGCACGTGGGCTTGCCCCGCGAGCCCGTATGCCGCATCGAGATCCTGTCAATGGCCCCAGCGCATGCCGGTTTGGGCGCGGGCACGCAACTCGCGCTGTCGGTGGCTGCAGGTCTGAACGCCTGGTGTGGCAGGCCCCAGCCCACGCCGGAAGAATTGGCTCTCAGCGTGGGCCGAGGCCAGCGTTCCGCTGTCGGCACCTATGGATTTGCGGCAGGCGGACTGATCGTGGAAAACGGCAAGTTGCCCAGCGAGCCGATTTCGCCGCTGGAATGCCGCTTGCCGCTGCCCGAGGCCTGGCGGTTCCTGCTGATTCAGCCGCCTGCGGCTGCCGGGTTGTCCGGCTCCGCCGAACAAACCGCCTTCGACCAATTGCCGCCCGTACCCGAGGAAGTCACGCGCCAGTTGCAGGACGAGCTTCACCTGCAGATGTTGCCCGCCGTCCGGGAAGCCGACTTCGCACGCTTCAGCGACAGCGTTTATCGCTACGGGCGTCTGGCCGGCCTGTGTTTCGCCGCCGTGCAAGGCGGACCGTACAACGGCCCGCGACTGTCGGCCATCGTGGATCTGATCCGTGCCCTGGGCGTGACCGGCGTGGGCCAGAGTTCGTGGGGTCCCACGCTGTTCGCCCTTTTGCCAGGCGAACAGGAGGCCCGAAAACTCGTCGCCAACCTGGCCGAGCAGTTGGCCCGCGAGGAAGTCCAGCTGACCATCAGGCGTCCCAACAATCGCGGAGCCGAGATCGTCGTCTCCGAATGATGCCACTCCGTCCTCTGCACAGGCGTTGTCCGGTCGTGTAGATTGAGAGCCTTCGCCACGGCATCTTCGCGAAACCGTTTGAGCGGAATCCAAACGCGGCTCTGGAAGGAGAGACAAGATGAAGACAAGAATTTCGTTCGTTGCGATTTTCCTGGCAGGTATGATCGCTTGTTGCGTCACTGACGCGCGAGCCGCTGAGCCGGAGCCCGGCTTGCTGGGCTGGTGGCGGTTTGACGAAGGGGCGGGGGCCTACTCGGCCAACGCGGCAGATCCGGCGGGCGAGGCGGAACTGCACGGGGTGTCCTGGGTGACGGGCGAGTTCGGAACCGCGCTGCGGTTTAGCGGCTCGGACAGCTACGTCACGCTGCCGTCCCTGCCCGAACTCGACGGCGCCGACGCGATGAGCCTGGCGGCCTGGGTCTATTGGGAAGGAACCGGACAGTACCCGAACATCCTGACCGGGGGCACGTGGAGTCCGGGAGGATTCTTGCTCTTCGTGAGCAACCGCAACTGCTCGTTCCGCATGGGCCGTCCGGGGCAGCGGCACGGAGTCGCCAGCGAGGCATGGACGGAGGTGTCCGCGCCCCTGCTGGCCGATCTGCCGATGAAACAATGGGTCCACCTGGCGGCGGTCTTCCAGCGGCCGCAGATCACGACCTACGTGAACGGCAAGAAGGTCGGTTCGGCCACGTGGGACTACCCGGTCGGGCACCAGGGCGACATTCAGGTCGGCCGCTGGTCCGGCTCGGCCACCCATCACGGGCTGATCGACGACGTGCGGATCTACCGGCGAGCCTTGGACGCCGACGGCGTGTTGGCCCTGGCCGATCCGGCTGGGCGACAAAGCGCCGAGTACCGCGACGCGGGCCCGGCCAAGGACGAAGGCCAGGAACTCGTCCGCTTCGAAACCCGCTGGGCCACGATGATCGTCGGCGACAACGGGACGATTCTGTCCCTGCAAGAGAAAGGCAGCGGCCGCGAACTGCTCGACGCTCCTTACTCCGTGCTGGCGGTCGAGTCGGCCTCGGGAAAACGTTTCCAGGCTCGGCGTTTGCGGCACGAGGACGGGCTGTTGATCGCCGATTTCCCGCGCGGCGCGGGCAGTGCCGCGATCCGGATCGAGGCGAAAGACCAGTACTTTGCGGTGACCGCCGCCAAGCTCGATGTGCCCGAGGCCCAACGGTTCACGTTCTTCCAGCTCGCGCCGGCACCGAACGAGTACCTCGGCAACATGGCCGGCCTGGCTTCCGACGAGGCGTCGGGCGTGTGCCTGCGCAGTTTGGGGCTCGAAGTCGATACGTCGTTTCACAGCCCGGCCCCGCGGTTCCGCGCCTCGACGACGGCCGAACACGGTTTGGTCGGGCCCCGCATCGGTTTGGCCGCCGGGCCACGCGCGCAGCTGATTCCGATGCTGCGTGCGATGGCCGAAAACGAACCCGTGCCGAAATCGCCCTGCGGTGGTCCCTGGGCGATGGGCGCGGCGGAAACCCGCGGCTCGTACCTGTTCGCCGACATGGCTGCCAAGGACGCGGATGCCTGGATCGAGCTGGCGCGCCGCGGCGGCTTTACGAACATCCATCTGCACGGCTGGTGGACCACGCTGGGGCACTACGAGCCGCGCGCCGCCTACTTCCCCAACGGGCTGGCAGATATGAAAGCGACGGCGGATCGGATCCGCGCGGCCGGACTGAAGCCGGGCATCCACACGCTGACCGCCTGCATCAGCACCAACGACCCCTGGGTGACGCCGGTGCCCTCACCGCACCTGATCGCAACCAACCGCTACACGCTGGCCAAGCCGCTTTCGGCGGACGACAAGACGATCTATGTCAACGAGTTGCCGGGCGCGGACCACGACATTATCTGGAGCTATTCCAGCAACGGCAACGCCCTGCGCGTGGGCAGCGAACTGATCCGCTACTCGGCCATCTCGCGTACGGCCCCCTACGCGTTTCTGGAATGCGAGCGGGGCGCGTTCAAGACCCAGGCCGCCGCCCATGCGGAAGGCACTGCCGTGGATTACCTCCAGCAGCGCTACTTGGCCTTCTACCCGGACCCCCAAAGTCCCTTGGCGGACGAACTGGCGGACTGCATCGCCCGGGTCTACAACGAGTGCGGCATGGAGATGATCTACTTCGACGGTTCCGAGGGTATGCGCAGCCGGTTTGGGATCGACACCATGCGCTGGAAGATCTTTCAGCGTCTGCACGGCGGCGTGACCGAGGCCAGTTGCTGGGGCCACAACAGCTGGTGGATCCATTCCCGTCTTGGCGCTTGGGACCATCCCGTGTGGGCAGTAAAACAGTTTCACGACCAGCACATCAGCCAGGCCGGGCGGTTCCGCAAGAGCGATCTGTTGGAGCCGCAATTGGGATGGTGGGCGCCCCGCGGACCATCGAACATCGCGCGCGGCCACTTTCCCGACGAACTGGAGTACTTCGGCGCCAAAAACCTGTCGATCGACGGCCCCATGTCGATCCAGGGCGTGAACGTATCGAGCCGCCCCTGGAACGCGCGTCTGGAAGAACAATTCACCATTCTGGGCTGGTACGAGCGAATGCGTCTGGCCCGGTACTTTGACGAGCCCACGCTGCAGCGCGTGGGCGAGCCGGGCGAAGATTTCCGGCTGCGCTTGAATGCCGCCGGCCAGTGGCAGCTCACGCCGGCCCAACTGGCCAAGCACCGCGTCAGCGGTCTGGGGAACGGTTCGGAACGCTGGACGGTCGAGAACCCCTTCGCCGCTCAACCGTTGCGAGCGCGGCTGGAGGCCCTGTATTCGGTCGCGCCCTACGACGACGCGCAGGCCACCGTGCTGGCCGACTTTGCCGACCTGGACGCGCTGAACAACCGCAGCAACGCCAAGGGCGTCAACGCCCGGATCGAAGTGGAGACCCAGGACGTCAAAGCGGGCGGGCGCAGCTTGCGATTCCGGGCCGCCAACAGCAGCGGCAATGCGCGCGGCGCTTGGGCGCAAATCGGCACGGTCTACGAGCATCCCTATTTCAGCATGCTGCCTGGCGAGGCGCTGGGCCTGTGGGTCAAGGGCGACGGCAGCGGCGCGTTGCTGAACGTCCAAATCCGCTCGCCCCGCGAGTACCACGGCTGCATCTCCGATCACTACGTCGACTTGGATTTCACCGGCTGGCGATATGTGGAACTGCTGTTACGCGAACGCGACGCGGAACGGATGGCGGACTACGTGTGGCCCTACCACGCCGGCGGCGGAAGCCACGCCGTGTACCGGACTGCGGTAGATCGGCAACACATTTCGCAAGTCAACCTGCTGCTGAACGAAATCCCGGCCGGGGGCGAGGTCGACATCTTCGTCAGTCCGATCCACTCGCTGCCCACCCGCCGGGCGGAACTGGCAAACCCGTCGTTGGAACTCGGCGGAACCAACGTCACCTTCCCGGTCACACTGCAGTCCGGGCAGTACCTGGAGCTGGAAAGCATGGAGGACTGCGTTCTGTACGACGAACGGGGCGAGTTGCTCAGCCGCTTCCAGCCGCAAGTGGCCCAACTGCCGGAGCTGGCCGAGGGCCAGAATGCGCTCCGATTCGAATGCGCCCCGCCGCAGGGACTCAGCGCACGGGCCGAGGTCACCGTGATTTCCTTGGGACAGCCGTTCGGCAACCGCCGGGCCGACGCAGACATCGACTGGAACCGGCTCGACCGCGAGTACGACATCCCTCGGATCATCACGCGCGCCGACGGCCGCGACAATGCCTGGACGATCGTCCGCCGAGCCGACATGCCGTCAGAGCGTCAGGTGAGTTCTCCGTCGCTGGAAATCGAAATCGCACTCCTGCAGCTTGGCCAAGCGGAAAAGCCAGCCGAAGCTGCGGCCGACGGCGACCACCTGGACACACCGACGCTGACGATCGGCGATCGCTCGGTGCGTTTTCCCGCACGTTTGACGGCAGGCCAACGGCTGCTCTGCCGCGACCAGGCCACGTGGCGCATCCTGAACGCCGACGGCACGGAGGCTGCCTCGGGCCAGTTGGCTGATCCGTTCCCCACGCTGTCCCCCGGAACGAACCCCGTCAAGCTGGACTTCCCATCGCAGCCCGCCCCGAACTTCCGCGTCGTTGTCAAGACCGTGAAGGTCTATCCGCGATCGCCTTGATCGGACCTCAGAAGGATAGCCCGCTCAGATCAGGTCCAACTTGCGCTTGGTGCGGCGTTTGCTTTGGGCGCAGGTTTCACAGACGCCGTAGATGGTCAGGCGGTGGCCGGTGACTCGGAAGCGGTGCTGCTGGGCCACGCGATTGCGCAACTCGACCAACTCGTCGCTTTCGAACTCGAACAGCCTCTGGCACTGTTTGCAGTACAGGTGGTCGTGCGCCGGGTAGCCGTAGTCGTGCTCGTACACGGCGCGGCCGTTCAGTTCGAACTTGCGCAGCAGGCCGGCGTCCACGAATTCGGCCAGCGTGCGGTAGACCGTAGGGCGGCTGACGTAGCCCGGTTGGCCTTTGAGGGGCAGTTGGGCGAGCAGTTGGTCGGCGTCGAAATGCTCGTGATGGCTGAAGATATGTTCCACCAGGATGCGGCGCTGCTCCGTCTGCCGCATGCCCCGGCTCTGCAAGTACTCCTCAAACCTCGCTTGCGGCGTAAGGGCAGTCTGAACGGGACCGAGCGTCTGGTTTTCGGCCATGGCTGGCAACGGCGAATGCGGTAACGGCGATTTCCAACGCCTATTCTAGGGCCCCTGCCCGCGATTGCAAGCGCTGCCGGAACGACCGCTGGTCCGGCATGATGGGGGCACGAGTCCGCGGCCCGCTCAGCCGGCCACTTCGTCGAGCAGTCGTCCCAGCGCCACGTCGAGCCGGGCCTCGGATTCGTAGACGCCGGCGGCGATCTGGGCGCGAAGTTCCGCCACGCGGTCCGCGCGCACGTCGGGCAGGTCGCGGACGCGGCTCACCAAGTCGGCTTCCGGCGAGATGTCCAGCTGATCCACCGCCAGCCAGGAATCGGCTTGCTGCGCGGCTTCGGCCGCGTGCGTGCGATGAGGACCGCTGATCGGTTGCGCGCCGTGAAGATGTGAGACCCCGTAAATCTGCATTGCTTACTCCCCCGAGAGATGGCGGCTGAGACCAGCCGGCGGGCCGACCTCGTGTCGCCCGGCGGTCGTCGAGTTCTTCCGCTGTGTTGCCATTCTACCTTGAACTGACCCTGGCGTCGCCTGTCCGTGTCGAAAAGCGCTGTCCGTGGCGGGGAAGTGACTTTGCGAACGCCCCTGAGAACACACTCCCTTATCGACCGCAGACCCTGGACGCTTGACTGCCGAACTTCCTTGACTCCCTGTGCCGGTGACAGGCGTCTTCTCTGTGTTTGACGCCCTTGCCGGCGGCTGTCGGCGCGTCTGGCATTGTCTACGTAACGGGACGAACCGGAGTTCGCCGAATTATCTCGCGCGGCAGCAAATGGCGGCGAAGTGTACGAAAAGGGGCAAGGCGGGGCAAGAGCGAACGGCGCGTGCGGTGCTAGCACGCACAGGGCTTTGACAATCAACGGTTGCGCCAAACCCTCGCGTCGGGAATCCCCAAACCCTGCTGGCAACCCTCAATCTCCTTCTTGAAGCGGACGGCGTCCTGCGGATAGCCGGCCGTGGCGCGCAGGCCGGGCACTTGCCGCTGCCAGAACGCGTTCCAGGCCAGCATGGCCAGTTCGCGCAGGTACTTGGACATCATCGAAGCCAGGGCTACCGGGAGAAAGCGCTCGGCCTTTTCGAGAAAGCGAAATTCCACTCGGCGGGTGGCCGGCCCCCAGCGATACACGCTGCGAGCCGGACTTTCCCCAAAGATCTCGACCAGGTAGTCCGGGAACGTCGCCTGCAGCAGATCCGCGTACCGCTGGCGGCCGCCATGCTTGTCGCAGACCACCAAAACCGCTTGACCGTCCGCGGGCGGCAAAACCGCTTTAATCAGTTCCATCGTTACAGTCGATAGGACCGTGGCTTTGTTGCCCAGACGATCGAGTCGGCCGTTGAACTGTTCCGGAGACACCACGACGGATCGCATGGCCAGCAACCGGACGCTGGCCTGCTGCAGTCCCTGGAGAAAGGTCTCGGCGAGCCGATCTAAGGAATCCGAATCGTGGGCCAGCGGCCATGCCAATTCGAAATCCCGGTACCAGGGATCGCGATCCACGTCAGCGGAGTTCTGCGGCGCCAGGGCCGCCCATGCTTCGCGCCAGTGGGCGGGTCGCAGGCCGATCGCCCGCAGGGCCGTGAGCACGCCGCACTCCAAGTTTTGCAGGGTGCCGCCCGGCTTGTACAGCGACTTGGAATCGGCGATCGGCACCTGGGACGGTCTCCGCTGCGGGCGCCCGTGACGCGAGACGACGCCGGAGAGCAGCTCGTACCAATCGGCATCGCGGCAAGCGTCGGGCGCCAGCCAGACAGTGGCGGAAATCACGAGCGGTCCCAGGTTGGGACCGTAGCCGGCTTCGTCCGTCCCGATCAGGTACAGCATGGCAAGAATGTCCCCCTTCCCGGAAGATCGCAGCGGGCCTGTCAAACCGTAACGGATTTGCCGGCCGGGACCGTTGGTAACGGTCGTTCCACCTGGGTCGCCGAAGGAATAACCGGCACACTTTCAGCACCTTACTGGTCCGATATCACCGGCACAGTCTTCGTCGTAACCCAAGACTGGAAAATTGTTTTCGAAGCCTCAAGGGCTCTTGTCAAGCACGCCGATACGGAACATGTCAGTGGACGCGTGAAGTCAGGTGTGGAAGTGCCCGGCGACGCGTCGGTCCAACCGGCGGACACAATCGAGTCAAGGATTGGCTCGACCGGTTCTGGCGTTACTCACCGTTTGTATCGGAGGCATGACCCACCTGCTCCGATTGGCCCACCCGCGATCACTCGACCCGGATCGGTCTCCTTGGCCAAGGGGGCCGATTGATCAGCGGTTGATGCCGACCACCGCTTTTGGGCATACCGGCGACATCTTCCTGCGCGAGGCCTGGACGGGAGCGGCGCCAGTTCGATTTCACTATGTTCCAGTGTTATAGGAGACATGGCTCGATGAAGTGGAACATCCTTGTTGCTTCGATGGTGCTCGGCCTAGGTTTGAGCACGCAGAGCTTCGGTGACCTGTTGGACCGAATGCTCGGCTCGAATGGGTGCGGCTGCGAACAGAAAGACGGCTGCGCTCAGAAGTGTGGTGACAAGTGCGACGGCAAAGACGCCTGCGCACAAAAAGATTGCTGCGGCCCGAAATGCGTCCGTCGTCCGTTGCTGAACCTGGGCTGCGCCCAGAAGTGCGACGGGAAAGACGGCTGCTGCCAGAAGGACGGCTGCAAGGACCCCTGCCAGAAGGACGGCTGCAAGAATCCGTGCCAGAAGGACGGATGCAAAGACGGCTGCGCCCAGAAGGGCTGCGGTCTGTTCGGTGGCGGTCTGCTGGGCGGCTGCGCCCAGAAGGACGGCTGCAAAGACGGCTGCAAGGACCCCTGCCAGAAGAACGGCTGCAAGGATCCCTGCCAGAAGGACGGATGCAAAGACGGCTGCGCCCAGAAGGGCTGCGGTCTGTTCG
>CAYPGE010000366.1:0-9555 GCA_964409865.1 uncultured Pirellulaceae bacterium
GTGAACAGGCCGGGCAATTGCAGCCAGAACGTGGACGACTACGTGATGGAGTACACCTTCGCCGACGGGGGCAAGGCGGTGGTCGAGGGGATCGATCCGTTCGCTACGTTCATCCACGGCAGCAAGCGCGCCGCGCAGTTCTCCGGCAACGTGCATGCCGCCACGGTGCACATCTACAAGGGCAAGGAAATCGACAAGAGCCAGATCGACTGGGCCGCGCCGCGCGAACCTCGCAGCCCCTGGCAGGCCGAGTGGAAGAATTTTCTTGAAGCCATTGGCGAGGATCGCCCGCACAACGAAGCCGAACGGGCGGCTTATGCGAACCTCGCCGGGATCATGGGCCGCGCGGCCGCCCACATGGGCCGGACGATCACCTGGAAGGAGATGCTCGCCTCGAACTTCTGTTTCTCGCCGATCGTCGATCAGTTGAAATTCGGCGGCCCCGCCCCGGTCGAGCCGGATGCGCAGGGAAATTACCCGGTGCCGATCCCGGGGAAGTGGGTCGAAGTGTGAGGATCACGCCTGCCTCCGACGGACGTTCCGCATCTCGAGCGTCCTGCCGCCTGCTTCCGCAGGGCGTTGACGGCCACTGATATGGCGAGGTCTCCCGATCTCGCCACTGGTTGCGACCGCAGGTCTCCCCGCGTGGTCACGAACGACCTGTCCTTCGCCCCCGAGCAATTCCGACCAAGGGACAAGGAGACCTTCGGTCGGCCGCACGGAATTCCGGGGACACCATGCTTAATTCTCAACACGCGGGGGTCGTTTTGGTAAGTTGCGTAGCGTTGCCAACCAGCGCGGGGCAAAAACAGACTGCTTGATTGAGCCTGGCGAAGTCGGCGTCTATTACTGCGTCCAACGGGCGGTGTGACGGGCTTGGCTCTGCGGGCGGGACCGCTGCACATCCGGGCCTTCTCCTCCTTCTGACGCTTCCGGTTGGCGGGAGTGGAACCGCGGCTACTCCCCTTCGCGATAGCGGCGGAAGTACTCGCGGGTATGCTCGCGTTCCTTTTTGGGCAGGCGGAGGTCGGTTAGCGGGTCGGCGTCCTGGCTGAAGTTGCTCTGCAGTTGCTCCTTGACGTCTTGCAGCGTGTTGCCGGCCTGGTTGGGGCCGCCTGCCGTGCCGGTGCGGACGGCCTCGCCGGGCTGGACGTTGCCCTTGACGCGGGATTCGTACATGCTGGTGTCCGTCTTGGCTTCCGGGCGGTCCCCTTTTCCTCGGCCCTCTCCCAGGCCCATCCCCGGTTCGCCGTCGTTGCCTTTGCCGTCCATCCCGAACTGGCCCAGGCAGGCTTCACAGCCTTCGCCATTGCACTGCTGGCAGCCCATCGCCTCTTTGGCCATGGCGATCTCGTCGAGCATCTGGTCCAGCGTTTCGAGTTGGTCCATCTGCGCCTGCAGGTCTTTCAGTCCCTGGGCCATCTGATCCAACTGGGCGGCGGCCGCCTTGCCGTCGCCATTCTGCAGGCACTCGCGGCACTGGCCCAGTTGCTGAGCCAGCTTCTGCAGCGCGTCCATCTGGTCGTTCATGCGGTTCAATCGGTCCAGCTGCTGTTGGAGTTTGCCCGCGCCCTCCAAGTCGCCCGCGGCTTGACGCTTGCGAATCTCCTCCTCCAAGTCGCGTTTCGCCTGTTCGTGGCTTTCCTTCAACTCCTGCAACCGGTTCTGGATCTGCTCCAGTTGCTTGATCAACTGCTGTTTCTCTTCCTCGGTCAGCTGGCCGTTACTGAGCTTCTCCTGCAGGTTCTTGAGTTCGTCGACGGCCTTCTGAAAGTCGCCTTGTTTCATGGCTTCGGCGATCTTGTCGGCCGGGCCGCCTGCGACGTCCTTGAGCCGGTTCAGCTGCTCGCGCATCTTGTCCACGCCGCCCAACTGTTCCCGGCGCTCTTGCAGCGTCTTGGCCAGGTCGTTCATCTTGACCAAGGCATTCTTGCGGTCGATGTCGGACTTGTTCGCCAGCTCGTCGACACCCTTCTGCAATTGCTTGAACAGAACGTCCGCGTCCTCCAGGCCCTTTTCCTCGGCCTTCTTCTTGGCTCGCTCCATTTGCTCCTGCAGCTTCTTGGCGCTGCGGTTGACCTGCTTGGCCTGCTGATTCTGCGAGTTGGCGGCGACGGCCTGCGTCTCGGGTGCGGCGTTGGGCACGAAGTAAACCAGTGCGAAAATCGCAGCCGCGGGCAACAAGGGCAGCAAGATGCGCCGCTGCGGCCTGACCGCGAAATTGTCGCGCACGTCGATCCGTTCCATGCGGTAGATCGCGTCTTGAATCAACGCCCGGCCCGCGTCGGTGCCCAACTCGTCGGCCGTCAACGACAGTGCGCTGGACACGCGCTCTTTCAGCTGGCAGCGGCGATCGATCTCGATCGCGGCGTCGAGGCCCGAACGCCGCACGCAGTAGGTCCAGACGGCGGCGACCAGCAACCCGGCAGCAAGCCCGCCGCCGACCTACGACCAGGTCCACACTGCGGCATCAGCGGATAGAACCCAAATTTTGGGCACGGCCAGCCCGACGGCGGTTGCGATCAGCGTCGCGAACAGCGACCAGGCAATGATGCCGAGGAACTGTTGGACGATCAGGCGGCGACGCGCCACGGCGACTTGCTGTTGTACCTTGTCCACCGCGATAGCCTCCGACCTTTTCCAGTATCAAAGTAGCACGGAGTTCATTCCGTTCACGTCGGAAATTGCCTGGTCTGGAACGGAATGAATTCCGTTCTACTCTATCGTAGTCCCGCATCTCGCAAAAGGGAATCGGCCCAGCGCGCGTCGGACTCGCCCAGACGCGGAACGGGCTCGCGTCGATAGTCGATCCGATCATAGCGACCGTCGCGATAACAGTCGTCGAGCAGCGGCTGAAGCTGCAAGACAACGTCCTTATCGGCCGGCCGCAACGGCACGGGGATGTTGGGCAGCGACTGCCGCAGAGGCGCTGGGTACAGTTCCGCCTCGCCCGGCCGGGTCGCGCGGCGAATACAAATCAGGCAGGCGGCGCGGCACACGGACGGCAGGCGGTCTTCCGGGATCGCCAGCACAAAGTTGCCTGCTCGAATCAGGTCGATTTCCACCAAGTTGACTTTGGCGTCCAGGTACTCGCGTTGTTTGCCAATATAGATCAACTGACCGGTGGACCCAACTTTGTTGGCGGGACTCAAAACCTCGATCGCGGTAACCAACCGTCCACCACTGCGCGTATCGACGATTTCCAGGTGCCGGAGCGTTGCCGGTTCATCCTGCAGCTTGACGACGTAAGGTTGGGCGAGATCCACCGCCGAGACGGCCGTCGCTGCCGCGCTCTCGGCAGCGGACATGCCGGAGTCCTCGACCACGCGAACGTCCGGGTACACGGTACGCTTGCGCTCCTCGTCTTCGATGACGGCCAAGGATTCTTGCACATGAGCCTGCAAGTCGTCAGGCAGTTGCGAGTTGAGTTGGTTCCTGGCATAGACCATGAACGTGGTATGGATGTCGCCCCAGTGCGCTTCCAGGTACGGATCCATTCCCGGAAATGGACTTCTCATGACGAAATCCCCCGCGGTTGACGAATTTCCCGCCGTTGATGCGACGAACTCGGCGCTTTCATTATAGGCTCTCCGGCAGGCGTTTCTGGCGGCGAGAAGCCCGGCTTTTTCAAAAAGCCGGGCTTCTTTTTCACGGCGCGTCTCGGAGCCAACTTGGCACAACGGATTGCTATTTGCCCAATTTGAGCAATCTGGGATACTTCTGCCCAAATCTCGCGAAAGGATGCACGAGCATGAGAATCTTCTTTTCCGTAGGCGAGCCCAGCGGGGATTTGCACGGGGCCAATCTGATCAAGGAGTTGCGACAGCAGAATCCGGCAGTCGAGTGCGTCGGCTACGGCGGGCCGAAAATGGCAGCCGTCGGGTGCCAATTGCACGCGGATTTGACCCAACTGGCCGTGATGTGGTTCCTCCGCGTGCTGCTGAACCTGCACCATTTCTGGCGGCTGTACCGCCGAGCCAAGGACTACTTCCGCGACGAGCGTCCCGACGGCGTGGTGCTGATCGACTATCCCGGCTTCAATTGGTGGATCGCCCGCGCGGCCAAGACATACGGCATCCCGGTGTTCTACTACGGCGTGCCGCAGATGTGGGCTTGGGCTCCGTGGCGAGTCCGCAAGATGCGGCGACTGGTGGATCACGTGCTGTGCAAACTGCCTTTCGAAGTCGATTGGTACAAATCGCGGCAATGCCACGCGACCTACGTCGGGCACCCGTACTTTGACGAAGTCCAGCGGCAGCGACTGGACCAGGCTTTTCTGGACGAACAGTCGCGGCGTCCAGGGCGGCTGGTCACAATCCTGCCCGGATCGCGAACTCAGGAAGTCGCCAAGAATCTGGCGTCGTTCCTGAAGGCGGCCTGCGAGATTCGCCGACGCGTTACGGATGTCCGCTTTGCGATCGCCAGTTTCAACGAGAAGCAAGCGGCGATGGCCAGAGAACAAGTCGCCGCACTCGACTTGCCCGTGGACGTCTTTACGGGACGCACGCCGGAGCTGATCCGACTGGGCCGGTGCTGCCTGGCCTGCTCCGGCTCCGTGTCGCTGGAACTACTGTACCACGCCAAGCCAACGGTCATTCTGTACCGGGTCGGCTGGTTTGCGTACACCGTGGCACGCAACCTGTTCATCAAGGTCAAGTTCATCACGCTGGTCAATCTGCTGGCCGCCGACGATCCGTTCTTGCGTCGCGGCGCCCGATACGAACCGCGAGCAGCGGCGGGTAGGGGCGTTTTGTTTCCGGAGCATTTGACATACGAGGACCGCACCCAGCAGATGGCCGAACAGATCGCGGCGTGGCTGAGCGACGAGTCGCGGTACGAGCGTCGCGTGCGCGAGTTGCAGGAATTGAAACGGCAGCACGCCCGAGGCGGCGCTTCCAGTCGCGCGGCCGGTTACATTCTGCGGCACATCGGCCTCGACACACCGCCGCTGTCAGGACCGCACTTCGATCTGAGCACGATGCCCAACGCGGACCAGCGGCGCGCAGAAACGGAGAAATCGGCTTGACGCAGGACGCCTCATTCTGCTTCAATGGGCGAAGTTGGGTGGACCAAGTAGGTGGCTGACCCGAAGAGGACTTGGCAACGGAGCCAAGTTGGGTTCCTGGCCGGTGCCGCCCATGATCACAGCGGCCGTCCTCGTGGAGGGCGTTGCGAGGTGCTGGTCGCGACCCGACACGGACGCCCGTCAGAAGGAGCCCAAGGATATGGCAACAAAGAAGACGACGAAGCCCGCCGCCAAGAAGCCCGCTGCCAAGAAGCCCGCTTGCAAGACGGGCTGCAAGGCGAAGCCGGCCGCCAAGAAGACGGCGAAAAAGAAGTAAGCCGGCGTCGGGAGCGGTGCGGCGATCACGAATGCTCGCCCCGACTGCCCGTTCTCCGGACAACAGCGAGACAGGCCGGATGCGACCCGCAGGCAAACGGGTCGCACCGGCCTATTGTTTTCCGTGCTTTCTACTTGGCCTTGCCCTGCGGGCCGACGCCGGTGGTGGCGGGGGAGTCCTTGTACATCATCCGCACGCCGTCGTCGGAGAGGAGTTTGCCGGTGGCCTTGTCCCAGATCCGCGTGCGGACTTTCAAGCGGTGCTTTTCCGCGTGGCAGTCGGTACACGTTTTGTCAGTCTTCTTGGCGGCCACGAACAGCTCGTCATGGTTGCCGCTGTCGATTAGATCCTGCTTGCGGTGGCATTTCGCCAGGCAAGACGCGGCGATCTTATCCCGTGGAAACATGATCTCCGGCGGGGTCAGTCCGTCCTCGTCGCCGCTGTGCTTCTCGGAAATCCCGTGGCACGTCTCACAGCCGACGCCGACCGGCTGATGCTCCTTACTCAGTTCTTCCTGCTCGTAGGGCGCGTGGCAGACGTAGCAGTAGGAGTTGTCCGCCGGTTCAGGCGGCGGATTGGTGTCCGGCTTGTCCGCCGGCTTGGCGACGGTCGCGGCGGCCTCCGCTCGGGGTGAATCGGCGGGGCTGGCCAGCGCAGCGCGGAGCACGGCCAGCAGCAGAAGCCCGCCCACGGCGAACAGAAACCCAAGCTGGGACGATACGCGCACCGATCGAAACATGGAGATTCACCCCGATTCAAAGCAGCCCAAGTCGTCGCCAGCACGGGACTTCTTCGACTCTTTGACTCTTCGACTTTTTGAACTTTTGAACTCTTAAACTTTTGGACTCTTCGACTTTTGACCTTTTCGCCTCTTGGACTTTTCGACCTTTCGCCTCTTCGACTTCCAGGCCTCGGCCTCTACACGTATTCCCACTGCTTCAGCCACTGGTAGTCGGGTGGCAGGCGAGCCCACATTTCTTGGCCCAGGCGTTGCAGTTCGGCCCGTTCTTCGCCGTCCAACTCGCGGCGTTCCTGGACCGCTTTCACGACGTTGTCCACCTGGTGAGCGGTGATCAGGCCGGGGATCGGCGCCGTGACGGACGGGTTGCCCAGGATGTAGCGGATCGCCATCCGGGCGCGGCGGTCGTCTTCTTCGACGTGCGGGCCGACCGGCGAGCCGTCGCCCTGGAAGATCGAGTTGCTGGCAAACGGCTTGATGCCCAGCATGCCCACGTCGTGCTTGATCAGCGCGTCGAGCAGGCTGTCCTGCGGCAGGGCTTTGGTGCTGGCCGTGTACGGCGTACACAGCATCTGCATCACGTCCGGATAGGTCTCGATCAGCATCTTGGCCCACTTGCGATCGTGGGTGGAAAAGCCGGTGAACCGGCACAGCCCTTTCTTGCGCGCCGTGGCGAGGGCCTCGACCATCGCCTCGACATCCGCCTGGCTGTGCGAGCCGCCACGTTCGTAAGCCATCAGCCGCCAAACATCGGCATACTCGAGGTGGCAGCGTTTCAGCCCCGCCTCGAACAATTCGACCAAGCGTTTGGCGGTGCAGTTTTCCGGCACGCGCAGCTCGCTCGCCGGGTGCGAATAGGCCAGGTAGAACTTGTCGCGGCGGTCCTTTAACACGCTGCAGTACATTTCCGGTTCCGCGTCGCCCGCGAAGTCGATGCAGTTGATGCCGACCTCGACGCAGCGGCGGACCACATCGTCCCGGTTCTTCCGCAGAGCTTCCATGTCCGCCGAATTGCTGGAGCCGCGATACGGGTCCATGGCGCCGCCGAGTTGGATCACCTTGTCGACCCGCTTCCAGTGGCCGCCCAGGCACACGGCGGAAACCCACAGGCCGGTCTTGCCCAGCCGGCGGTATTCCATGTTGGGATTGTAGTTGCGCGTGCTCGTGACCTCCGCCGGAACGTCGGTCGCCCCCGCAGCGACAATCCGCCGCGGCGCCGCAGCGAGCGAAACGCCCGCCGCCACGCCCGCCGCCGCTATCGCCGTGTCTCGCACAAAGATCCGCCGTGTGACCCGCCGTTGACTCATGTCAGATCTCCAAGGGAATGTTCGAATCGTAGCCATCTCGAATCGTAGCCATCTCGCTCCGCGAGATGATCAGCCGTCCTCTCGCTCCGCGAGATGATCAGCCGTCCTGTCTTTCTGCCGTCCTCTCGCTCTGCTGTCCTCTCGCGGAGCGAGAGGGCTACTTTGGAGGCAAACGCCCCAAACCGCGTCCAGGCTAGCTCATGTGATAGTCATTGCGTGCCGCGCCGTCAAGCTTATGATCATGGAATGGACCAATTAGGAATCTTTGCCAAGTACTGGCAACCCGGCGCGGTCAAGACGCGCTTGGCGGCGACGGTGGGTGAGGCGGCGGCCAGCCAGGTGTATCGGCGGTTTCTGATCACGATGCTGCGGCGTTTCGATCATGTCGCCGAGCGCCGCGTTCTCGCCTTTACGCCGCCGGACCAGCGTGCCGAATTCGCGCTTTTGGCTGCAGACGCCTGGACGTTACAGGACCAGGGGGCCGGGGATCTGGGCATGCGGATGCAGAACTATTTCACCGCCGCGTTCCGCAGCGGCGCTGACCGCGTGGTTCTGATCGGCTCGGATAGCCCCACGCTGCCCCCGGACTATGTGAAGGAGGCATTCCGCCTGTTGAAGACATTCCCGGTTGTGTTGGGACCGGCCGAGGATGGCGGGTATTATCTCGTGGGCGCGGCAGGCCAGGTGCCGCCGATTTTCGACGGCGTCGCGTGGAGCACCTCGCTCGTCTGGAATCAGACGCAGTCGCTGCTGCAGGCCGCCGGATGTCCCTGCGGCGTGCTGCCGATGTGGTATGATGTTGACGATTTGCCGGGGCTGCGAAGAATGCATCAGGAACTGGCCGACCGTCCGCCGCCCGACGAGACGCTCAAGCAATTGCACGAGGATGTGGCGCGCGTCCTGGATGACCACCATGAATGACGATCAGACCGAGCACAAACCGCCGGCGGCCGACGACGAGCCCGTCCACGACTTTGGGTTTCGGCGGGCCGCTGCCAAGGTGCGCGAGTTCCCCCAGACGCCGGGCATCTACCTGATGAAGGACGCCGCCGGCCGCGTGATCTACGTCGGCAAGGCGAAGAATCTCCGCTCGCGAGCCGGAAGTTATTTCTCCAAGACGGCGGCGGAGGAACTGCGAACGGCGTACTGGGTCTCCGAAATCTGCGATATCGACTACGTGGAATGCGAGAGCGAGGTCGACGCGCTGTTGATGGAGGCGCGGCTGATCAAGGACGTCCAGCCCAAGTACAACAAGGAGCTGAAAGACGACAAGACGTTCCCGTACCTGATGATCCGCACGCGCGAGGATTTCCCGCGGGTCGAGGTGACGCGGGAACCGAAGGAGCACGGCGTCAAGCTGTACGGACCGTTCGCTTCCGCCGGCGCGCTGCGCGGTGCGGTCCAGGTGCTGCAGAAGATCTTCAAGTTCCGCACGTGCAGCCTGGACATCGAAGAAAACGACGAGCGGTGGCGGTGGTTCCGCCCCTGCCTGCTGGCCAGCATCAACCAGTGCTCGGCGCCCTGCAATCTGCGGATCGGCAAGGAGGACTACCGGCGGGACATCAAGCGGCTGCAGATGTTCCTGGACGGTCACAAGGAGCGGCTGCTGGCTCAACTGCGCGCGGAAATGCAGGAGGCGGCCCAAGCGCTGCAGTTCGAAAAAGCGGCGGCGCTGCGGGACGAGATCCACATGCTGCAGACGCTCGACGACCGCGGCGAACTGGACACGCACGCCCAGCCGGAAGTCTTCTACGTGGACCCGAAGAAGGGCCTGGCCGGACTGCGCAAGGTGCTGAACTTGCCTCAGGAGCCGCGCACGATCGAGGGCGTCGACATCGCGCACCTGGCCGGCGGCCAAACGGTGGCCAGCCTGGTGCAGTTCATCGACGGCTTGCCGTTCAAGCCCGGTTACCGCCGCTACCGCATTCGCCAGGTGGCGGGCATCGACGATTTCCGCAGCATCCACGAAGTCGTCTCGCGACGCTTCCGGCGGCTGCACGATCAGGACGAAGTCTTTCCCGACATCCTGCTGATCGACGGCGGCAAGGGCCAGCTGAACGCCGCCCTGGCTGCCTTCAGGGAACAGCAGATCGAGCCGCCGACGCTGCTGTCGCTCGCCAAGCGTGACGAGGAGATCTATCTGCCGGGCGTCGAGGAACCGCTGCGG
>CAYPGE010000367.1:0-9544 GCA_964409865.1 uncultured Pirellulaceae bacterium
GCGGTTTCGGCGGGGTCAGAGACCCGCGCCGAACGGTTTTGTTAGCGGTTCTAAGGTTGATACTGGTTCCTTACCCAACCTACTTCACTGCCGGGCCCGCAGTCCGGGCAACCTTCGACTGCGCGTCCATCTCCTCGGTCAGGCGGGCCAGGTATTTCATCATGCTGTCGGGGCCGCTGAAGCCGATGACCGTTTCGTCGATGTCCATCTGCTGCCGCAGCACTCGCCCCGCGTCGACGTCGAACTTGATCTCGCCACGCTTGATCCGTTGGACCAGTTGGGACTGCACGGCGGGATCGTCGACCGGCGTGAGGATCTCCGTCCTCGCCTCGACCGTCGCCACGCCCGTCTGGACCTTCTTCAGCTCATACACGTGACGCGTCTTGATCCGTTTGACGGTGCCTGCGGGCAACCGGATCGGCAGTTCGCCTTCCGACGACCAACTCTCGCCGATCTTGACCGCGTGGGACGGCAAGAGGACGGTCAACTCGCCAATGCCCGGATTGAACTGCGGCCGGGCCTGCTCGCGGCGGAGGATCTCGCCATTGGGTTTGATGGTGATCGTGGCCATCGGCACGCCCACGGACTCGGCCACGTGCTCGTATCCCGGCGGCGGCTCCTTGTCCTTGGTGCTGTCGTAGCGGACTTCCGGCTGGCCGGAAAGCTGCTGCCACATGCTGGCGTCTTCCACGGTGTACGTGAACGTGATATTGCCCTGTGGATCGACGGCACTGATTCTCCAGACTTTGGTCGAGACGCTGCGTGTCTTGGCGGTTTCCGCCACGCCGCGGATCTTGGTCTCGACCGTCGTCAGGTGGGTCACGTCACAACGGAAGACCTCGCCCGGCGTGAACTTGTAACGCAGCTGGTACGTGGTCTCGCCGGCTTCGGCCCCCGCAGCCGGTTTGGCCGAATCCGCGCTCGCCGCGGCGTCCTCGCCCGCCAGGGGATCCGTTGTGAGAACAAAGGTGGCCAGTACCCAGAGTCCCATCGCGATTTTCATGAGTGTGCCTCCTTGCTGCCAAAGAAGTCCGTTTCAGTGGCTGCGGACGTCGCCGCTCCAGCCGAGTTTTTCCCGCAGCGTACGGTAGTAATCACGCTCCGGAATCTCGATCATCTTGAACGTTGCTTCCGCCCGCTCGACGCGCACGCGGTCCGCGGCAGTCAGACGGCACAACGGCACGCCGTCCAGGACGACCGTCGTGGTGTCGTGCGGTTGGTTCACGACCATTTCGTAGACCCGATCCGCGGTGTCGACCACGGGACGCATCGTCAGCGTGTGCGGGCTGATCGGCGAGATCACAAACGCTTGCAGGTTCTTCCGCAGGATCGGCCCGCCGGCGGACAGGCTGTGCGCCGTCGAACCCACAGGCGTGCTGATGATCAAGCCGTCGCAACTATAAGTGGTTACCAGATCTGAGTCAACGTAAAGTTCGATAGACAGCATCGAATAGGGCGGACCGCCCAAAATCGCGACTTCGTTCAGTCCCAGCTGACCGACCAGCGTTTGCCCGTTGCGAACGACCGAACACTGCAACATCAAATGGTCCAGGACGGTGCATCGCCCGGCGCAGACTCCCGGCAGGCAGTGCAAAAACTCGTCCGGTGATACACTCGCCAGAAACCCCAGTCGCCCCAGATTTACACCCAGAACCGGGATTTGTTTGGCTCCCATTTGCTTCGCCGCGCGCAGGATCGAACCATCGCCGCCAAAAACGATCGCCAGATCGGCATCGACCGATGTGAGATCGGCCTGAAAAAGAAAGTCCGTCAGCAGGATGTCGGCGTGTTGCTCGATGAACGGCCGCAGGTTTTCGGCCTCGCTGAGCACGCGAGGCCTTTCCCCGCTTCCCAACAGCACCACCCGCGGGCACGGTCGCCCCTCCAGAATCCACGACGGGCAAGTTGTCAGGGGGCTGGTCATAGGAGCCTCTTCGTAGGTTGGGACCACACGGTATCACGCGGTATGAAGTCACGGCGAGACGCAAGCGGGCTGGTTCGCTGTCTCCCGACCCGAGTCCGCTCGTACGCCCAGCATCTCCGTCTTGCCGGTCAATGCCAAGCAAGCCTGCGCGATACCCTCGGCATCCAACCCCATCTCCGCCAGCAATTCCCGGCGTTCGCCGTGTTCGATGAACCGGTCGGGCAGTCCCAGTCGGCGGGACCGTCGGACGTCCCAGCCTGCATCGATCGCGGTCTCCAACACCGCGCTCCCGTAGCCGCCGGCCAGACAGCCTTCCTCGACCGTCACGACGAAGGAACACTCGTGCACCGCCCGTTCGATTACGGCTGCATCCAGCGGCTTGACGAACCGCGCGTTGACCACGCCCACGTTCAGTCCGTGTTCCTGCAACCGCCGTGCGGCTTGCAGGCATTCACTCAACAAGCCGCCGCAGCACAGGATCGCGCCGTCTCGGCCCCAGCTGACGATTTCCGCTTTGCCCAACTCGACCGGCGCCCGCTGGCCCGGAAGCGTCTCCGCGGCCGCTTTGGGATAGCGAATCGAGCAGGGGGCATCATGACGGAGGGCCAAGTCGAGCATGGCCTGCAAGTCGTGCGCGTCGCCGGGCGCCATCACCACCAGGTTCGGAAAGACTCGCATATACGCCAGATCAAACGCACCGTGATGGGTCGGTCCGTCCGGCCCGACCAGCCCCGCGCGGTCGAGCATGAATACCACCGGCAGGTTTTGCAGCGCGACTTCCTGAAAGACCTGATCAAAGCTGCGTTGCAGGAACGTGCTGTAGATGTCGACAATCGGCCGCATCCCGGCCTTGGCTTGCCCCGCCGCGAAGGCCACGGCGTGCGACTCGCAGATTCCCGCGTCGAAAAAGCGGTCGGGAAACTCTTCGCGGATCGGCTCCAGCTTGTTGCCCTGGCACATGGCCGCCGTCAACACGGCGACCCGCGGGTCTCGCAACATCTGCTCGCGGATCGCATCGCGGGCGAAATCGGTGTAGGTTGGCCTGCGCTTCCCGGCCGCCTCCGGTTGTCCCGAAACGTCTTTTAATGCTGGGGGAGTGTGGAAGTAGACCGGGTCCTGGGCGGCCGGTTGATAGCCGTGGCCCTTCTCGGTCACGACGTGCAGCAGGATCGGGCCTTCGAGGTTTTGGACCATGGTCAAGTACTTGCGGAGCAGGCTCAAGTCGTGTCCGTCGACCGGCCCCAAGTAGCGAAAGCCCAAATCCTCGAAGAGCATCCCGCCGTGCAGTCCGGCCTTGACGGCTTCCTTCATCTGGGCCAAGAATCGTTCCGTCGGATCGCCGAACAACGGCACGCGATTCAGGACCTTGACGATTTCCGACTTCAATCCCGTGTAGAAGGGATTGGTCCGCAGTCGGTCCAGGTACACCGCCATCCCGCCCACCCGCGGGCAGATCGACATCTTGTTGTCGTTCAAGATCACCAGCAGGTCTTTCTTCAGTCCGCCGGCATGGTTCATGGCCTCGAACACGATCCCCGAAGAAAACGCGCCGTCCCCGATCACCGCCACGACGCGGCGGTCGGTTTGGCCCAACAGGTCATCGCCCGTCTTCAGACCCAGCGCCGTCGAAAGGCTGCAGCCCGCGTGCCCGGTCATCAGCAGATCGTAGGGACTCTCCGCCGGGTTGGGATACCCCATCAACCCGCCTCGCGTCCGAATCGTAGGAAACTCGGCATAGCGGCCCGTGACCAGCTTGTGCGGATAGATTTGATGGCCCGTGTCCCAGATCAAGCGGTCCTTGCTGAAGTCAAAGACGCTGTGCAGCGCCAGGCACAGTTCAACCACGCCCAAGTTGGAGGCGAAATGGGCGCTTCGCTCTGCCACCAGGTTGCACAACACGTCACGGACTTCCGCCGCCAGTTCGGTCAACTCGCGGACGGACATGGCCTGAAGTGCCTGCGGCTGGTCGATTTGAGACAACAAGCGGTGCATGTCGGATCAGCGGTTCCTTTCCAACACGTAACTGGCCAACGACTGTAAGCACCGGGCCTGCACGCCGAAAACGTGCAATTCCTGCTGGGCTTCGCGGATCAACACCTCGGCCCGCCGCCCGCTTTCCTCGACGCCCAGCATGGCGGGATAGGTCAATTTGTTCTGCGCTCGGTCTTTGCCGACGCTCTTGCCGAGCGAAGCCGCATTGCCCTTAACATCTAGTAAGTCATCTACGATCTGAAATGCCAAGCCCAATTTTCGGCCAAATGCATCGAGAGCCGAAATTTTCGGAGATTCCGCTTGAGCCACCAGCCCGCCCAGACGCAACGAAACCTGGAACATGGCCCCTGTTTTGCGGCGGTGGATGCGCTCCATCTGCTCCAAATCGCCTGCCAAACCGGGCGCTAGCAGGTCGTCCACTTGGCCTCCCACCAGCGCGGAAGCCCCCGCCGCACGGGCCAACTCCAGACAGCAAGCCGCCGCCACGTCCGCAGGCTGAACCTCGCCGCCAAGCACCTCGAATGCTTGCGCTAGCAGCGCGTCACCGGCCAGAATCGCATTCGCCTCGCTGAATTTCACGTGGCAACTCGGCCGCCCCCGCCGCCAATCGTCGTCGTCCATCGCCGGCAGGTCGTCGTGGATCAGCGAGTACGTATGAACCATTTCTACGGCACAGGCGGCGGGCATCGCGCTGCCCCTTGGGCAACCGCACGCCTCGGCGGACATTAACACCAGCAGCGGTCGCAGTCGCTTGCCCGACGCCAGCAAGCTGTGTCGTATCGCCTCGCGCAAAATCGCCGGGCAATCCGCGTCGTATTGGGTACACCGATCCAGCGCCGCGTCGACCTCGGGGCGAACCGCCGCGGCGTACTCCAGAAAGAGGTGGGATTCGAGTTCCATCATACACTCTAAAACAGTCCGCCCCGAGGCTCCGATTCGTCGGCCGCTGGCGAACTCCGATTCGTCGATCGCGACCGGCGCTGGCTGCGCGAGGCGGCCTTTTCGTCCAGCGTCATTTCCCGCTCGTCAAACGGCTCCGTCACCGGCTTGCCCTCGGCGTCTACCCCCGCCAGCAATTCGATCTTGCGCTCGGCCGACTCCAACTCGCGGTAACACTGCTTCAACTGCTTGACGCCTTCCTCATAGCACTGCAGCGATTCACTCAATCCCAGCTTGCCTTCTTCCAACTGGCGGACGGACCGCTCGAGTTTTGCCAGCGACTCCTCAAAAGTCGGCGCCGGCTCGTCATTTGTGGGCGCTGCGGAGTTTTGTTTCGCCACGGCTTACGCTCCTGAGAGTAATTCAGCAAGGTCTCTGCACCGCTCTTAAGATAACGGAGTCTGCAGCTTTCGCAAAGGTGACCCGAGTCAACGTCAACCCTGCCTTCTGCAGTCTTTCATTTTTCTGTCACCCCATGTTTCTGTCAGCTCCTCAGTCTTTTCCTATTGTGTTGAACGCGTCCCACACGTCTGTCGAAACAGCCCAGAAAGAAGAAAACCACGAAAAAAGCGGCTGACAGAAAAATGAGGTGACAAAAAATGACGAGAAGGATTGGCTAAGGGCTCGCGAGCAGCCGAATTCCAATCGCCAGCCCCAGCAATGCCAGCGCGGCGGCATCCCGCCGCGTCAGACGATCACCCGCCCCCTGCAGTCGCAGGTAATTCAGCACGGCCCCGGTCGGGCAGCCAAAGCGACAGTAGGCCATGGGCACCAGCAGAGAAAACGCCAGCCCTCCGATCGCGATCGTCACCGTCGCCCAGCCGGCAACCCGCCACACGTATGCGTCGAACGGCTCGATCGCCGCCAGATTGTACGGCAGGTGACACAGGGCGACGATCACAACCCAAACAAGCAGGCCCAGCGGCACCAGCGACAGCGCGCGCGACAGCCAACGCGGCAGCCCCGACTTGGGTCTGAACCTCCGCGGCACCAGCTTCCGGACCAGCTGCTGAATCGCCCCGTGCGGGCACAGGTGGTGGCAGTACACTTGCCGATGCGTCGCCAGGGGAACCAGGAAAGCCGCCGCCGCCAGCAGCACCAGTCCCGGCGCGAACCGCCAGGCCACCCCGTTCTGAGCCCAGCCGACCAACAGCGACTGGGACACCATGTCGCCGTTGATAAACCCGATATAGACGATCAGCAGCAGCTGAAATGCGACTCGCACCCAGGGGCGGCCGCGCAAGCCGGTGAACGCCAGCAACAGGCCGCCGAACACGACCGCCGCCGTTCCCATGTCTCGCGGCGAGATTTCCCACCGGCGCGGCTCGACCGCAGGCTTCGCGTCGCGCACGGCTTGGGCCGTCCGCACCAGCGCCTGCGCCATCGCCATGCTGGTCATCGTTGCGCCCGAAACGCCCTCGATCCCAACCGCATCCAGGTCCAACGCGGCGAGTTCAGCGAGGTTCTTGCCGTTGAAGCGGGTCAAGAAACGCTTGTCATCGTTGATCCATTCCAGGTACTCGACCGTGTCATAGCTGCGGCGCATGGCGATCCCCACCACACGCTGCTGAGCGTCCATGACGAACAACGTATCGGTCGGCCCTTGGAAGCCGATCAGGTCGTCGGCTGCCGGCGATGTGCGGCCGGCGAATCCGATCAGTTGCCCGGCGCCATCTTCGACACGGAACAGGCCGGGCCGTTGATCCCAGGCCGCCAAGTGCGCGGCCCGTGGCAGAAGTGCTTTCACTTCCTGCACCGTCACGGGATCGGGAAAACGGTACGAGTGCGGCGGACCGCCCAGGCGGCGGGTGATGCCCTCGACAATCGCCATACTGGTCAAGGTCGCCCCCGACACGCCGTCCACATCACGCTTTCCGGCGGCTTCTTGCCACGACCGCCCGTTGAACGAAGCCAGGAATCGGCGATCCGCCAGCACGGCCTGCAAGTGATCCGCCGTGTCGCCGCAACGCAGGATTTCCAAACCGACAATCCGGTCCTGCACATCGAAAGCGATCAGCGTGTTGGTCGGCCCGGAATAGCCGACGATTGCATCGCTGTGGGGGGACGTCTGCACCACGTAGCCCAAAGCCCAGCCGTTCGAGTCCAACACGGTCTGGCCGCCGTGCTCTGGGTTCCATTGGCTGAGGGCCGCTGCAGCGGGAAAAAAACGCTTAACCTGATCCACGGAGACCGCCGCCAGCCGGCTCCCCTGCAGCCGAGCGTCGTGCCGCGCGTGCTGGTCCCGGACCATCCAAACGACGGCCGCAAACAGCGCCCAGCGGAACAGGTGTAGAACCCATGCCCGGAGCCGGGCTGAGCGAGGCGAGCGAGTTTCGAATCGAATCATGCAACACCTAACGCGGGCCGGTGCCCGCAGCCCAATTGGCGAGCGGGGCGGCGTCAGCCCCCCGGTTCTGAGTCGGGCGACTTGCCGGGAACCGGGGGGCTGACGCCACCCCGCTCGCCACGCCAAGATGCGCGCGTGATACGGACTGAGACTTTAACGCGGGCTCACGCCCGCAAGCAAAGTAGGCTGGGACTCCGTCCCTGGCCGGTCGGGACGGAGTCCCAACCTACGAAGAGACGAGCCCCGTGTAGGCGTTCGGGCTGTCGGATTCATCAAAGACACCAGTCCCCACGGATGGCATGGCGATACCACGGATGAAAGACCAACTCTCTTTCTCATCCGTGGTATCGCCGTGCCATCCGTGGGCGGGCTTTGCCATCTGCGGGAGTTCCATAGTATAATGCCGCCGACACTCGACGATTCTGCATTCGTTTCCAACCTTGATGTCCTCCCGCAACCCTCCCGAATCAACCTGCCCAGATATCCGCCGAGCCAGGCTCGAAGCCCGCATTCGTCGGCAATACGAGACGGTGTGCGAAGCGTATCATTTCGATAGCCTGACTGTCCAGCTGACACGCGTGGCAAAACCTGACGAAATGCTCGAACGCATGGAACCCGACGTGGCTTCGGGCGCGGCGGCGGTTCCCCGCTGGCAACCCTACTGGGCGGAACTGTGGGGTTGTTCGCTGGCCGTGTGCGATGTACTCGTCCAGCACGATCTTCAGGGCGTCCGCGTCCTGGACCTGGGCTGCGGACTGGGCCTGACCGGAACCGTAGCCGCCGCCCGAGGAGCCCTGGTGACGATGGTGGACGCCGCCCCGCCGGCCCTGCTGTTCGCCCGTCTGAACAGCTGGCCGTATCGCGACCGCGTTCAGGTGCGACTGCTGGACTGGCGCCGCGATCGGCTGGCCGGACGGTTCCCTTGGATCGTCGGCGCCGATATCTTATACGATCGTGAGGACTGGCCGTTCCTGGAGGCGTTCTGGCGAGCCCACCTCGCTCCGGGCGGCCGGGTGCTGCTGGGCGAGGGCGGTCGCAGCACGGGCGGCGAGTTTCCAGCTTGGCTCGACGGCCGGGGCTGGCGACTCGACCGCACCGAACTCGCGACGGCTCGACACCCGCGGCCATTTCGATTGTTTCAGTTGTGCTTGGACCTGCCATGTCACCATCCGCGGACATCAAGCCGTTGACGATCTGCATCCTCTCCGGGTCCACCGGCCGGACGTGCGACGAAGTGGTGAAGGCCGCCTTGGCCCAGTTCGGCGAACCGGCCGTTCGCATCGTCCGCCGCAGGAACCTGCGCAACGAAGCCGAGGTCGTTCGCGAGGTGGCTTACGCCGCCGACGCCGGCGCCGTCATCTGCCACAGCCTGGTCGTGCCGCAACTCCGGGACACCCTGGTTCGGGAGGCGACCAGGCTGCGCGTTCCCGCGGTCGATGTCCTGGGACCGTTGCTGGCCATGCTGCAAGACTACCTTGGCCAGGCGCCGCGAGGCTTGCCGGGCTTGGCCTTCCAGATGCAGCGGGAACGCCTGGAGCGGATCGACGCCGTCGACTTCACTCTGGCCCACGACGACGGCTGCGGCTTGGCCGATTTGGATCAGGCCGGCGTCGTGCTCGCCGGCGCTTCGCGCGTGGCCAAGAGCGTCACGTGCTTCTACCTGGCCTATGAAGGCATTTGTGCGGCCAACGTGCCCCTGTTTGCCGGGGTCGAGCCGCCGCCGGAATTGCTGGCCGTCGAGCGAAGCAAAGTCATCGGCTTGACGATGAACGCCAATCGGCTGCAGAGCCTTCGTCAGACGCGGATCAAGACGTTGGGCGACGGTTCGTTCGACAAGTACGGCAGCCTGCACGAGATCGAAGCCGAGTTGCGGGAACTCGAACGCACGATGGCCCGCTGCGGCTGGCGGCGGATCGACGTGTCTTACATGAGTGTCGAAGAGGTCGCCAAAGAGATCATTTCGTTGATCCAAACGTAGCGGGGGGCATTCCAGCGTGAAATCCGGCGAACTGCACAGAAGCGACCAGCGCCGATCTCCGGCGGCTACTTGAGTCCGTGTTTGGCCAATTTGTCGCGGAACGTGGAGGGCTTCATGCCCAGCGATTGAGCGGCGGCGGTCTTGTTGCCGCTGCAGGCTTCCAGAGCGCTGATCAGCAACTGCTTTTCGGCATGGTCCATCGCCGCTCTGAACCCGCCCGCCGCCGGGCCGGCTTGGCCGTTCCGCAGGGGAGTCTCGCTGGCGGACGGCAACCCGCCGATCTCGGCCTCCATCAAGTCCGGCGTGAGCTGCCCGCCGCCGACCAGCAGGGCGCGCTCCAGGGTGTGGTACAGTTCGCGGACGT
>CAYPGE010000368.1:0-9540 GCA_964409865.1 uncultured Pirellulaceae bacterium
CTGAAGCTCGTCGTCATCCAGTTGCGCGTCTCGTAGTTCGTCCTCGATGAGTTCGAGCAGTTCTCTCACCGCCCGTCCGGTTGCCTTCGCCAACGGATCTCGATGAAGAACCGAAAAGACGCTCTTGAAGCATCTGTGAACGTAGTTCTCCGCCGCGTCCTTCGCAGCGCCGGCCGTCCGCTGTTTCAGTTCGTCGGCTAAGTCTTCCAGAACAGGCCTGAAGAGCAATTCTCCGGTTTGAGCCACACCCCAGACCGCCAGCCATTCAACGGCCATTGTATTGCCTCCAGAGGGGAAGGAATCCAAATGCGGAGAGTCCCATTTTAACGCAGATGAGGACACGGAAGACCGCAGGGAGACGCATAAGCAAGCAAGTCAAGCCTCCCTTCACTTCTAATGGAGAATGAAATTCGCAGGCATTGCAGCCACGCGTGCACTACGAAGGACGTCCACGGACACTGGCACAAAGCTACCGCGATGTCTGCTACATCCTTCGTGCCGACCGCCTACCTCAGTCGTCGCGGAATCATTTCCGCCGCTACGGACGAGAAGTGTCGTAGCGGACCTTTGTGCTCGGTCATCGGTGTCGGCGCAGTTTGAAGGAATACCGCGATGCAAACATGATCCCACGCCAAGTTTTGGTGGCCACGTTGGGGTCCGACGCACCGCGAACCTCGTCGGTTTTGGCCCGTGGCAAGATATTACAACAGAGCGAGAGCCCCATCGAAACCGCCCCAGCAAGGCCTTCCCTACTTGGGTCCTGTCCCCATGCGAGTTTTCCTAAAAACCCACCAATTTACCCGCTCGGCGCCCGTTGTCAACTAACGGTTCGAGTTTCGTGCGTATTACCGGACGAGGCGAAACCCCGTCCCCTGGGACACTCAGGTCCCGTCGGGGACACGGGTCACAGCTGAATCAAATCGCGAGTTCATTAAAACTAGACAACATTGTCAGGTGAATGCCTAATACAGACAAACTGCGCATCGAACAGCGGCCAGCCTCTGATCGACGCCGACCACGACCGCACTTGGTACGACGGATAGTCGCGCGCCCGCGCCCCCGTGCAGTTTTGCCGACCGCAGTTGCGCGCTTGGGTGTAGTTGTTGCGCACTCAGGTGAAAGTCACCTCGAGCACTTTCGGTGCTCGGCCAAAGTGCAGAGATCGCGCCCACCTGAGTATCGAACGGCGGATTCCCAGACCTGCTTTAGATAACGAGACCCAAAGGTCCTTAGCTTGAGCCCGAAGGTCGGTGCGGCTTCGGGGTTCTGGAAAACGGAGGTTTACGCTTTGCCGCTGGAAGACGTTCCGTCGCGATGTTCTGAACTCCGCCCAAGGGTTTCATCGAAGAATTCTCGGGCGATGCGGGCGGCGGGGCTCGACGGGGCGTGTTCGGACAGCAGTACGGCGTCCGTCACGGATCGCTCGAACGGCGCAAGGTCTGGGATTAACGTCTCGAAGGTCTTCGGATCGAAGTGCGAACGAAGCTCGGCCAAGTAGCTCTGCTGATCGAAGGAACGAGTTGGTCAAGTTGCCTTGCGGATCGGTGTCGATGGCCAAGAGCCGTTTGCCACGCTCGTGTGACACGGACGCGAGCAGCCAGACCGCGCCGAACAGCGGGATTACGTCCACCTGCAATCGCCGGTGGGTATTCCAGCGGGCAGCGACTGTCAAGCCGTCCCTTGTGTCAAGCCGTCCCTTGGCTTGACTTCCCTTGGCCGCCAACACAGACTCATAGCTGAACCGCACGGCCCGCTTCAAT
The DNA here is from genome assembly GCA_964409865.1 of uncultured Pirellulaceae bacterium. Classification (GTDB taxonomy): domain Bacteria; phylum Planctomycetota; class Planctomycetia; order Pirellulales; family Pirellulaceae; genus Anammoximicrobium. The sequence goes on from CAYPGE010000368.1 coordinate 1,761, forward strand.
GCACAGGGAGAATACCAATGACGCTTGTCCGAATCGCCAGCCGCTTCCAAAGCGTTTTGAGCATCGCGGTGCTGATGGGGCTGGCCATGACGGTTGCCAGCGGAGCTTTCGGAGCCGAGCCCGTCGCGCTGTACGTGGCCACGGACGGCAAGGACGCGTGGTCGGGCTCTCTGGCGGCACCGAACGCTGCCGGGAGCGATGGCCCGTTCGCCACGATCGAGCGGGCTCGCGACGCCATTCGCCAGATCAAGCAGGCGCGGCCGTTACCGCAGGGCGGAGTCACAGTGGAACTGGCCGCCGGCGTGTACGAGTTGGCCCGGTCGCTGGAACTGGTTCAGCAGGATTCGGGGACCGAGCACACGCCGATTGTCTACCGGGCACGCAAGGGCGCCGAAGTGCGTCTGGTCGGCGGTCGCGTGGTGACGGGTTGGCAGCCGGTCACCGATGCGGCGGTGCTGGCACGATTGGACGAAGCGGCCCGCGGCCACGTGTTGCAGGCGGACCTCAAGGCCCAGGGCGTTGCGGACTTGGGCGAGATGAAGCCCGGTCCGCGATGGGGCCAGTCGGAACCGGGACTGGAACTCTTCTTCCAGGACCGGCCCATGACCCTGGCACGCTGGCCGAACGAAGGCTTTGTCAAGATCGTCGACGTGCTCGGTCCAACGCCGGTTGACGTGCGCGGCACGAAAGGCTGCCGTGAAGGCATTTTCACCTACGATGGCGACCGGCCCAAGCGCTGGAGCGGTGCGCAGGACGTCATGCTCCAGGGTTATTGGTTCTGGGATTGGGCCGACCAGCGGCTGAAGGTCGCGTCGATCGACACGGAGAATCGCGTCATCACGCTCCAGGCCCAGCCGCAGCACGCCTTCGGGTTCCGCAAGGGCCATTGGTACTATGCTTACAATCTGCTGACCGAACTCGACCGGCCGGGCGAATGGTACCTGGACCGGCAGACGGGCATCTTGTACTTCTGGCCGCCGGCGCCGATCGAGAACGGCAAGCCGATGATCTCGGTGCTGCCCAAACTTGTGACCATGAAGGATGTTGCGTACGTCACGCTCCGCGGCATGACGCTGGAAACCTGCCGCGGCACGGCCGTCACGATCGCCGGCGGCAGCCAGACGCGCGTGGTCGGCTGCGTGATCCGCAACACCGGCGGATGGGCGGTGAGCCTGAGCGGCCGGGAGAGCGGCGTCGTCGGCTGCGATCTGTACAACCTGGCCGACGGCGGGGTCTCGTTGTCCGGCGGAGACCGGCGGACGCTGACTCCGGCGGGCTTGTACATGGACAATTGCCACCTGTTCCAGTTCGGCCGCTGGAATCCGATCTGCAAACCGGGGGTGAACGTGGACGGCGTGGGCAACCGCGTGACCCACAACCTGTTCCACGACGCCCCGCACATGGCGGTCATGTGGGGCGGCAACGACCATCTGTTCGAGTTCAACGAATTCCACAGCGTGGTCCAGGGCGCCAACGACGCCGGGATCATGTACGCCGGCTACAATCCGGCCATGCGCGGACATACGATCCGCTACAACTACTTCCATCACGTCTACGGCTTCGAGGGCCGGGGCTGCAACGGCGTCTACCTGGACGACATGTTCTGCTCGGCGACCATCTTCGGCAATGTCTTCTATCAGGTGCCGCGGGCGGCGTTCATCGGCGGCGGCCACGACAACGTGGTCGAAAACAACATCTTCGTGGACTGCAAGCCGGCTCTGCACGTCGATGCACGGATGATGGGCTGGGCCTCGGCGTCCGTGCCCATCATGAAGGAGCGGCTCGAAGCCGTGCCGTACCAAGACGAACCGTGGCGCAGCCGCTATCCGCAACTGCTGACGTACTTGGAGGGCAACTACGCCGAACCTCGGAATAACCTTGTCGCCCGCAACCTGTGCTGGGGCGGCACGTGGGACGAGGTCGAAGCCAAGGCCAAGCCCGGCGTCAAGTTCGTCGACAACTTGACGGACCAGGACCCGCACTTCGTCGATGCAGAACGTCTGAACTTCCAGCTGCGCGAGGACTCGCCCGCTTGGAAACTCGGCTTCCAGCGGATCCCGATCGAGAGAATCGGCCTGTACGCCAGCGACGACCGGGCCAGCTGGCCGGTCCGGCACCAGGTCCGCCCCAAGCCTGCGCCCTCTGCACAGCCGGCTAAGGGGAACTAGGCAACCGTCGGCCGAAAACCCGACTCTGAGTGGCAAATACGAACGACGTGCAGAAACAGGGAACGCATCAAGATGAACCACTGGAACCGCAGAGACACGCTCAAATGTCTTGCTTTCGGCGCGATCTCAGGTGTGGGCACGCCGTTCGACTATGCGGCGGAGGATACTTCGGCCCCCGGCAAGACGGGAGAGGAATGGCCGGCGGTGGACGTGTTGGTCTGCGGCGGAGGGCCGGCGGGGATCGCAGCGGCGATGATGGCGGCTCGACGCGGCGCCAAGACGCTGCTCGTGGAACGTTACGGCCGCTTGGGCGGAATGGCAGTCCAGGCGATGGTGGGACCGCTGATGGGCCAGGTCCGCAGCGCCTGGGTCGACGAAATCCTCGAACACATCGGCGGCCGCCGCGTGGACTATGAGTTCATCGATCTGAAGTACACGGAACTGCTTGAGACGGCCGGCTGCCAGGTCTTGCTGCACGCCTGGATGGCCGAACCGTTGCTCGACGGCCCACGCGTCAGCGGCGTCCGGTTGCTGACGAAACAGGGGATGATCGCGGTGTCGGCGCGAGTCACCGTCGACGCCACGGGTGACGGCGACGTGGCCGCCGGGGCGGGCGCGGAGTTCGACCAGGGCCGCGGCGCCGGGCCGAAGTGGGCCGCCGACGGGCTGGTTCAACCCATGACCATCATGTTCCGCGTGTCCGGCGTGGACCACGCGGAGTCGATGGAGGCCAAACGCGGTCGCAAGGCATTCCGCTTTCCCGACGGCCGCACGTGGAACGAGGTGACCAAGGAGGCCAACGCTTGTGGCGAGTTGCCCTCCACCGTCGGCATGGTGCGGACATACCTGTCGCAACGGGATGACCAACGGGTGATCAACGCCACCCAGGTCAATCGCGTGGACGGCACCCAGGTGCGGGATCTGACTCAGGCGGAACTGGAAGGCAGGCGGCAAGTGCAGCCGATCCTCGATTTTCTCCGCAAACACGCGCCCGGCTTTCAGAACGCCTATGTGAGCGGGATGCCGGCTGTGATTGGAGTGCGGGAGACGCGCAGAATTCGCGGCGTCGGGTCCTTGGCGGTGGAAGACCTGATGTCCGGCAGACCGTCGCCGCGCGCCGTCGTGCGCGGGGCGTCGTTCCCGATCGACATCCACAATCCCGATGGAATCGGGCAGGCCCAAGGCGTGTCGGCCGCGCATCCGCTGGGAAAGGACCCGGAAGTCAAGCCCTACGATATCCCGTATGATTGTCTCGTGCCCCACCGCGTTCGTGGCTTGCTGGTCGCCGGCCGCTGCATCAGCGGCAGCCACGAAGCGATGGCCTCGTACCGCGTGCAAGTCATCGCGATGGCCACGGGGGTGGCTGCCGGCGTGGCTGCGGCGCAGGCGGTTCAGCAGGACATCGAGCCGCGCGACGTGGATGTGGCCAAAATTCAAAGTGTCGTCTTCGAGGAGAGAGTCGGAAATGCGTAAGCCCACCCTCACGAGTCGGCCGCGGAAAAGACGCCCGGCGTTTCGGAAGACGCCGAGCTGGAACGTCGACGTCTTTTGGACGGTGGGGATGCTTCTGGTGATGCTGCTGGCAGGATCGCTGCCGGCCGCCGAGCCGCCGGTGTGGCGCAGTGGCTGGGCGTCGATGGGGAAGCCCGAGGAGACCATCGCCTGTGCCCGCGAGATCGGCTTCAACGCGCTCATTTTTCACGGGCCCGTGGAACGGATGAAGCAGTGGTCGGCCATGACCAAGGCGGCGGGCATCGAAAGCTACTGCTGGTTCAGCCCGATCGTCCCCGACAAAGACGCCGATCTGGCCCCGCTGGCGCAAGTCATGAGCGCCGAAGACGAGGCCGCTCTGCAGAAGCTGCGGACAGCCGAAGATCCGAAGAAAGGTGGCTACCAGTTCGGCGGCGAACCGCTGCCCGCGCGCCGCGATCCCGCGTCGCCCGATCACGACGTGCTGCAAGCCCGCCTGCTGTGCTTCCACCGGCCGGAGACGATCGCCTGGTGCCGGAAGCAGATCGCCGAGATGCTCACCGCCTGTCCCGACCTGACCGGCGTGGGGCTGGATTTCTTCGGCTATCAGAACTACCGCTGCTGTCGGTGTCCCCGCTCGCTGGAGCTTTTCGATGCGTATCGTGAACAGCATCCGGACGTGCCTCGCGAGCAGGCCCTGGAGCAATTCTCGCGAGACACGCTGGTCGAGACGATCAACGAACTGTCTCGCTACGCCCGCGGCGTGCGTCCCGGCGTCAAGGTGACTATCCACGTGTACCCCACGTTCCTACCAGAACCGGTGTATGGCTGGCGGCTGGACGTGGACACCTGCTGCGAGACGGTGGCGTGGTTCTTCGAGCCATACTGGAGCGCGGACAAGATCGCGGACCACACACGCCGAGTTATCCAGCGCACCGGGAGCCCGTTTCCCGGAGCGCGGGGCGTGCCGTTCTTCGGACTGTACGTGGGGCGTCCAAACGCCGACAAACCGCCGGAGCGGTTGGCCGAGGAACTGGCGATCATCCGCCAGCACGCGGGCCTGTCCGCGCTGAGCGTCTGCAGCTTCGACGAATTCGTCAAGCATGAAGCCATGCGGCGCGTGATGAAAGAGGCGTTGGCCGATCATTCCGCTGCCGGCAAGACGGGGAAACTCGTCCCCGCTTGGCGCCCTCTGCGATGACGTCCAGTTTGCCCGCCTGACGCATCGGCGAACGGGCTTTCGAGATGCGAATGGGAGAGTCATTTCTTTGCTCAATGGTGAGGCTTCAAATACTTGTCAAAGAACGTCAGCACGTCCGGCCGGAGATCTCGCTGCTTGGGCTGAAGGTGGAAGCTGTGGGGAGCGCCCTCGATGACGATCAGCTGACTCTGCACGCCGATCTGCTCGGCCGCTTCGTGAAATCGCGTCGACTGATCGAGCGGTGTGGTCGTGTCGGCGGTGCCGTGCAGGATCAGCAGGGGCGGATCGTCCTTCGATAGCTGTTTGATCGGCGAGGCGGAGTCCCACAGCGCCGGCGCCTCGGCCTGGGACTTGGCGAACATGGGCAGCCTCGGATAGGGTTTCGGCGGCACCTGGCCTTCCCACGAGGCGGCGCAGTGGGGATACATCGGCACGGCGGCCTGGATGCGGCAGGAGTACTCGGCATCCTCGCTGGGATCGAGTCCCGCGTCCGGACCGCTCACCGCCAGGAGGGCGGTCAGGTGCCCGCCCGCCGAGCCGCCGATCGCTCCGATGTGCGCGGCATCCAGTTGGAATCGTGCCGCATTCTTCCGTAGCCAGCGCACCGCCCGCTTGCAGTCCTGAATGTTCTGGGGAAAGGTCGGCGAGCCGGCCTTGGCCAGGGCATAGTTGATCGACATGCACACGTAGCCGTGCGCGGCCAGCGTGGTGCCGATGTTCTTTTCGCGGGCCGCGCCTTTGTCGCCGCCCGTCCAGCCGCCGCCGTGAATGATCACGATGCCGGGGTACTTCTTCCCCGGTTCGAATGCCGGCGGCAGATACAGATCGGCCTTCTCGGCACGCTCGGCGTCGAGATACGTCACGTCTTTCTCCACGCGGACCGCGGGCTGATCCGGGCTGGAACCGGTTTCCGCGGCCCGTGCGGTGGCGAACTGTACGAACAGGACGGCAGCGATACCCAAAACTTTGATCGGTCGCATAGCAGGTTCCTTTGGCAAAACCATTCGCGGTAGTCGAGCCAGGTTGCCCACCAGCATAACACCGTAGCAGCGATCACGGAATAATCTCCTCGTACGACGTCCGCGATTTCTTGTTTTCCTGCACGCATTTTGAACAGGAGGAAACAGAGACAACAGAGAAAGGGCATCCGCTCCGTTCCCTCTGTTGCCTCCTGTTCAAAGATCTGAATTCGTTTGGTTGCGCCTGCGGCTTGCCGTTGAACGAACAGGAGTCAAATGGGGCGTTTACTTCGTGAGCGTTGCTAGGCGCGTTGCAGGGAATCCGGCTCGAAGTTAAACTTAGCACCGTTCGAGAAATAAGTGGCGTAAGCTTCCAGCTTGCGATCCCGCTATCTGCCGCAAGCTGGAAGCTTACGCCACGCACAAATCGGACAGTTATTTCTCGAACGGTGCTTAGCCCTGCGTTCGTGCGACCCGTTGCCGGCAGGAGTTTTTCCTTTCTTCTGGATCTCGCATGCCACCGGACACCTTGAACCCTGATGTGGCCACGTTGGACAGCTCCAAATCGACGTCCAGCGGATTGATCGAGCGCGTTAAGGCTGGCGATTCTGAAGCGTGGCGGCATCTGGTCGAATGGTACACGCCGCTGCTCTACCAATGGTGCCGACACTTTGGCCTGAAGGCCCAGGATGCCGCCGACATCGCTCAGGAGGTCTTCGCCGCCGTAGCGGGCGGCATGGAGAAATTCCATCGCGAACGGACTGGCGATAGTCTTCGCGGTTGGCTGTGGACGATCACGCGGAACAAGATCCGTGACCATGCTCGCCGCCAGCAGAATGTGCCACAGGCCCGAGGCGGCACGGACGCCCTCATCCAGTTGGCCCAAGTCGCCGCCGACGCTGGTGAACCATCAGACCCGACTGCCGGCCGGGTCTACGAAGGCCAGTTGCCGCACCGGGCGGTTGAATTGGTCCAAGCGTCCGTCGAACCAAAGACCTGGGATGCCTTTTGGCTGGTTACCGTCGAGAACCGCGACCCGGCCGCCGTGGCTCAAGAGCTGGAATTGTCCGTCAAGGCGGTCTATGACGCCGCCTACCGCGTCCGTCGCCGCTTGCGTAGTGAAATCCAGGGATGGGCTGACCAACCCACGTAGGCCAGTCCCTCCGCAACTCGACCACGTGGTCGCGCAAACACGCGCGCACGAAAAAACGCAACTTCCGAGAAGTCAACAACTTAGACGCCGTTGTGGTTCATCCCGTCCTACGCGGCGCGCCATCCTTAAAAAATCAACGATCCGATAGAAGGCTAAGTTCGGCGAGGGTCTCCCGAACCCGCCGAAACGCCCGACCGTAGGTCTCCAACAGCGTGGCTCGATCCGAGACCGGCCACAGCGCGATTCTAGCTTTCTATCGGATCGTTGAAAAAAATCGAACGTACTGCCTGCGTTGTTACTAATAGCGACCGAGAGCAACCAGGACACCGCACAACGGTCGCCCAGGACAACGGAGCATGGACAACAACACCTCGGCGTAGTCGGAGATTGACCAGGAGCACGATCATGAACGATTCGAAATGTCCACGTCACGAGATGCTGGTGGCCTACCAGACCGGCGAGTTGACCGAGACCTCCGCCGACGCGGTCACCTTGCACGTGGCCTCCTGTCCGGCTTGCCAAGCCGAACTGAAGACGATTCGTGACAGCGAAGACACGCTGGTCAATCAGCTCCGGGCTTCACGCTCCCAGCAGGAGCCGTTTCTGGACGAGCCTGGTTGTGCTGCCGCCGTCGCCCAAGTCCAGGCCGCAGTCAGTTCGCTGATCGCGTCTGAGGCAGACTCCACCGTCACCATTTCCTTGCCTCCTGACTTGCGCCCTGTGGGAGAATACCAGCTACTGGGGAAACTCGGCGAGGGCGGGATGGGGGCCGTGTACAAGGCGCGGCAAACCAACCTCGGCCGATTGGTGGCCTTGAAGGTGTTGCCCA
>CAYPGE010000369.1:0-9507 GCA_964409865.1 uncultured Pirellulaceae bacterium
GGCGAAGCCCGCGGAGCCCGCGCCCAAGCCCGTGGATCAGCCCAAGGAGGCTCCGAAGCCTGCCAAGCCGAAGGCGAAAGCCGCTGAGCCGGCTCCGGCGGAGGCAAAACCGGCGGAGGCCAAGCCCGCAGAAGCAAAACCCGCGGAAGCAAAACCGGCTGAGGCCATGCCCGCAGAAGCGAAACCCGCGGAGCCCAAACCCGCCGAAGCCCCGCCGGCCGAAGCGAAACCCGCGGAGCCCAAGCCCGCCGAAGCCCCGCCGGCCGAACCAAAACCGGCGGAGCCGGCACCAGCCGAAGCCAAGCCGGCCGAAGCCAAGCCAGCCGCGCCCGCGAAGGATCCGCTCGACAGCTTGTTCGGCGACCTGCCGAAGGAGCCCGCGAAGGAGCCCGCGATGGCCGTTGAGCCTGCCCCGGCAGCGGCCCCCGAGCCGGCGCCCGCCCCGGCCCCCGAGCCGGCGCCCGCCCCAGCGGCCGAGCCCAAGGCGGAGGCGGCCAAGCCAAGTCTGGACGATCTGTTCGCTCCAACGCCCGCACCGGCGAAGCCCGCACCCGCTCCGGCGGCCGAGCCCAAAGCGGAACCGGCCAAAACGAACCTGGACGATCTGTTCGGCCCGCCCGCCGCGAAGCCGGAACCGGCTCCCCAGGCCAAGCCCGCGGCAGACGATCCGTTCAGCTCGCTGCAGCGTGAGCCCGTCGAGTTGTCCATGCGAACTTGGGTGGACAACACGGGCAAGTACCGGATCACGGCCAAGTTGGTCGCCATCCTCGACGGACAGGTCCGGCTGCTGAAGGACACCGGCAAGACGACGACGGTGGACATGAACCGCCTGAGCCAAGCCGACCAGCAGTACGTCCAAGTTCTGGCGGGGCAATTCGGGTCGGCCACGATCGGCCAAATTGCCGCTCGCTAGACGGCCGGCCGTCCGCAAGAGAAACTGAGAACGCCTTGGGGGCGAAACGCAGTTGCGGCTGGTTTCGCCCCTGGCTTTTTACCGCGGTGATTTCTGCCGGAACTGCGGGGACTTGTTCCGGCCTACTTTTTCTCTTGCCAGCGAGCAGGAAAGTTGGCAACTGGAAACGGCACTAGTACTCCTGCTTGGTCTTGATCCCCGGCATTGGCGCGGGGTACTTGCCGTCGTCCTGCAACTGGACGGGGGCGGGCGAGTCCTCGTTGACTAGTTTGTCCACATCGGGCGCGAATTCGTGTTCGCAGTTCAGCATCTCGCCAAAGGTGACGATGCGGCCGGTGTGAGCAGCCATGCGGCCCATGGACGTGACCATGCTCGCCTCGGCTCCGCGTTTGGCTTCGTTGTAGGGCTTGTCCTGGCGAATGGCCTCGATCAGATCGTCCCATTCCAGCTGGTACGGATTCGGCTCGGGCTGTGGAAAGGCCCACAGCTGGGCCTCCGGCGTCATGTTGTGGCCCTTGAACGTGCGGACCTTGCCGGGCGTGTGGGCCGACGTCGAGATGACGGCCGAGCCTTTGGAACCCAGGGCGTAGCTGGCAAAATCGTTAAAGCAGCCGGGCATCTGCCGGCCGTAATAGAACAGTTTGGCGCCGTCCGGGTAGGTGTACTCGACGGCGTAGTTGTCGAAGTTCTGGTCCACTTTGTCGCCGCGGTAGTGGTAGCCGCCCGTCGCTTGAGCTTGAATCGGCCACGCCCCCTTCATCCACGAGCATTCGTCGATCTGGTGGATGTAGAAGTCGCTGTACACGCCGCCGCTGGCCCACAGGAAGCTGTGGAAGCGTTGGATCTGGTACATCAGTTCGCTGGTCTCGGCCGGCTTGGGCCCGGTTTGGCCGCCCCCGCCCCCCATCCGGTAGGCCCGCAGCGCGATGATCTCGCCGATCTCGCCGTCCTGGATCCGCTGCAGCAACTGCTGGCGCCCTCGGCAATGCCGGATCATCAGGCCGACGCCCACCTTGAGGTTTTTCTTGTCCGCTTGCTCGGCCAGCGCGATGATTTTCCGGGTGGTCGGGCCGTCGACGGTGACGGGCTTTTCCATGAACACGTTCAGGCCCTTGGCGATCGCATACGTGAAATGCACCCAGCGGAATGCGGGCGGCGTCGCCAAGATGGCCACGTCGCCCGGCTTCAGGCAGTCCATCGCCTTCTGGTAGGCATCGAAGCCGAGGAACTTCCGATCTTCCGGGACATCGAATTTGTCGCCGGACCGCTGCAGGTTCTTGTAGCTGGAGTCGAGTTTGCGCTCGAAGACATCGGCCATCGCGACCAATTTGACGGGGCCGTTGGGGACGGACAGGGCGTTCTGTGCCGCACCGGTGCCGCGTCCTCCGCAGCCGATCAGGGCGACTTGGATTGTGTTGTCTTCCGCGGCATGGACGTGGGGAATGATGCCCCCGGCCACCAGGGCAGCCGCCGCGGCAGTCCGACCGGTGCTGTGCAGAAACTCGCGGCGCGACGCGGCATTCGTACTGACTTCTCGCATGATGGTTTTCTCCCTCGCTAGGTAATCCAGGGTAACGAGTCAAGCACCGTGCCCGCCGACGGGCCGGCGAACACGGCTACAGACAATTGCGGTATCGAGGACGGGGCGGCTCACAGCACGTCGGGGATCCGGTAGTGCTTGCGGCCCGCGGCCGGAAGGTATTCGTTGGCTGCGTCGTTGCCGATGAACTTCTCCGTCGGCGGATCGAATTTCAGTTGTTGATTGCCCATCCGGTAAGCGATGTTGCCCAGGTGTTCCAGGCAAGCGCCCATGTGGCCGACTTCGACGTCGGCGTTGGCTCGCTTCCGGCTGCGGATACAGTCGACCCAGTTCTGGTAGTGATACATGCCTTGATCCGGGTCGAACTTTTCCGCCGCGATTTTGCTGCCGGGGACCAGGACTTGCCAGCCCAGGAAATGCCGTCCGAGGTACATCACGCCCTTGGTCCCGTAGACCTCGATCCGTGTGGAACTCTGCAGCCAGTTGGGCAGCTTGTCCTCCGGGTGGATCTTCGCCGGCTCCTTCGTCAGGACCGGCGTAAAGCCGGAGTTCTCGAAGCTCATCGCCAGCTTGTCCCACTGGAACGAGACGAGTTGCATGTCGGGCATCTGGCCGTCATCCTCGTACCGCCAGCGTCCGCCGAGACAGGTGATGGTGTGCGGATGCGGCGGCTCGCCCACCAGCATCCGGAACAAGTCGAGCTGATGGATGCCATCGGACGAATTCCCGCCGGAAAAATCCCAATAGCCGTGCCAGTTGCGGTGGACTTGGGCGTTGTAGGGCCGGTCGGGCGCCGGGCCGAGCCACTGGTCCCAGTCGAAACCGGCAGGCGGATCGGTATTCGGGACAGCCTTCAAGGGATACCCGCCGTAGGTGCTTGGCAGCATGTTGCACACCTTGACGTAGAAGATCTCGCCCAACTGGCCGTCCTGGATGTACTGCCGTGCGGCGATCATGTACGGCGTGCTGCGATGCTGCGTCCCGGCTTGCACGACGCGCTGGTACTTGCGCGCCGCCTCGACCATTTTGCGGCCTTCTTCGACGCGCCGCGAGATGCACTTTTCCACGTACACATCTTTCCCGGCCTGACAGGCCCAAATCGTGGCCAGCGCGTGCCACTGTTCCGGTGTCGCGACGAGCACGCCGTGGACGTCCTTGTCGTCGAACACCGTACGCATGTCCGCGGTGGTCTGAGGGAGCTTGCCTTGCGCTTTTTCCAGAGCGGTCGCCGCCCTCCCGGCACGGGACGATTCCAGGTCGCAGACAGATTTGAACTCAACATTCTCCAGCGATGCCAGGTTCAGGGCCACCTGCGTCCCACGGCCACCGGCACCGAGCAAGGCCAAAACGACCTTGTCGGCGGCGCTGGCGGCTTGCGCTCCGCGTGCGGCAGACGGCAGCGTAACCGCGGCAGCCGCCAACGCAGTTCCCTGAATCGACCGACCGACGAACTCTCTGCGCGTGATCTGTGACATAGCCTGCCTCCTAGAAAGCGTGTCGAACTTAGGCATCTTCCCGGTCACCGCCGGCGCGTGCCTTCTTGCCGCGCTGGTCAGGTTTCTGCTTGGCCTTTTTCGCCGGTTCCGACGGTGCGTTGGCGGCCTCTTCGGCGGGCAGTTGCGCGGCGAGCCGGCGTTGGACCGCCGCATGCTCCGGCCGGCCCGCCAAATTCGTCCATTCGTACGGATCGTTGCGGTGGTCGTACAGTTCCTCGGAGCCGTCGGCATAGCGGATGTAGCGCCAGTGCAGATCGCGGACGGCGTGGTTGCCCCGGCCGTGCGTTGTCAACCCCACGCGGTCCCAAGCCGATTGAGGATTCTCCAACAGCGGCCTGAGCGACGGACCCTGAATGTGCTCTGGAATCGGCAACCCCATTAAATCGACCAGCGTCGGGTAGATGCTCATAAAGTCGACGGCGGCGTCGCACCGCGTGTCGGGCTTGGTGACTCCGGGAGCGATGAATGCCAAGGGCGCCCTGGCGGCTTCCTCCCACAAGGCAAACTTTCGCCAGTGTTGCTTCTCGCCCAGGTGCCAGCCGTGGTCGGACCACAACACGATCACCAGCCGTTCGCTCCGGCCCGATTTGTCCACCGCCTCCGCCAGCCGGCCGATCTGCTCGTCCAGGAACTTGATCGTCGCCAAATATCCCTGGACCGCTTGCTTCCATTGGTTGTTCGTCACCACGGCCCGGTGGTCGCCTTCCGGCTTGGCCATCTTGACACCGGCGGCCGGTACGTCGTTCAGGTCGTCTTCCTTGACGACCGGCAATTGGATGGAATCCAGCGGAAACATCTCGAAATACTTGCGGGGCACGTACCACGGCAGATGCGGTTTGACGAATCCGACGGCCAGGAACAGCGGCTTGTCGTGTTGCTTGTGGAGTTGTTCGGACGCCCAGCTGACCAGCCGATAATCGCCCATCTCCTCGTCGGCCGCGTCCAGCGGCCCCCAGTCGAAATGCGACATGTTCAGGCCGCTGACCGACTTGACCGGCGGTTGCGGATCGCCGCCGCGGTTGAAGTACTCGTGCCAGTCCTTCTTGTTTTCATCAGGCAATCCGCCGCCGCCGTGATAGATCTTGCCCCCGCCTGCAACGTGGTAGCCCTGCCGCATCAGGTAGCGATTCAACGTCAGAGCGTCCTTCAGCGGCAACCCGTAGGGCTGACCGTTGTTGTAGACCCCGGTGGTGAACGGCCGCAGGCCGCTCATCAACGCCGCCCGCGACGGGTTGCAGGCCGGCGCGGCGCATTGGGCGTTGGTGAACAATGTCCCGCGGGCTACCAGGCGATCCAGGTGCGGCGTGCTGGCCTGTGGGTGCCCGCCCAGGCAACCGGTCCAGTCGTTCAGGTCGTCGATGGCGATGAACAACACGTCCGGCTTGTCGGCCGCCAAAGCCGCTGCGCCGCCCAGTACTACCGTCAGCCACGCCAGGCAGAACCCGGCGCATACGTGTCGTCGATTCATGGCACATCCCTTTCCGCAATGCTGGTTCGGCTCCAAGACGATTCGAGATTATCTTAGACTTGAATCCGGGACAGCCCTTTGGGCAGGTCGAAGCACACGATGACTCCCTGTCGGTCGCGCGTCCACGTGCCGGGCTTGAGGTCCAGACACTTCGCCACTTCATCGAGTTTTTGGGGCTTGTCGCCGATCGTCAATTGGGGCCGTGCCTCACCCTGAGCGGCGATGTGAACGGTGAAAGTCGGACTCGAAAAAGGCGCCTGGAAACTGACGGTCCCGTCTTGTTTTTCGATGGCGGTCAACTCCTTCGCGGCCCAATAGCGGGCAATCTCGCTGAGCTTCATCCACAGCAAGTGATCGTATTTGGCGTGTAAGCGGCGGACCGCCTCCTGGAACGTCCGAAAGCCTTCTTCTTGACCGTTGAAGTAGATCCCGGTCCAGTGCGAAGCCATGATCGCGGGTTCGCCACGCTCGATGACCTCGACCATCCGGCCCTTCGACAGATCGGCCGTAATGTAACGATCGACTTCGCCCGGCCGCGAGGCGTCCCAGCCACCGGTCCAGTCGCCGGTGCAGGCGATGATCGACACGACGCAGCGCGGATCCGGGCCGGCGAGTTCGGAGGCATACTCGACTTGGGGCGCGACGCTGCGGTCGCCGCGTTCATAGGCATGCCGAAAGTAATGCGGGATCTCGGCCCGAAAGACCTCGCGGCACGACAACAGCGTGGCTTGAGCCAACTCGGGCAGCACGCGCGAGCCGAACCCGCCGGGAGTCGTGATCCCTTCGCACGGCAGCCCGACGTTCTGCAGGATCCGCAGCCCATAGCACAGGTAGTCCGCCAACTGGTCCACCGATTTCCCTTCCGACCAGCCCCAGTTCTCCTGGTAGCGCAGGCTGCGTTCGGGATACGGATGGCCGGTCTTGGTGTCGATCGCCCAGGTGTGGGTCACGATTTCGGGGTGGATGTCCCAGTTGGGCAGCAGCAGCGAGCGGACCAGTTCGATGCTGGCGTCGACGTCCTTTCGCGTCCAGCCGGGCAGTTCGCGATCCAGTCGGCCGACGCAGGCGGGATATGGCACAACGCTGTACTTGCCCTTCACGGCTTGCTCGCCGCACCACTGGCCAAACTTGCGAACGAAATCATCGGGGATCTCGACGGGCATGCTGCGCCAGTCGTGCTGGTACTGCTTGTCGTTCCAGGCGGCGGCGAACTGCGGGATGGCGAAGCGGTTCAGGTTCACCAGGCACGTCGAATCGTCGATGATGAACGACAGCGGGACGCGCGTCCGCGGATTGAGGACGCGCACGCCTTCCGCCTGCTGCGGCCGCTGGCCCGGAACCTGTGCGATGGCTTCTCGGCTCGCCCATCCGAGCCCCGCTCCCGCCACCCCCGCGGCCACTGTTTTCAGAAACGAGCGTCTTGATGCGTTGGCCATCGGTCTCTCCTTCGTGCCTCACGGATCCAAACAGTCTGCCATCTTCCGCATCCGTCCGCAAGCACCAACTGCCAAGCCAGCGGACGCGGGGCGTGGCGACTGGGTTTTTGTGGCAAATTCTCGGCCAACCGCTGGACGCTATTCTCAAGGGAAGTGGGGGTGTCTCAGTCGCTGATCGAGCGGGCTGAGTACTCGCGGTAGCAGCGCACTGCGTCGTCGTTTGTCAGGTGTCGGCGCAGGATCAGGCGGCAACGAGCACGGCCCGTTTCGCCGGCCTTCAGGTCGCGGCCCAAAAGCGAGAGGTACAGCGAACGGTAGCCGCCGGCCTCGGGCGTGTCCGGGTTCCAGGGGCTGGAGACGGCGAAGCAGTCGCCTGGCGGACACATCATCAAGGCCGTCAGATCCTGGGTTTCGTCGCGCCGCAGGGCCAGCGGTGCGGCGAAATGACGCGGCATGGCCCAGTCCACCGGGCTGGGCGGGATCGTCCAACGGCCGTCCCGAATCATGCGCGAGGCCGCTTCATCCCGAGGGAACATTACGTATCCGCCGAGAGAATCCGGCGGTCGATCGACCGGGACAAACCCCGCGGGTTTTCCGCCGTCACCGGGCAGATAGACCGACGCTCGGAAGCCCTTGGCAAAGTACGACGACACGAACAACTCGAAACACGGCATCGCTTGCTGGGGCTTGACCGCGACTTCCAGATCGAGCGTGTCGGACGCGGTCCAGCGATAGACGGCGGTCATCTCCAGCGGATGCTCTTCCGCCGGCGGCCAATGTGCCTCGACGCCACCGCTGTCCAGAAGCCGAGTCTCCGTCGGCCAGTCGCGGGCCGCGTTGCCGTACCGCCGGTTTGTCGTCAAGACGCGGTAGGGGCTGAACACGCCCGGCGGAGGCGTCAAGTCCGTGCCTGTAGCGCGGTCGATCAGCGGATACACCCCTTGGTACTTGCCGTCCACCTTGAGCCGGCCTTTGAACAAGCCCGTGTCGAAGTCGTACAGCCCCTCGCCAGCCGGCTGGAAGGCCAGCTTCGGAGGTTCGGCAGATGCCCACGTGGCGGAAAGCACCAGAATCGGAACCAGCAGGAATTTCAGGGACATGGACGCCTCCGTCAAGGGATCGCAGTGAGTCGAAAAATGTGCCGGGCCTTGCGGACGAAGCGAAGCGGCGACCAACCAGTATACAGGAAACGGGCGCGGCAAGCAGCCAAGCCACGTCACGGACTTGGCCCGGCAGTCAAGACCGCATGCGCGGGAGCCGAAACAAAGGGCAAAGGATTCAGGGCAGGGGAATGTCCTATCCAGCCGTTTCGGGCGGCGAGGCACAGAATTCGATGATTCAAGTCTGCCGGTTTAGGCTGGACCGCAGGGCTCCCGAATCGCTCCCGGACCGATATAATCCTGTACGTCCGCGTCCTTGCGGGTGCGATCTGACGCGGTGTTCGAGAAGCAACTGCCCGGTGTTTTTTGCCGATCGTTGCACGGAGTGTGACGGCTACTGTTTTTTGCTCATCGTCACACGGAGCGTGACGGCTACTTTGACGAGTGACAAAACCTGGGCCAACCCAATTCTGAGGATGCACTGCGGCGATGAGAATTCTGGTTGTCGACGACGAAAAGATCAAACGCGTCACGCTGGCCGACGATTTGTCCGGCCAAGGGCACGAAGTCGTGACCGCAGCCGACGGGCAGCAGGCCCTGGAACTGCTGGACCGCGAGTTGTTCGACGTGGTCGTCACCGATATCAAGATGCCAAAAACCGACGGACTCGATTTGCTCAAGCGCGTCAAGGAAGGCCCGTCGGCCGGCGTCGAATTCGTTCTGATGACCGCCTACGGCAGCATTCCCGTGGCCGTCGAGGCGATGAAGCTGGGGGCGACGGATTTCGTCACCAAGCCGTTCCGCAACGAAGATTTGTTTCCGATCATCGACCGAATCGCCCAGCAACGGCGCGAGGCGGGCGAAGAGTCCGCCGCCGTGACGTCCGAGGGGCCGGCCGAGGACGAAGTCGATCGGGAAATCATCGGGTGTTCGGAGGCGATGCAGCGCGTCAAGCGGATGGTCCGCATCAGCGCCCGCACGGATGCCAACGTGTTGCTGTGCGGCGAGACGGGCACGGGCAAAGACCTGCTGGCCTCCGTGATCCATCGTTGCTCGCACCGCTGTCGCGGCCCGCTGGTCAAGGTCGGCTGTACGTTGCTGCCCGCCACGCTGATCGAAAGCGAACTGTACGGTCACGAGGAGGGCTCGTTCACGGGCGCCGACCAGGGTCGCAAGGGCCGCTTCGAACTGGCCGAAGGCGGCACGATCTACCTGGACGACGTGGACGACATCCCGCTGGAACAGCAAGCCAAGCTGTTGCGGGCGATCGAAGAAAAGGTCTTTGAACGCGTCGGCGGCAGCAAGCCGATCAAGGCCAACGTGCGAATCGTCGCGTCCACGAAGCTGAACCTGCTGGACAAGATCGCCGCCGGCACCTTTCGCCAGGACCTGTATTACCGGTTGGACGTGCTGCGGATCCGCGTGCCGCCGCTGCGCGAGCGCCGCGAGGACATTCCCGCGCTGACCGAGCACCTGCTGCGGCGTTTGGCGGGGAACAGCGGCTACGACCTCGACCGCCAGGCCGTGCCGATCCTGACCCAGCACGACTGGCCG
>CAYPGE010000370.1:0-9494 GCA_964409865.1 uncultured Pirellulaceae bacterium
CCGCGTGATGATCGCCAACAAGAACGGGACAGTTATTGATTCGCCGATCCTAAGCAGCGTTCGAGAAATGACTGTCCAGTGTTTCTTGCCGATCATCACACGGAGTGTGCTGCCCAGTGTTTCTTGCCGATCATCACACGGAGTGTGATGGCTACTTTGACGCGGCGACAGTTGCTTCTCGAACACTGCTAAGCCGGGCGGAACCTGGGAACGATGCACGTACGGCCAGGGGCAGGCTATCCCCTCATGCTACGGTTTGCGCCGCAGCACGCGCAATGCCTTCTTCAGGGCCTCGCCCAGTTTCTCGATTTCTTCCGGCGTGTTGTAGAAGTAGAAGCTGGCCCGCGTGCTGGCGGATGCGCCCATGCGGGCGTGCAGCGGCATGGCGCAGTGGTGGCCGGCGCGCACGGCGACGCCTTGCTCGTCCATGGCCATCGCTAGGTCGTTGGCTTGGACCCCCTCGATGACGAAGCTGACGATGCCGCCGCGCAGCCGAGGGGCTGGTCCCAGGATCCGCGCGCCGTCCAGATGGCCGATCGTTTCGAAAGCCTGTTGCGTCAGCACTTGTTCGTAGCGGTGGATGTTCTCCAGGCCGATCTTTTGCAAGTACTCGACCGCGGCCGCCAGTCCGATCGCCGGGACAATCGGCGGCGTGCCGGCCTCGAATCGCGACGGCAGATCGGCGGGCTCAAATCCGTCCAGCGTCACCCGGTGGATCATACTGCCGCCGCCCAGGAACGGCGGCATGGACTCCAGGATGGTTTCGCGGCCGTACAGCGCACCGATCCCCGAAGGTCCCGCCATTTTGTGGCCGCTGAACGCGACAAAGTCAGCATCCCAGGCCTGCACGTCGGTCGTGCCGTGCGGGGCGCTTTGCGCCGCGTCGACCAACACCACAGCGCCCGCGCGGTGGGCCCGCTGGATGACCGCCGGAACCGGGTTGATCGTGCCCAGCACGTTGGAGACGGCGACGACGGAGACGAGCTTAGTGCGTTCGGTCAGGAAATCGTCGAGGGCATCCAGGACCAGTTGTCCGTCGTCGGTGATGGGCAGGAACTTGATGCGGCAACCTGTGCGCTGCGCCAACTGCTGCCAGGGGACGATATTCGAGTGGTGCTCCATCTCCGTCAGCAGGACCTCGTCGTCCGGACGCAGATGCGCGTCGCCCCAACTGCGGGCCACCAGGTTGATCGAAGCCGTCGTGCCGGCCGTAAAGATGACTTCGTGCGGACGGCGGGCGTTCAGGAACCGCTGTACCGTCTCGCGCGCGTTCTCGTACAGATCGGTACTCAGTTCACTCAAGTAGTGAATCCCTCGGTGGACGTTGGCGTATTGGCGTTCGTAGGCCGTCGTCATCGCCTCGATCACCTGCCGCGGGCGCTGAGTGGTCGCCGCGTTGTCCAAGTACACCAGCGGCACGCCGTCGTGGATCTCCGAGTCCAAAATCGGAAAATCGCCCCGCAGCGACTCGACATCCAGCGGCAATGCTTCGACAGCCGTCATCGACATGGGTTCGTTGTTCTCCAGCGACCTCTGGCCGCAACTCCCTCTTTATCAACATCTTCGCCCACGGTAGTCTAGGGGCTGCAACCACTTCAGGCAAGGTAACACTATGACCCCGACGGTGCAGAACCTGTTCGCTGACGTCGCCGGCACGCTGCCCGAAGAACGGTTTGACGAGCTGATTTGCGGCGGCCGGTTCCGCCTGGAGCGGATTATCTCCACCGGTCAAGTCACCCCCGACGGCCAGTGGTACGATCAGGACCGCGATGAATGGGTCCTCGTCCTCCGCGGGTCGGCGCGGTTGCAGTTTGACGGCGCGGCGGAGCCGGTCGGTCTCCAGCCGGGCGATTACGTCCGGATTGCCGCCCACTGCCGGCACCGGGTGGAATGGACGGACCCCGAAGAACCGACGATTTGGCTGGCCGTGCATTTCACGGATTCGATCACCGGCGGGTGAGTCGATGAGCGATTCGTTTGCCCCCAATCCGACAGTGAGCTTGACCCGCCTGGACCGCCGGACGGGCCCGTGCCAGTTTTGGGTTGCGTTCGCTTTCCTGGCCTTGCTGGCGGGCATGCTGTGCTCGTTCTCGATCGAGGTGGCGCACTTGGCGAAATTCCTGCCGGCGGCGGCGAGATCCCCCGCCCCCGCTGAGGCCGCGGCCTCAGAGGACGTCGTACCGCCGGAACACGCCATCCGTCCGTTGCGACGGTTCGGCTGGTGCCTGGGCCTGTTGTACCTTGCGATTGTCGGCGAAATCGCGGCTCATGCGCTGACCGGCGGCAAGGGCTGGCGGCGGCACCTGTGGTACTGCCTGGTGCCGCCGCTGCGGATGGGCGGGCGAGATCACGTCGATGGCGGTTCGATCTGGCTGCCCCATCTCGGCTGGCGGCGTGTCGACCGTAGCCTGCAAGAGCAGTTGGAAAGGGCTTTCAACGCGCCGATGATCTTGATCGCCTTGGCCGTGCTGCCGCTGTTGGCGCTGGATTGGCATTGGCAGAGTCGAGCCGTGACGCCCAGCTGGCCGATGCTGGTTTTTTTGTGGGTGAGCGAGAGCCTGATCTGGCTGGCGTTTGCGTTCGAGTTTGTAATCATGTTTTCGGTGTCCCACAAAAAGTTGCGCTATTGCCGCGACCACTGGATCGATCTGGTCATCATTCTGGCGCCGATGGTGGGCTTTCTGCGGCTGGTCCGCATGGCCCGCGTGCTGCGGCTGTCGGAAGTCAGCCGCGCGGCGCGTGCGTACCGATTGCGGGGCCTGAGTCAGCGGATGTTCCGCGGCCTGCTGGTGCTGAGCCTGGTTCGCAACCTGCTCGAAGGCGACCCGGCCAAGCGCCTGGCCAAACTGCAGGAGGAATTGCGGGACCGCAAATTGGACCTGGAACAACTGCGTGCGGAGATCGCCGAAGTGGAGCAACGGTTGGCGGCCAAGAAACAAAAGGTGGACGAGGCGAACGGCGACGGAGCTTGCAATTCTGCGCCGGAACGGCCACCATGAGTCTTTTGAAGTCGAGCGTAGACGGCGAAGAGAAGCCCGGCTTTTTGAAAAAGCCGAACCTGGGGAGACCGTGAGATTTCTGAGCGGGCAGTTACCCAAACAGCAGACGGGACGTGACGATTCGTGAGTGACCCAAGCGAGCCCCTTGTGTCGGACGACGGCCGCCGGATCCGGAGTTTTTGGCTCTGGGTCTTGGAGACGCTGCGGCTGCCCGCGCAGCCCTGCGGAGAGAATCTGTTCGAGTTTCCCGTGCCCGCCGATCGACGCCGGGATTTCGCTGGCCGCGAGGTGGTCCGGTTCACGGTCCAAGCGGGCAACGAGGCCGGGCCCGCGGCGGCGGAAGTGTTGGCGGTGGGTTCGCCTTTGGGCGATTGGCTGCTGGACCGTTTGCGGGCGTCGGGACCGTTGGTTCCCGCAGTGCCGAAGCGCCAACCGGTCAGTGTTCACGAACTGGCGCGGCATCTGTTCGCGCCGTATCGGGTCACGGGCGGCAGTGTGCGATTGAGCGGTTGTAGCCTGGAGGATCATCCGCTGCTGCGTTACACGTACGTCGTCCGGGGACAGGACGGCGATCCGGGGGCGCGGCTGATCCACACCTATGCCTCGCCGCAGCGGGAGCCGATCGAGCCGGCCTTGCTGGCATCGCTTGGCGTGGACGAACTGGCTCCGTGCCCCGCCCGGCCGCCGCGCGTGTCCGAGGAGGAACTGGGCGATTGGCTGTCCTACGGCGAACAGCCCCGATCGCTGCCGGCCGAAGGCGGCCGCGCGGATTTTGTGGTGGCCACGGTGATCTGGTGCAAGCGAGCGCGTGGCAAGCTGCGGTTTGAACTCGGCGACAGTTCAGTCGAAAAACCGTTCGGCGTCTGGGCCCAGCAGTTGGTCGATGGCGTTGTCGCGCCTCCGCCGTTTCGGTGTCCCGTGACGGGCCGCGAGTCGTATCACGTAGCGGCTACGGACGATGGCCGCATCACGGTGGCCGAGTCGATCGCTCGCTGCGAGGGTTCGGGCCGGCGAGTGCTGGATGCGGACTTGGAAACCTGCGCGGTGACCGGGCGGCGCGTGCTGGGCGAGTTCCTGCGGACCTGCACGGTCACCGGCGAGCGAGTGTTGGCCGATCAGCTTGTGCCGTGCGCCCAATGCGGCCAGGAGGTCAGCCCCTACGCGCTCAGTAGAGGCCGCTGCCTGGCCTGCCGGTCGCTGCAAGCGGTGCCGCGGGACGATCCTCGGCTGGCCCGCATCCTGGGCGAGTACCCCAAGCTGGATCGCTGGACGCGCTGGCGATTGGCGGAGACGGCCGGCGTGTACGTGCTGACGGCATCCTCCCTGTTTCGCCGCCTGTTGTTGGTGCTGGACAAGGAATCGCTCCAGGCATCCCACGTGGCCGAGGGCTTCCGGCTGGGGCGCGACTGGCCGGAAGTTCCGCCGCCGCAGTGGGAAGAGTTCCTGGGTTGAATAGATTTGAAAGGAAGACGCTGATGAAACGTATTCTCCTCCTGACCGTCGCGGCGATTTCGTTTGCGGTCCTGTTTTCCCAAGGCTCGACGGGCAACGCCGGGGACGAACCGGCGGCCCCGCCGCCGGAGCACCGCGTGCTGTGGTATGCCAAGCCCGCCAGCGTCTGGGCCAAGGAGGCCCTGCCCATCGGCAACGGCCGCTTGGGCGCGATGCTCTTCGGCGGCGTGACGCTCGAGCGGATCCAGTTCAACGAGAGTTCCCTGTGGTCCGGCGACAACAACTGGGACGGCGAGTACGAAACGGGCGACCGCGGCTTCGGCAGCTATCGGAACTTCGGCGACTTATTCGTCGAATTTGGCGATTCGGACGAGGTGGTGGTGACTTCGCCCAGCGGCCACCAGCGGGGCGACGGGAACGTCGTCGGCAACTGCGTGGACGGGCGCGAAGATACCAAGTGGTGCATCGACAAGCCCGGCGAGTCCGTCGTATGGCAAGCCGAGCTGCCGGAGGCCAAAGCGGTGGCATCGTACTCGCTGACCAGCGCCAACGACATCCCCGCCCGCGATCCGCAGCAGTGGGAGTTGGCGGGTTCCAACGATGGGAAGACCTGGAACGAACTCGACCGGCGCGTTCTGGATGGCCCCTTCGAGTCCCGGCATCAGACCAAGCAGTTTACCGTCCAGCAGCCGGCTCCGTACCGTTTCTATCGCTTCTCGTTCGTCCACAAGGGCGCCAGCCATTTCCAGGTGGCCGAGATTGCGCTGGCGGGTGTCGCGTTCGCCACGGAGAACTCGTTGGGCGACTCCGAAGAGTATCGCCGCGAGCTGGACATCTCCACCGGCGTACACCGCACGATGTTTTCTCAGGACGATGTCGCGTTTACCCGCGAGGCCTTTGCCAGCCGGCCGGATCAGGTGTTGGTCTTCCATTACGCAGCGGAGAAGGACGGGAAGCCGACGCCGGCGCTCTCCGGCCGATTACGTCTTGAGCCGGGCCAGCTTGAAGTTCCAGTCGCCGCCGACGCCAACGGGCTGTCGTGGGACGCCGTCATGCCTAATGAACTCAAGCACGCGTGCCTGGTCCGAGTGCTGCACAGCGGCGGCAGTGTGAAGGGCGACGGGGACGTCCTGGTGTTTGCTGGCTGCGACAGCCTGACGTTGCTGTTGGCTGCGCGCACCGATTACGCTCCGAATTACCAGGCGAACTGGCGCGGCCAGCCGCCGGCTCCCCTCGTTGCGAAGGACATCGCGGCGGCGGAAGCCAAATCGGTCGCGGCGTTGCGGCAATCGCACTTGAACGACCTCGCGCCGCTGCTGGGCCGAGTGCGGGTCGACTGGGGCCGCTCGGAAGCAGCGACGCGTGCCCTGCCCACCGATGCACGGCTGGCTGCCTACGCGCAGGGAGCAAGCGATCCCGAGCTGGAGCAGACGATGTTCCAATACGGGCGGTACCTGCTGGCCAGTTGTTCGCGCCCCGGCGGTCTGCCCGCGAATCTGCAGGGGCTCTGGAACGACAGCAACAAACCAGCCTGGGCCAGCGATTACCACAGCAACATCAACGTCCAGATGAACTACTGGGGCGCCGAGCCGACCGCACTGCCCGAATGCCACGAGCCGCTGCTGGATTTCGTCACCGCGTGCGCCGAGCCCTGCCGCATCGCCACGCGCAATGCCTTCGGGGAACACACCCGCGGCTGGACGGCGCGGACCAGCCAGAGCATCTTCGGCGGCAACGGCTGGCAATGGAACATCCCGGCCAGCGCCTGGTACGCCCAGCACCTGGCCTGGCACTTCGCCTTTACGCAGGACCTGGAATTCCTCCGCCGGCAAGGCTACCCAATGGTCCAGGAGATCTGCCAGTTCTGGGAGGACCACCTCAAGCAACTGCCCGACGGCACGCTGGTCGCCCCCAACGGCTGGTCGCCCGAACACGGCCCGCGCGAAGACGGCGTGATGCACGACCAGCAGATCATCTGGGATCTGTTCCAGAACTACCTGGAGATGGCTCAGGCCTTGGGCGTGGACGCCGATTACCAGAAGAAAGTGGCCGACATGCAGAGCCGCCTAGCGCCCAACAAGATCGGCCGCTGGGGCCAACTCCAAGAATGGCAGGCCGACCGCGACGATCCGAAAGACACGCACCGCCACATTTCGCACCTGTTCGCCGTGTACCCCGGCCGGCAGATCAGCATCACGCAGACGCCGGACCTGGCCCGAGCGGCGATCGTGAGCCTCAAGGCGCGCAGCAACGATCACGAAGAGACGACCGGCCAGCCGTTCACCGTCGAGACCACGATCGGCGACAGCCGCCGCTCGTGGACCTGGCCCTGGCGATGCGGCGTCTGGGCACGGTTGGGCGAAGCCGAGCGGGCCGGCATCATGGTCCGCGGCCTGCTCACCTACAACACGCTCCCC
Organism: uncultured Pirellulaceae bacterium; assembly: GCA_964409865.1. Lineage (GTDB taxonomy): Bacteria > Planctomycetota > Planctomycetia > Pirellulales > Pirellulaceae > Anammoximicrobium. Next base: position 6,869 of record CAYPGE010000370.1, read on the forward strand.
AACCTTTTCTGCAACCATCCGCCGTTCCAAATGGACGGCAACTTCGGCATCACCGGGACGATTGCCGAAATGCTGCTGCAGAGCCACGAGGGAAGGTTGAAGGATGAGGGAAGAAGGATGAAGGACAGAGAAGCGGGGACGGAGAAAGCCGAACCTTTCATCCCTCATCCCTCATCCTTCATCCTTCATCTTCTGCCCGCCCTGCCCGAGGATTGGGCGCGGCAGGGCTCCTTCGCCGGCCTGCGCGCTCGCGGCGGCTACCGCGTCGATTGCGCCTGGAAAGACGGCCAAGTCACCACGTTCCGCATCGTGGCCGACAAGGTTCGGGACAAGGATGCCAAGGTGCAAGTTCGCATCAACGGCGAACTCCGCGAAATCGCGCCGGACCCGTCCTAGCCCCGCTTGCGCCGACGGCGGGCAGCGACAACCCCGACGACGCCCGTCGCCGCCAACCCAAGCAGCAGCGAGGACGGCTCGGGAACCGCGGTGGTCTCCAACAGGCCCAACTCGGCGTCCCAGGCCGTGGGACCGGTTAGAGTAAAGGTGATCTTTTTGACGCTCGAGAAATCAAAATCGGAGAAAGTGAAATCTGCCAAGAGTTCACTCACAACGTAAGGGGACTCCGTTGCCGTGATAGCCAAAGTGAGGGAAGCCGCATCGTTGTTTTTGTCAAGAAGCAGCGCGGTTAGCTGCAGAGGCTGGTCGGCGAATACGACTGTGGCCCTGAACAGAGTGTTGGACGGAGTGCCCAAGGGTGGTAGGAGAGTAGCACCGCTTTCCGAACGATAGGCCACTTGCGCAGCCGCTGACGTCACCCCACTGATACTTGTTGCCCAAAGGTGGTCATCAGTGTCCACTTGCGTTATGGCATAACCCTCTCCTGTGACGTCCAACGAAAGCGCTCGGTAGCCGTCTCCGAAAACGCCATTCAGAGGGCCAACTTCGTCAAAGTCGTCAGGATCAACGGCATGATCAAGGTACTGCTCCCCTTGGCTAAAGTCGTCAATGAGGCCCGCCTGAGCAGCCGAGGCGATGAGGATGCATGGGAACACTCCGACAATCGCGCAAGATAACCTCTTCATCGGTCGATGCCCCTGAGATTCGAGTTTGGCTCCGGCCGCCCGCAATCCTGCAAAGTCAGCCTGTTTTTCCTGTTTTCTCTGCCGGCGCGAACGTCAAGTCAAGTAGGCACAGGCGAAAAGTCTCCGAATCGGCACCTTTTTTCGGCCGTAGCGCCCAGATGCGGCCGCCGTACCTCTTTTTGACTCACAGATCTGCCAAGAAATAGGCCTCGCGGAACTCGTCCCCGTCGCTCTGCTCAAAGAACTCGTCCACCAGTTCACCGCTCAGCGGCTGGAAGGAGCGAATTCGGCGGCTGGTGCCGTCGGTGCCCTGCGAAGTCATGATGAGTTCCGCGCGGCCATCGCCGGTGGTATCCACGCCGGCGACCCGGACGGGCGCGTTGTAGCTGGTGGTGACGGTCGAGGGATAGGCGACGAAGTTGGTGATCTCCAACCCGTTAAGCCCATCGAGCACTTGGACTCGAGCGCCTCCTCCGTTGCCAGCCCCTACCACGATGTCGGGAATGCCGTCGCCGTCGACGGGAATGACATCCAGCGAGATGCCGCCCAGGAACGTCCGGTAGAAGGATGCCTGCTCGGAGAACGGCTGATAGGATCGCACCGGTTGCGGCGTGGAGCCGCTGAACTCAAACACGCGCACCGTGGTCAGCATCCCCGCCGCGTTGCCTACGACGATTTCTGCCTTGCCGTCGAGCGTGGCGGGAGCGACGGTCGCGCCGAAGGTCCCCATATCGGCCAGTTCGACTGTGACGCCGCCCGTGAAGCCTTCGCCGAATGGCTGAAACGGACTGTTGTATTGACTGAAGGCGGGCGCCTCGGCGGTGCCCGTGTTGCGAAACACGACGACCTGCGAGCCGCCGAAACTCATCCCTGCCACGATGTCAACCAGCCCATCCCCATCCACATCGCCCGTGGCAACGTCGACTCCGCCCTGGAACGTGGACCCGAAGGCCAGGAACTCAATTCTCTCATCCTGATGGGTCAACGGTTGCCCGTGCAGGTTAAAGACCTTGATCAACGGCGGGTGGCCCCGGCCCGGCGCCGTGACGATCTCGGGCGCGGTGTCGCCGGTCAATTCTGCCGTCGCCACCCGCACGCCTCCACGAAACGAAGCGTCGTAGGCCAAAAATCGCTCGACTACGGCGCCCGTGTCCCGCGTCACGACATGGACGTAGGGGTAGTTTGAGTTGGCTTTGTCGGGGCTGATGACGATCCACGAGTCGGTCGCCCCCAGATGATGGCTGGGGTCGCGGTCGGTCACCTGATTCGAACCCGGTGCTCGACGGTCCGGGGGCGCCGGATCGAACAACGGATGGTTGTCCGGATCGACGGGCGTGCCCACGACCGTGGCGGTGGCGCCATACTGACCCAGTTGTGCAACGCTGGTCGCCTCGTAAACCCAGGTCTCGTTTAAATCCAAGGCCCCGTCGCCATCGGTGTCGCCGCTGACGTAGACCGGGCTGAAATCGTCGTCCGGCGTGTCCGGCGTCGCGCTGTCGTCAACCACCACCCGCTCATAGCCGGTAAAGCCCTGCGCCACGCCG
>CAYPGE010000371.1:0-5178 GCA_964409865.1 uncultured Pirellulaceae bacterium
GTTTTCGTACAGGGGACTTGCACCCCACAAGTTCACGCCCATGTCGGGCGTACGGTGCACGCGAGGCGGCGTTCGCGTCCGGGATGATGGTTGGGCCAGACGCGCCGCCCGCGTGACCCGTAATGTTCGGCCATACGAGGAGACATCTGGATGGCAGACAACCCGTTCGTTTCCGAGTCGTTTTGCGGTCGACCGTTCTGGGTCGCAGTGTTGGGCAGCCAAGCCGCTCTGCACGCTCCTTGACGCGAAGGCTGCGCAGTATCGCGAAGACCACGCCATCGCGAATGCTGCTGCATCGGCACGGGGCCACATTCGCTCCAAAGAGAGTCTGCCGTGTCTTGAACGGGCTGCTTGTCACGGTGTCGAACGCGTCATGACGGCTGTGGCCAAGATGGGAGGAGGAGGATCTTTTGAAATCATGCCGACAGCCTTGGAGAGCAATCCGCCTCGCTGCGCGTCCGTTGATCACACGTTGTACTGGCTTGTACGCCGGTCCAACAATCGTACTGAATCTTGGATGGCCGACCCATCAACGACGACTCACGCCACCCAAATCGCCAGGATTCCGAAATGGCGTGCTTGGTGGAACTCAAACAAGAAGGGTTTTGAGATTGTCAGGTCGCTTGACGAAGCGGTGCTGGAACGTATTCAGGTCAACTAGCCCGGCGGTGGTTCCTGGCTATCTCAGCGATGACAGAACCGAAATTGCACCGAATTTCTGGATATGGGCCTCAGTGAGAATTGACCGGGCAACCAAATAACCGCAACGAACGTAGGCATGCACCGGAGCCGCGATCCGGTCCTGGAAAATGGATGCGTCATCCGGCGCGGTGGTCGGGCCTGTACCGCGGCCTTCCGACACGCTAGGATGAAGATCGGTGATAGAAACCTGGAGGGCTACGCGATGACACAGGCCGTACAGGAATTGCTTTGGACGTTTGACGCTTTAACGGACGCTGAGAAACACGAGGCTGCTGCGCATCTGCTCCGGCGCGTGGTCGAGGCCGAATCTGGCGACGTCCCGGAAGAATCGCTTGTGGCTGCTGCCGAGGAATTGTTTCTCGAACTGGACGCTCGGGAGGCCGCAGATGGACGGTCCTAACCGTGGCGAGGTCTGGCTCGTCGATCTGGGACTTGCCGCCAAGACCCGGCCTTGTGTGGTCCTCAGCGTACCGGCGACTGGACAGAACGATCGCGTTCTCGTGACGCTGGTTACGCACACGACCAGTCCACGCGGTTCTGAGTATGAGGTGGCGTTGTCCGTGCGGTTTCTTAAGCCTGGGGCATTTGACGCCCAGAACCTGGTCACCGTCCCGCACGCCAAATTGATGCGGAAACTTGGAGTGCTGTCGGCGGAGCAGTTGGCCATCGTCGTCGCCGCCGTTCGGCGATGGCTGGGGCTGTAACGTCCGTCGCACGCCCGAACCAACGGATGAACGAAAGCGGCGGTTAAGGTCGGTTGGCGGTGGCTGACGGCAGGGCCGCCGCCTGATCCTGCTCGTTACCACCTCGACCTCATCTTCCCCTTCCTCACCCCCGCCCTGCGCCACGCGTACGACCCAAGCGGCGCGTTGCCCGCGTGACGTTCATCACGTTTAGCGCCTCCCGGACCGTGCCGCCGGCGACTCGGCCGAAGTCCAACGCGGCGATCCAGCCCACGGCGTCGGCCACCACGCGGTCGGCGTGCGCCTTCTTCGCGCCGGTCCAGTCCTCCTTGTGATTCTCCGCGTTGTGGAACGGCTCGCCGTCCGGGCCGATTTGCCTGGAATCAGGTAGGGGTGAGGCGCAGCACGAGCCCCCAAGAAAACACGACAAAACATGGGAAAAGCCTGAAAATCAGGCTACCCGGCCAGGACTTGAACCTGGAATGAGGGAGCCAAAATCCCTAGTGTTGCCAATTACACCACCGGGTAGCAAATCGTCGCTCATATCTTAGAGACTTTTCGGCGGGCAACAACCGCAAATTGACCGGCGGGACAAGTTTTCCTGGACTGCGCAGATGCATTATTCTCCGCCGGCAGGCAAGTCGAGCCTCCGCCAGTCGTCAGGTTGCATGCCGTAAGCCTGGATGTCGAGGCTGCCGCTGCGCTGGCCGGGGCAGACCAGAATGGCGGATACGTCCGGGTGGTTGCGGCAATACTCCGCGGCGCCTTCCCGCCCGATCACGAAACAGGCCGTCGAAACCGCGTCCGCCAACGCGGCGCTGGGCGCCAGCACGGTCGCCGAAAGGACGCCTTCCGCAGGCCAGCCAGTGCGAGGATCCAGCACGTGTCCATAGCGGCGGCCTTGGTGGTGGAAGAACTGGACGCCCGATCCGGACGTCCCCAGGGCCCGATTGCGGAGCCAGATCTCCGCCAGTCGTTGCTGAGGCTTGAGGGGATGCCGCAGGGCGACCGACCAGCCCCGTGAGTCGGATTCCGCGCCGGCCCGCGAACCGCCTGCCAAGACACTGCTCTGTCCGCCGTGGATCAGGAAATCCTCCACCCCCGCCTCACGCAGCAATTCGGCGCAGCGGTCCACCGCGTACCCCTTGCCGACCGCATTCAGGTTGATCTCCACGCCGCGCCGCAGGAAACGAATTGCGTGCCGCTCGTCATCCAGTTCCAAGTACCGATAGCCCACGCGCGAAAGCGCTTGCTGCAAGGACTCCGCGTCGGGCAGTTGCCCCGCACGGCGATAGAAACCCCAGACTTGCGACAACGGACCGGCGGTGATGTCGAACGCGCCACCGGTTTCGCGCGACAAGTTCAGGGCCAACTGAAACGTGGCGAACAGCCGAGCCTCGACCATCACAGGTCCGTCGGCCGCCCGCCGGTTGATCCCCATGACCTCGCTGTGCGGCCGGTATACGGTCAGTTGGCCTTCCAGTTGCTCGACCAGATCCAGGGCCTGCAGTGCGGTTTCCGTGGCCCGGCCGTGCTGAGCGGCATTGAGAAAAATCTCGAAGTCTGCCGCCATCGCCCGCCGGCTGATCTGGACCAAGTAACCTGGAGCCGCGGAGGGCGTGGCGGAGGCTGGCTGCGGAAACGCCTCCGACGCGGCCTGACCCACGTCCCGCAGCGCGTCGACCGCGGCCCGGCCCTTAAGGAATTGACGGCGTGTCGTTTTTCGTTCGGGGACCATCTGCGCTCGGGGGCTTCACCATGTTTGCCAGTCAACTCAGCCACCGATGAAAGAAGGTTCGTCTTTCCAGCAAGCGCTGTCGCCTCGTTGCCCCCAATCCTCCACCGCGACCGAATTGGTGACCCGAATCCCATCCGCCACGCTACGGACCACCTCTTGCGCCAGCTGTTTATGGTAGTAACAGTGGACATTCCCCGAGATGATCAATTGTCCTGCTACCGCGTCTACGTTCAGGTCCCGCAGCGCAAACACTGGGCTGGCACGCAACGCAGCCCGCGCCCTACGCACCGGGGCCTCCTGTGCGTTCCCGAACATAAGCCCGCTTCCTTTGGACATCCCGCTCGCTCTGACCTCCCCGGAACCGGGTTGGCCTGCCGCTGGGCATGCCAACCCAACGTCATCGACTTCACTCTGCATCCTAGCAAATTAACAAATTCGGGCAATACGGCGCCTCGGCCAAAAAACGACTTTCGTCTAGCCAATGCAGCCGGTTTGTCGCAGATAGACAACGACTTCGTCCGCCAACTCGTGGGGCGATTGCGCTCCCCCGCGCAGCGTGATTTCCGGACGTTCGGGAATTTCGTAGGGGTCATCGATGCCCGTGAACCCTTGGATTTCGCCTGCCCGGGCTTTTCGATACAGCCCTTTCGGGTCACGCTGTTCGCAGATTTCCAGCGGCGTATCGACGAAAACCTCGACAAAATCCCCCTCTCGGCCACCCTCCTCAACCATCCGCCGCACGGCGTCGCGGTCCCGCCGGTACGGACTCACGAACGCAGTCAGCGTCACGATCCCGGCGGCCGCGAACAGTTGGGCGACCGCGCCAAGACGCCGAATGTTCTCCTGACGATCCTCGGCGGAGAACCCCAAACCGAATCTTTTCGCGTACTTTTCCCCGTATTCCCGCAGCATCTCCGGGCCGGCGTTCAACCCGTGCCGCACATTGTCGCCGTCCAGCAGAAAGCTGCGTATTCCCAATGCGTACAGTTTCCCGTCCACCGCGTTGGCAATCGTGCTCTTGCCGCTGCCACTCAGGCCCGTGAACCACACGACACAACCGCGATGACCGTTGATCCGTTCGCGATCTTCCCGAGTGACGGCGTGCGCGTGCCAAGTGACGAGGGTTTTTTCCATCTAAACCGTGCAAATTGGAATCAAATGGCGGAAGTGCATGGGAATCGAACCCACCGACCGCATGCTTTACACACGGCCCAGCGGTTTTGAAGACCGAGGGGGGCACCAGCCCGCCAAGCACTTCCGCACAGAGTTTTACCGTGTTTTCTTGTGTGCCAGTTGTGGGGTGGTTTTCTTATACACCCGCGTACACCCGTTTTGCTATCTGCTAGGATACTGACAGCGACACCCGCCCGGTTGAAGCGGGAGGCTGTCACGCGAACACCTACACCGTTCACTGCGAGGCGCCCACAAAGTCTGATTCTAGCAAGAGTTCTCGTTCTCGCAATCGCAGGCCCATTTCTGAAGAGGCCCGCTCGTTTCCGCACCGCGCCGGCTATTGGGCGAAGAAATGCAACGGCAAGTTCATCTACCTGGGGCCCGCGGAACTGCGGGATGTCCTTGCGGAGATGACCGATGCGGAACTGGAGACCCAAAGCAGCCCACACCGCAAATACCGTGAGCGGCTACTGAGGCGGCACGGCCTCGACAACGATGCCCGGCCGACGCCCTGTTGGGACAAGGCCCCGCTGCCAATGGGCATCGGCACGCGCTGTCGTTTACGGCGGCTGGCCATCAAGCGGGGAAAGGCTGGTTGACGGGCACATCTGCGGCGTGGCAGACTGGTGGCACCGCCGCGAGGGGTGTAGCCCAGACAGGACGCCTCGAGCAGCCGCCCGAACTGGACCGGTCGGAGGTCCTGATGCTGCGCGTCACGGTGGCGGAACGCCGACTGCTGGAATCCGTCGCCGGAGAGAACCTGTCGCAGTGGATGCGGGACGTGCTGCTTGGCGAGGCGAAGCGGCAGGCGGATCAGAAGCGGTAGGCATTAGCCGCGTCTTTGTGAGGACGAAGATCAATGGCAAGCGAACGGAAGCCCCT
>CAYPGE010000371.1:5188-9465 GCA_964409865.1 uncultured Pirellulaceae bacterium
CCCTGTTTCGACCTGATGTCCTGTACCCGCGTGTGTCGGAGTTTCAATTGCCGCAACGCGCGATTGACTTCCGGCCCAAGTTGGCAAACTGGGCCACGGACATTGCCAACGGGACGGCCGACAAGCTGACGGAAAGCGAGTTGCTGCCGAGCTTCTTGACAGACTTCTTCACCGAACTGTTGGGCTACACCGGCCCGATTGGCGCGCGAACCAGATATACCATGACGGTCCAGCGGACCATTGAAGACATCGGCGAGAGACCGGATGCCGTCCTTGGTGACTTCAACGGCAGCAAACGTCCCGTCATGCCGGTGGAGGGTAAAGGCACCAAGGACCCCTTGGATATTCCATACGGCCGCCCCTTGTCAGCGGTCCAGCAGGGCTACCAGTACGCCATCAACCTGCGGTGCGACTGGATTCTGGTGACTTCCATGCGCCAGACCCGCCTGTACCACAAGGGCGCGGATCAACTCACCTACGAGCTGTTTGACACGGAAGCGATGGACGGCAATGAGTTCCTGTTCCGGCAGTTCGTGTTTCTCTTGGGCGCAGACCGGGTTGTCCCGGAGTCCGGGCGCTGTCACCTGTACGACCTGCTGGAAGAATCGGCTCGCGTCGGCAAAGAACTGACGAAGAAATTCTACATCAAGTACGCCGATGTTCGACAAGACACGTTCGTTCAGCTCTGCCACGATAACCCGGCGGTGCCACCGAAGAAGGTCCTGGAGTGCGCGCAGAAGGTCTTAGACCGCGTTCTGTTTTGTGCCTTCGCTGAGGATCGGGGCTTGCTGCCGGTGGATACGCTGCGCAAAGCCTATGAACACCGCGACCCTTACGAGCGCAAGGCGATTTGGGACACGTTCAAGAGTCTGTTTCGGAGCATCAATCACGGCGGTCATGCGGAAAGCCGAATCTACGGCTACAACGGTGGACTTTTTGCCGACGATGCGACGCTCGACAGCCTCGCGGTGTCGGATGAGGTTTGCGGGTACTTCCGGGACTTCGGGGACTACGATTATCGGCCCGCCCAACAGGTCATGGGTTCGCAGCGCCGCGGCCAGATCGTGGACGTAGACATTCTGGGCCACATCTTCGAGCAGTCGATTATGGACTTGGAGCGGCTGCGCAACGAGTTGGACGGACTGGTGAAACCGGCCGGCGTGGACCAGCACAAGACGCGCCGCAAGAAAGAGGGTGCGTTCTACACGCCCGCGTTCATCACCCGCTACATCGTCGAACAGTCGCTCGGGCGAGTTCTCCAGGAACGATTTGAGCAACTGCGGAGAAAGCACTTCGAGCCTGCGCGGGGAACTGCGAAAGCAGCCCTGGAAAACCCTTCGACCTACGAGACAAGCAAGCTCAAGAAGCCGGCCCGTGATGCGTTGATACGGTTCTGGGAAGCCTGGCAGGACGAGCTGGCGACGATTCGTATTTTGGACCCGGCCTGCGGCAGCGGCGCTTTCTTGATTCAAGCCTTCGACCAGTTGTTTGCTGAGTACCAGGCGTCCAACGGGCGGCTGAACGAACTGCGCGGGCACCGGTCGCTATTTGACGTTGACAAGCGGATTCTGGAGAACAATCTCTACGGCGTGGACATCAACGAAGAAGCGATCGAGATCTGCCGGCTGAGCCTTTGGATCAAGACCGCCCATGCCGGCAGAAAGCTGACGAGCCTGGATCACTCGATCCGCGTCGGCAACAGCGTGGTGACCGACCCTGCCGTCGATCCCCTGGCATTCGATTGGCAAGGGCAGTTTCCCGAAGTGTTCAACGCTGGCGGTTTCGATGTCGTGGTAGCCAACCCGCCGTATATCCGGCAGGAGTGGCTGTTGCGTTTCAAGCCACATTGGGAGCAGCGGTTCAAGAGCTACCACGGCACGGCCGACATTTTCACGTATTTCTACGAGCTTGGTATCAACCTGCTCCGCGAAGGTGGACGGCTTGGCTTCATCACGTCCGGCACGTTCGCCCGTGCAAATTTCGCGGGTCCGTTTCGCTCTTGGTTCCCCACGGTCGCCAGGATTGAACGCCTCGTGAACTTTGGGGAGAACCAGCCATTTGAAGGCGCGGAGATGGTCTACCCCACGATTGCCATCGCCAAGAAAGTCGCTCAGCCAGCCACCTTCAAGGCCCTCTTCATTCGAGAATCGGTTCCTTCGTCGTTGGATGAAGCCATCGAGGAAGAAGGCGTCAAATGCGACGACAGCGTCTACGCCGAGTCGGAGTGGCGGTTTCAGAACCGTGCCGCGACGGAACTCTTCGGGCGACTGATGTCGATTGGTCGCCAGCTTCGCAGCACACACGGTGTCGACATGTACCGTGGCGTGGTTACGGGGCTAAACGATGCGTTCGTCATCGACACACCAACCCGCAACGCGTTGGTTGCCGCCGATCCCCAATGCAGCAAGATCATAAAGAAAATGCTACGTGGCGAAGATCTCCGCCCGTGGTACTTTGAAGACGAAGGACGCTGGCTGATCTTCGCCAGACGCGGCATCGACATCGACGCCTACCCGTCCGTTCGGGAACACTTGGCTGCCTTTCGTGAACGGCTTGAACCGCAGCCTTCTGACTGGTCCGGAGCAAGCGGCCCGTGGCCAGGACGAAAAACCGGAGCCTACAAATGGTGCGAGATTCAGGATTCCGTGGACTACTTCGAGGCATTCGACAGGCCCAAGATCTTCTGGCCGGAAATCGGGAAGCTGCCGCGATTCTCCTGGGATAACGAGGCCACCTTCGTGAACAATAAGGGTTTCTTCTTGGCGACAGATGAGCCCTGGCTGCTGGCCGTGTTACAGGCCAGAGTTCAATGGTTTTGTATTTCGCAGCTTTGCGTCCCATTACGACTCCGTGGTGGGCTCTGGCAATACCAGTGCGAGAAGCAGTCTATCCACCGCCTTCGCATCCCCGACACGTCCGAGTCGGAAAGGTCAGCTTTGTCCGAATTGGCCCGAAAGGCTACCAGCATTGCCCGCGCCCGATATCAGTTACATCAAACCGCACGGCATCGAATTTTGACTGACCTCGGAGGCAAGGCTACTGGCCTTAACCAAAAGCTGACAACTTGGTGGATGCTCGACTTTGGCGAGTTTCGCGCCGAGGTCAAGAAGGCGTTCAAGACCAGCATTCCTGTGGCCGAGCGTGGCGAATGGGAGAACATGCTTGCGGACTGGAAACGCCAACATGCGACGCTCACTGAATCGCTGGTCGCCTGCGAGGTGGAGATCAACGATCGGGTGTATGCACTATTTTCCATGTCCAAGGACGACATCAAATTCCTGGACGAGCACGCCAAACACGCGATGATCGACTACCGGTACGGAGAACCGTAGCAAGATTCGTCCGTTTCCGACGAATACAGCTTGTCCCGTGTCGTTCCCCATTTCCAGGAGGCCCCCCATGTCTGCCCCGTACCGTGACGTATCGGAGATGTCGATGGGCGAGATCAACCGTGAACTGGACGAACTGACGGGCAGCGACCCGGCCACGCTGGAGCGTCAGGCGGAACTGTTCGACGCCCTGCTGTCCGGTGATATGGGCGGGGGGCCGGCACGGCGGGCGATGTGCGAGCGGAGGCGGCTGGATGAACCCGAAGCCCAGGAAGGACGAGAGGCATGACCAGCGACAAACCGCAGCCAAGCCCGCAAGGACCTCAGCAAGGCGACAAGGCCCTGAAGGCGGTTCTCGGCCGTCCACGGCTTCTCCCCGGCGAAACCAAGGAAGAAGCGGCCAGGCGGCTGGCGCGGGAACTTTTCGGCAAGGTCAAGCCGGCCGATGATCAGGCTGGGGATTCTGCACATGACGATTCTCACGGACCTCAAGGAACGCCGTAGACTGGCACAAGCCCGCCTGCAGCCGCATCTCTGGTTCACGCCGTTTTCGGTGCCGGAAATCCTGGCACGGGTGCGGGCTGACCATTTCCCAGAAGCGCCGCCGGGCGTGGGGCTGTTTTCGGTCAACCGCGGGCCGCTGGCCTGCATCGCGGTCGGCGAGTCGTCCCCAACGATTTACATCCACCAAGTCCTGAATCACGCCGAAACGCCCGAAGAGGTGTTCAACTTGAGCCCATAGGAATTTGTAATTCTGGGTCGCTTGCGCAGGGAGGCGAAAATCCTCGACGCTTGCCGTCGAGTGCTTCAGGTTTGCGGCCCACGTACGCCGCCAGGCTCGATCGTCGTGTTGATCCTCGACGCTTGCCGTCGAGTGCTTCAGGTTTGCGGCCCACGTACGCCGCCAGGCTCGATCGTCGTGTTGATCCTCGACGCTTGCCGTCGAGT
>CAYPGE010000372.1:0-9338 GCA_964409865.1 uncultured Pirellulaceae bacterium
GGCCGGCAGGGGCGTTTTCTGCATTCGGCACTGGCGGCACTGAGTCCCGACGACGTGGTGCAGATGATCGAACGCGAAGGCGTGGCCACCAAGGTCGAGGCAGGCGGCAAGGTGTTCCCAACCAGCGACCGAGCGGCCGACGTGCTGAACGCGTGGCTGCGTCGTTTGGGACGCAGCGGGGCCATGTTGTCTTTCCGCGAGCCGTTGCTGCGGCTGGCGATCGGCGCCGACGGTTTTCGTTTGACGACTGCACAACGCCAGTTGGAGGCTCGCGCCGTGATCCTGACTAGCGGCGGCATGTCGTATCCGGGCTGCGGAACGCGGGGGGACGGCTACGCTTGGGCGGCCGAACTCGGCCACCGGATCGTGACGCCGCGGCCGGCTCTGACTCCGGTGCTGACGGCCGCCGAATGGGTGAAGCCGTTGAGTGGCGTGACCATCCCGGACGTGGCCGTGCAGGTTTGCGAGTCCGCGCCGGAGGCCGGCGAGTGGCCGGCGGCGAGCAAGCGCCGAAGCCGGGATAAATCGCCGGCCGTGCTGGCGGCCGCCCGCGGTTCCTTCTTGTTCACCCACTTCGGTCTGTCCGGCCCGGTCGTCCTGGACGTCAGCCGGGCTGTCAGCGGGAGCCCACAGCCGCAGGCCCTGCACTTGCGCTGCGACTTCTGGCCCGCCGAATCAGCTGGCGAACTCGAACGCTGGCTCGACGCGCGGTGCCGCGGCGAGGGCGGCAGGCAATTCGAGAGCTTTCTGGCAGAACGCTGGCCCCGCCGCCTGGTCCAGGCTGTGGCGGCTGTGGCGGGCATTCCGCTGTCGCAACGCGCTGCGGAGACGCCCAAACGAGACCGTCAGCGATGGATCGAGGCGATCAAGGGCACGCGGGTGCCGGTGCGCGGCGTGATGGGGTTCCGCAAGGCGGAAGTGACCGCCGGCGGAGTGAGCCTGGATGAAGTGGACTCGCGGACGGTGCAAAGCAAGCGCGTCGCCGGCCTGCACTTTGCCGGTGAACTCCTCGATCTCGACGGCCCCATCGGAGGTTACAATTTCCAAGCGGCCTTCAGTACCGGCTGGTTGGCAGGACAAAGTGTGTAGCTGAATCCAACGTGCCGCAATGCCACCGCTCCACAGGATTGGGCCGGATGGCTGGGCGCCCTGTAGCCTCAGCAGCGTTCGAGAAAGAACTGTCCAGTGTTTCTTGCTGATCATCACACGGAGTGTGATGGCTACTGTTTCTCGAACGCTGCTGAGCCGCCGCGGCACGGCTACCAGACCTTCAGTTCGAGCATTCCCTGACCGGGATTCTCGAAGGGGCCGGGCGTGGGGTTGGCTGCGTTGCGCGGCTTGCCGAAGTAGTCGCTGTCGATCTTCAGCGGCGAGCCGTCAGCGTTTTCGTAGGGCAGTCCCGGAATCTTGGCCTGGCCGAGTAATTCGGTGGTCACGGGCGTGGTCTTCGCTTGCTGGACGGCTGGAACGCACGTCAGTTGCAGAGACCGATCAACGAGGCTGACTTGGGGATCGACTGCCTCCTGGACCACCGCGCCGGCTTCCTGCGCGTAGGGCCGCGCGCCGTTCAGATACACGTTGCCGCCGGTGTGCAGCGGAAACTCGCGGGTGTCGTACACCCAAAGTCCATACCCGGCGACGCGACGGTGCCGATCGTCCTTGTTTGAGGACGGAGCCGGCGTTGGGCCTGCGCCAACGAACAGGTTGTTGTAAAAGCGGTTGTCGCCGCCATGAATGTTGACTAACCCGGCGACCGTCGTGGAATGCGCGGGATGGTAGGGCGTTTCGCGTCGCAGTTCCTCGCTGCTGACGATCTTGCCGGTGATCAGGTTGTGTGCATAGGCCCCGCCCTGAGACATGTCCAACAGCGTGGTCGGGGAGAGGAAGATGTTGTTGTCCACCAGGAACGGCCCGTGGTTGACTTCGACGAACAGGTCTTCCGTGATGTTGTCGTGGAACAGGTTTCGTGAGACGCGCGTGCCTTGCGCCATCCAGTCGAGCCACAGCCCGCGGGTCGTCCGGTAGATGTGGTTGTTGCTGATCTCGGTGTCAATCGCGGCGTGGAACTTGATGCCCGCCATCTCCGCGCCGGTGAACAGCCGCCGCACGTGGACGTCGTGGATGGTGTTGCCGGTGACCACGCTGAACGCGGGGCCGAGGCTGCCGACGATGCCGGCTTGTTCGCAGTGCGAAACGGTGTTGTTGCGGACGACGTGGTGGCCGATGTTTTCCTTGGCCCAGGCGATCGTGTGGGCATGGGCCCGCTCGATGGTCTTGACGTAGCCTTCGGCCGTATTGGCCGAAGTATTGTCAAACTCGTCGCCGTGTTTCCCGAGCGCAACGCCGGAGCAGACCGAGTGGCTGATGACGTTGTTCTCGATGATCCAGCCTTTGCTCCAGTGCGTGCCGATCAAGCCGATCTGCTCGGCTGTCGGCGGCGCCCAGGGCGTGGCTGCATGGCGCATCGTGAAGCCGCGCACGGTGATGAAGTTCCGTCCCGGCTGGTCGGGATAGAACACGGTCCGGCGGACGTTGATTTCGACCAGTTGCTGGTTCGGGTCCGCGCCGGGGAACTGCGCCCAGATCGTTGTCTGGTCCTGGTCCACTTGGGCGAACCATTGGGGGGTGCGTTCCACGTCCTCGTTGGCCGCCGTGGCGGTTCGAGCCGCGGGCTTGAGCACGTCTTCCCGTGTGGCCGCCTCGATCAGCCAGTTGCCGTTCAGGTACACCGCGCCGGTATGGTGTTCGCGGCCCTTGCCGTTGAACCAGTCGCCGCGGATCAGGTCGCTGTACGGATTGAAGCCCTCGAAAAAGGCATTGGGCAGCGTCACCTTCCAGACATCGCCTTGGACCTTCACCCAGTCCTTGACGACTTCGGAGCCTTTGATTTCCACCTTCTCGCCCGGCGCGGCTTGATAGACGATCCGCTTTGCGTCGGATTGGCCGCCGCGCGGCGGATTGATGCGTTCCCGGTAGACGCCTTGATGCACAGTGATCACGTCGCCCGGCTGCGCCAATTCGGCGGCGCGTTGGATCGTGCGCAGCGGCGCGGCTTGCGTGCCGGGGTGGGAGTCGTTGCCGCCGGTGGTGACATGGAACTCGGCGGCGCCAAGGGTGGTGGCCAAGGCGAGGGCGCTGGCCAGTGGGATCAGGATACGAGCCATGTGATCGTCCTTTCTTGAAGTGCCATCATTCGATCCGGTCTGCGACAGGGTGCTGGTGGGTGTGCCGCTGCGTTGCGCCGTTCCGGCAAGGGGACCGCGGCCTCGTTCCCATTGATTCTGCCGTTCGGCACGCCCAGAGGAAAGAGGTGGTTGGCGCCGCCAGTTGTTCCCGGCGAAAAAATGTCCGATTCGTCCCTGGAAAGCTGGCGGGCCGGCCCTACACGCCACCTCCCTTCAGCGCGCGATCGCTGTACCGGTACGTGCGTCATCCCATGATGCTGGGCATGCTGCTGGCTTTCTGGTCAGTTCCCACGATGACTGGGGGGCATGTCCTCTTCTCCGCCTTGATGACGGGCTATATCGTGGTGGGAATCCACATGGAAGAGCGCAGCCTGTTGCGGAAATTGGGCGACGACTACCGCGACTATCGCGAGCGGACCTCGATGCTGATTCCCGCGTTTCCGGAAAGCCGCCAGGGGGCCGTGAGACACGGCACAGGAGTATCGCCCGAGGGCGGCACGACTTGAGCTGCACGGAAACCGCCCTCGGCGCAAGTTCTGAGGCTGCGCACTTCGCGACGCGCTACTTCACACCGCACAAGCCTGCCTGGCGGCCGCCTCGTCGGCGTACACGGACAACAGGGTGTCGGCCAGCTTGAGACGCTGCAGCGTTTCCAGCACCACCTCGCTCAGCCCGAACAGTTTCATCACCCCGGCCCAGGTGTTCATGCGGTTTTGGGCGATCAGCAGCGTGTTGATCAGAGCGGTCGAGCAGTACTGGACGTTGCCTAGATCCGCGAGCAACTTGCCGGGCTGCTGACGTTCCACGAAGTCCACGAGAGCATGTTGGAGTTGGGCGTAGTGGTCGGTATCGAAATACCTCGTGTCAGCGATGCGAACGATCGTGACGTCTTCGCCCTGTTCGACGGCGAAAGGTGCGGTGCCGGTCATTTCTTGTCCCTCACTTGAACTCCCAACTGCCAAAGGAATCGCTTCAGAACCACCGAGGCACTCTTCCTTTGTAGCAAACTTAGGCGAAGCGTCAAGTACTTTAACGACGACTACGGTGATATCGTCCCTGGGTTTTTCGGCCCCTGCGTATTGGCAAGCGGACCGGTAGAGCGCGTCGACGATCTCAGCTGCCGGACGTTGCCGGTTGGCCCGGACAATCTCGACGGCCCGAGCGATGCCGAAGAGAGGTTGGCCCCGGGGGTGAACCTCCGCCAGCCCGTCGGTGTAGAAAAGGACCAGGTCGCCATCCGCCAGTTCGACCGGTTCATCCGCCTCGAAGGAGGTCCCCGGCATAATCGCAAAGGGAAGAGCGTGGGATGGAAAACGCGCTGTCAGTTCACCCGCCGAGTTGAACACGATGGCCTCGGGGTGGCCTGCGTTCAGGCAGGTCAAGCTGCGGGCTTTCGGATCCAAGCGTCCCAGAATGGCGGTCACGAAGATCTCGCCGGCGGTTTCCTTGTACAGACCGTCATTCAATCGGGCGGCGATTTCCGGCAAGCCGCAGAGGCTCTCCGACAGGATCCGCAACCGGGCGCGAAAATCCGCCGCCACGATCGCCGGGCCCAGTCCATGACCGCTGACATCGCCCAGCACCACCAGCAACGATCCGTCGGGCAGCCAGAGATAATCGAAATCATCCCCGGCCGCGACCTCTGCAGGATAGCACCGGCCGGCGATCTCAAACCCTGCTACTTGGGGCGATTCCTGCGGCAACAGATGGGCCTGGATTTCCGCTGCCGCGAACAACTCCGCGTCCTTCGCTCGCAGCCTGGCTTCGGCCTGCTTGCGTTCGGAAATGTCACGATAGACTCCCATCAGTGCTTTCGGCTCTCCGGCAGCATCCCGGATAACCGCCGATGAAATCTCGGCATCAAAGGTTGTCCCGTCCCTGCGAAGCCCTGTGTACTGGTCGTTTCTCCGCACCCCTTCCTCGATCAAACGGCGTGTATTCGCCCAAAACCGGTCTCGATCCCCCTCGATCACCAGGCTCATCGCCGGACGGTCCAGCAGTTCGTCAGGATGGAGGGCGCCGTGTTGCTGGGCCGCTCGCTCCGAGGCAAACGCAATTCGACCCTCCAGGTCGCACATCGCCACAGCGTCCGGCGATGATTCGACCAGGGCCCGGTACTTGGCTTCGCTCTGCTGCAGCGCCTCTTCCGCCCGTTTGCGATCCGTGATATCCGTGGTGACTCCCACCAGGCGGCACAGCGCGCCGTCGCGGTCGAAGAACCCGCATGCCGACTCCTCCAACACCACGGTGGCGCCGTCGCCGCCCCTCACCCGGTATTCGGTACGGTAGGTGTTCGCGGACGGTGTCAACTCGCCCAACATCCGCACAAAGCGATCACGGTCGCCGACATGAATCCGCTGGAAGAACTGATCTCCCGTGTCGTACAGAGCCTCATCGCCGGATAATCCGAGGATGCGGGAGCAACTAACGGAACGTGACACGCGATCGGTGGCGACATCCCACTCGAAGGCAAAGGATCGGCTGACCTCCAGTGCCATTTGCACCCGTTGCTCGCTCTCGCGCAGGGCTTGCTCCGCTTGCCGCCGTTGTTCCACTTCCGCCTGCAACCGTTCGTTGGCTTGCCGCAGTTCGGCGGTGCGTTCTTCAACCCGTCGTTCAAGCCCGTCGCGGGCCTTCTGCAACACCTCCTCGGCCTGCTTGCGAGCGGTGATGTCCGAGAAGATCCCCAAAATGCCCGTGACTTGACCACGTTCATCGCGCAGGGCGGCCTTGACCGTGCGGATCAATCGCTTCTCGCCACTCGGCGTGCAATAGGTTTCCTCGATCTCCTCGGTCCCCCCCGAGGCCATGATGCGACTGTCGTCGGCACGGTACTTCGCTGCGATCTCTGCGGGAAAAAGGTCGTAGTCGGTCTTGCCGACCATCTGTTCTGGTTCCAGGCCAAATTCCACCGCGTAGTTGCGGTTGCACGACACATAGACCGAGTCCCGGTCCTTGTGAAACACTTTTTCGGGCAGGTTGTACAACAGGGCCTTGAATCGGCGGTCGCTTTCCCGCAGTGCGAACTCCAATCGCTGACATTCCGACCTGCTCTTGGCGTTCTCCCGCAGCAGTTCGGCAGGTTGGAGAGGATCGGCGATCGGTGGCCGTTCGGTCATGGCAGAAGCAAAAACAGTCAAACAAGGGAAGGTGGGCAATCGCTGCAGGTGGCGTGGGGTGCCAAAGCGAAGGAAATCCTGGCAATGGCAGGCCCAAGCCACAGCCGCAGATTGCCCCAAAATAGCAAAAGTGGGCCGTTCAATATATAGCCCATGTAGTGCAGATTTCTTGCCAGTCATGGGGGCAGCCGGATGACGGCAGAACGAAAAAATCGGTCTTGACTGTTTACGACAACTGTCATAAAACGCGATTACGACAAAGGTCATAAAGGAGGCGAGGATGGAAAAGGGGCGACGGGCGGCTCGGTTCTCCAGCGGGGAGATCGGGATCCTGCGGATGCTGTGGCAATTGGGCGAAGCGACCCTGTCGGAAGCGCATGAGGCGATGGCCGCGCAAGGGCAGCAGGTTGGCTACACGACGGTCCAGACGCGATTGGAGCGGCTGGTGCACAAGGGGGCGGTGGCGAAGAGCCACGCGCGGCCCGCGAAGTACTCGGCGGTCGTTTCGCCGGATGAGGTGAGTGAGCCCCTGTTGAATCTGCTGGTGGAACGGGTCAGCGGGCCGGTCCCCTTGGTGGCCCGGCTGCTGCAGGACGCGTCGTTGACGCCCGCTGATCTAAAGGAAATAAGACGGTTGATTGCCGAGGCGGAACAGCAGATCCGCGAGAAGTCGCGGCCGGGAGACTGATCATGGCCCCATGGACGCTGGCCTTCTTGAGTGCCCTTACCCGGACGGCGATGGTGCAATGGATCGCGTCGTGGGTCATCGCGGTGCTGATGCGGCGCTGCTGGCAGGACCAGCCCCGGACCTGCCGCCTGGCCTGTTTGCTGGTGTTGTTGCAGGGCTGGATGCTGGTCCCGCTGACCGTGGCGATTCCCTGGTACGATCGGTCGCCGGAACCCGCGATGCCGGTTGCCGCGGGGCCGACTGCGGCAGGCCAACGGCTGCAGGGTTCGGCGTACGGAGCCTGGTTGCTGCCGGGCGGGGGATCGCCACGCGCGGTTGGCCGGCTTGCGGGCGAAGCGGCCGGTGGGACCGCTGCGTGGCGCACGTATCTGGCGGCCTGGGCCGGTGTTGCCGGCCGGGCGGCGGTATGCGCGTGGTTGGGCGGAGTGCTGGTCATCAGCGCGGCGACGCTGTGGCGTTATCGGGAGTTTGTGCGGACGCTGCGGAGCTTGCCCGCTGCCCATGATGACTGGCTTGTCGAGTGGAAAGACTTGCTCCGGCAGTACCGTGTGGGCCGCGAGATCCGGTTCTTGGTGACCCGCCACGAGGGTCCGATGCTGTGCCGCTTGCCCGCAGGACCGGCGGTGCTGG
The DNA here is from genome assembly GCA_964409865.1 of uncultured Pirellulaceae bacterium. GTDB lineage: Bacteria > Planctomycetota > Planctomycetia > Pirellulales > Pirellulaceae > Anammoximicrobium. The sequence continues at coordinate 7,623 of CAYPGE010000372.1, forward strand.
TGCCGGCCGACTTGTGGCAGGAACTGTCGCCGCCGGCACGGCGGTTGATACTGCGTCATGAATTGGCCCACTACCTGCGCGGCGATCTCTGGAAATCGCTGCTGGCGAGGGCGTTAGTTTTGCCCCAGTGGTTTCATCCGGGCGCGTGGTGGGCCGCACGAATGTTCGACCAGTGCGGCGAGCGGATGTGCGACGAGCTTGTCGTTTCCGGGCCTGTGGAACGAGTCGATTACGCCCGAGCGCTGGCCCGCTTGGCCGCCCTCCGGCTTCCCGTACACGCGGTGGGACCTTGCGCGCACTCCCATCCGCTTGTGTCTCGTGTTCGGTTTTTGCTTGCTTTCCCCAAGAAGGAGAATCACATCATGCGAAGTACGATGTTGCTCGCCGTTGCCGCCGCGTTGTTTGTGGCCGGCGCCGTCCGCGTGGAGTTGGTCGCCAAGGACGTCACTCATACCAAGGAATCCGCCAAGGCGAAGATCGACGAACTGGATCAGACGTTGGAGAAACTCATCGCCCAAGTCAAGGAACTCAAACAGAAGGCAACCTCGCTGGAAGAACAGGTGAACGCGCGGATTTCCCAAGCCAAGGAAGCGCATCAAGCCGGCGACTTCAGCGACGAGATGAACCGTCGCCTGGCCACGCTCGAATCGGGCGACGAGGCCAAGCAACTCGAAATCATCGCCGAAGCGAAGTCGCGAGGTGATGAAGGTCTCGTCCTTCTGGGCGTGGCCGCCGGCCACTCGATTCACCAAGCCGTGCGGCGCAAAGCCTTGCAGACCGCGCTGGAGTTGGGTGTGGGTGCGGCCCCCGTGTTCGTCTACGCTTTTGATACGTTGCCCGACGCGGACCGGGTTTTCCTGGCCGAGCAACTGGCGAAGTACTTGACCCCGGAATGCATCATCGGGCTGGGGGCCATCGTCGAACATGCGGGGCCCGGCGTGCAAGACGCCGTGATCCGGCTGGCCGCCGCGAGCAAGCAGCGCGTGCTGTTGTTTGCGGTCATGGGCCAAAGCGTCAAGGAAGATCCCGCCGTCGTGGCCAAGCTGGTCGACAAGGCGGTTCAGTTCCAGGACGAGGATGGTCTGGTGGCCTTGTACGCGCTGGCCAAGCACGGCGACGCGGGCCAGAAGATCGCCGCCGTCAAGGCGGCGGTCCAGCGCAAGCAGGAAGGCCTGCCGGTGTTGGCCGCCGCGGCCAAGTCCAAGGAGCCAAAGGTGCGTGCCGCGGTCGTCCGCGCGGCCAAGGCGATCGGGGGCGATCTGGCAGAGCAAGGGATCCAAATGGCGCTCCAGGACCCCGATGCGAACCTGCGCCAGGCGGCGGAGAAAGCCCTCCAGGACGCACCGGTCGAGAAGTGAGCCGGAAAATGGGGAAATCATGGGGCAGAACGACGGGACGTAGCCCTCGTTCTGCCCTTCCCTGCCCTTTCGGGAGCGTCAGAGCAACGTTCCCTCCACGAAGGGCCGGCCTGCGGCAAGGCGGTGGACGTTTTCCACCGTGACGCGGGCGATGTCGTTCAACGCCTCGCGGGTCAGAAACGCCTGGTGGGCCGTGATCAGCACGTTGGGAAAGGTCAGCAGTCGCGCCAGCACATCGTCCTCCAGGACCTGCCCCGAGAGGTCCTCGAAGAAAACCCCTTCCTCTTCCTCGTAGACGTCCAGGGCCACGCCACCGAGACGGCGGGACTTGAGGGCCTGGATCAGCGCGGCGGTATCG
>CAYPGE010000373.1:0-9332 GCA_964409865.1 uncultured Pirellulaceae bacterium
ATTCAGGAATCAAGAATACCGGAGTCTGGGCTAATTCTTGGACAGACTCCTAGGCGCCGTAATTCGTGCATCCGTGCATCGCGCCACACCCTCTTAACTCGACGCGCCCGTTATCTCCGTCTTAACAATGCACCCCGTCGCCGCAATCTGCCCCCAGGTTGCCAAGTAACGGCTGGCAAAACCAAAACGCGCAGGCAAGCTGTGCGGGCCGCCGCCCAGGCAGGAACAGGGACCGAGTCAACGCGGCCTGATTCGCCGTAAAGCGTTTAACGGAAGTGCTTTAGAGTCACAAAACGAACCCTCCTCGCTGGCGATTCGCGTTGCGATGGCACCCATGACGGCGATGTGGCACTTTTGGGAGGCTGCCGAGATTAGCGAAAATAACGAAAAAATCTTCTCCAGACTATTGAAATCCCCACTCTGCGCGGTTAGCCTATTCGCTGCAATCGCTGCTGTTTTGGATTTGAGTGTCGAGGCGTGTCAGGGAAGCCGGAGATTGCCATTCCGCGCGGGCCGCTCAGTCCTCTCGCCGTTGGAATCGCAACAAGCCACCTGCTTCCCAGTCCGAGGCCGATTCGCAAACCGCTTGTTGAATCGACCCGGTCACCTCAATCAGCTTGAGGGAGGATTCGGAAATGACGAAGCGATGGGCAAACGTGGTGGTCGTCGTCGCGGTGTTCACGCTGGCCGGAGGCGAGCAGGCTTCGGCTGACATCATTTCCGTTTTCGACAACACTAGCTCCACCGACACGACTTATTTTACTGCCGTTGATTCGGGGAGTTGGGGAGCCCAGAAATTTACCGCCGCTGGTATCGATTCGGTCACGTCGGCTTCACTGTACGTGCGCAGAACGAGTGGTAACACGGGACTTCTGCTGGAAATCTGGAGCGATAATTTCGGGGTGCCGGGTTCGTCTCTTGGAACACTTACTTCACCGACAGTCGGCACGGTCGCGGGTCTGTATGAGTTCGGCACGCCAAGTTCAGACGACGTATCTGTTACAGTCGGTAAAACGTATTGGGCGGTTCTGAAGGGGCAGAATTTTGGTACGTATGACTGGTATCTCGCCAGCAGCTCAACAGGAACTGGGGGTGGATTCTCGACGGATTGGGCTTACTCTGGGGCTGGGAGTTGGTTTGATGGTAATTCTCTTTATGCTCACCCGTTGGTTATGGATTTGAAGGGCAACGAACCACCAGCAGCGATTCCCGAGCCAGCCACCTTCGTCCTGTTCGGAGGTGCCTTAATCGCAGCGATCGGGTGCGTTCGGCGGAAAACAAGACGGATCAAGGCTGCCGTCTAGCGCAGCTCACTGACAGCGTCACGTCTTTTCTCAGGGCCGATTCCCCCACGACGAAGCGAGGTGTCGATTTTTTTCTTACGACGATGGGCTTGCCGTCTCGTTGGCTCGGGCACCACGGCGCTCTGCGTGAAGTCTGGGACTGCTTGCGACGACGCTCACACGCGATACCGCAACTCGAATTCGTCGGAGCCGTCCCAGTTGATTCCCGTTGCCGCGTGGTCGACGCTGAATCCACTGCGAGCACGGCGCCCAGGTCCAGAAACCGCCGGTAGCAACGCCAACGAAGTAGCTTCCTCGTTTCAACCAAGCATCCCCTTGGGTGTTCGCCAGCCGTTTCGGTCCCTGGAATTGGATGCCGCGGGCTTGCCCCGCGGAGGCTCACGTTTCTCGCTACACGAGGCAGACCCTCCGCGCCCCTTCCTCACCCGCAGCTCCCGCGGCGGCGAAGCCGCCGCGGGAACTGCGGGGAGAGACGGGAGGGAGACCTGCGTGTGTGTAGCAAAAAACCGAACAATCCGCTGGGCAAGCCAGCGGGATTCCTGACCAACAACGACCTCCGACAAACGGGGAACTTACTTCGCGAGCGTCGCGAGTCCCAAGTTTTTGGCTTGCTCACAACTCGAAGTTCGTGCCGGGGTAGTTCGGACTTCTGAGCAACTGCCACGTTGGGTAGGCGATCGTCGATGCTGGCCTGGAAGGATCGTTAGCACGATCACCGCGTGATGTCATCAGCACTGCGTAGATTCCGTAGTCGACAGTCTCGGCCATCCAATGCACCGAGCCATCGCAGAGCGTGACGTTGAACCCTCCCGGATGACGGCTGCCAGGTCGAGCGTAATGTACCTCGGCATCGAACTGGGCAGCTGTGACTTCTCGCACGTTACGGTTCAACCCAAACAAATCGTCAAACGTCGGATCCCAGGCCGGATCGGGCCCCGGCGGGGTCGGGGGGGGCGTGGGCAGATTGGCCTGCTGATAACCTTCAGGAAACCACAGCATTTGGGAGTACTGCTCCTTTGATGTGGTAAACGGGGCAGGACCGATGGCCAGCAGCCACGAGGCGACATTTGCATTCTCACCGATCATCAGCGTGTTCGAAGTTCCGTCGTACTTGGCAATTTCCTCCATGCGGTGGATTTTCCCACCGGTTGTTTCCACGGGTTTACCACCGACCATCGTCATGTCGCCCTTGTCAATAAATACGCCGTTAGGCACCCAATCAAAGTTGTACGTGCCGGCGCTCGCATCGGTGAAATTGGCCCGCCCGCCGTTCACTACGTAGCTGAGCGGATAGTCGGTGGAGTTAAACAGGCTTTGGGTGGGGCACATCAAGACTTTGATTGTGACAGGCGGCAGGGGAAGTACTTTGTTGCGAAGGTCGTTGTGAGCCGGAACTTGCTCCAGTTCAGACAGGAGCGTGCATGGCCAGTTCAAGACATACCTCAGCACACCTTTGCTGAGTATGGACCGCGACGGCGGCAGTTGGCCTTTCGCGGTGGCGTAGTTGGTGACCGCCATTCCGCACTGGCGGAGGTTGCTTTGGCATTGCGATCGGCGGGCCGATTCGCGGGCCATTTGGACGGCCGGCAACAGCAGGCCCACCAGGACGCCGATGATGGCAATCACAACCAACAGTTCCACGATGGTAAACCCGTGACCTTTGTTTCGGCGGACGAACATAGCTGGCCTCCAGCACATCGGATGACGAGAAAAAGTCCTCAAACGACAAGGAACATAAATTCCCACTTAGATTTTCGCAAGTCGTGAAGGAATTGTCGAGTGTAACAAAGCCAAGCAGAAGAAATTTTTGGCCCCGCCGGGACTGGGCCCCGAAATGCATACGGCGGCGGGCGACTGGGAGCTGCCGTCGAGATGGTCAAGTCACGTGCCAGGAACCCCGCCAAAGGCGGCAGAATTCCCGCAAAATACGGTCATAACAAGGTCGCTTGCGCTGCGGCCGCCGTGGCAGGAATGGCTCGAAAACAGGCTGCAACCGAGCGAGAGGTGAGCCCGATTCCAAGCGGAAAAGCCCCTTTCACTGGGGCGATGTCCTGGCTCAGTTCGGGACCAGGTTCGCACGAGGATCGAAAGTCGGAGCACGGACCAAAGTTCCCTGAGACCGCAAATCGTCCCACTTGTGAGCTGCGCGAATCCTTGAAATCCGTTCGCCGACACGTTAAGCTGTCGTGCTGCTGCCGCTACCAGCCCTGATCACAAGGTCCGCCGCCGATGCGAAAACAGATTCTGCCTGCCGCCAGCGGTCCCTCGCGTCGCGACTTTATCAAAGCCTCGTCGTTGCTGGTCGCCGGCCGCGCGGTCAGCGGCGGTTTGAACGTGGCGCGGGCGGCCCACGCTTACGGCAGCGACGAGATCCGGATCGGGTTGATCGGCTGCGGCGGCCGCGGCACCGGTGCGGCGCAACAGGCTCTGAACACCGTCACCAAGTCCGGCATCGCGCCCAGCGGGCCGGTGCGGTTGGTGGCGATGGCCGACGTGTTTCCGGACAAGGTCCAATCGGCGTACCGGTCGATCAAGAGCCAGCAGGGCGACCTGGTCGATGTGCCGCCGGATCGGCAATTCAGCGGCTTGGACGCCTACCAGCGAGTCCTGGAGTGCGAACTGGACCTGGTGATCCTGGCCACGCCGCCCGGTTTCCGGCCGCTGCACTTCGAGGCCGCGGTCGCCGCCGGCAAGCACGTGTTCGTGGAAAAGCCCGTGGCGACCGACCCGCCGGGGGTGCGCCGTGTGCTGGCGGCCAACGAGGAAGCCAAGAGGCGCAACCTGCTGGTCGCCGTCGGCCTGCAGCGGCGGCACGAGAGGAAGTACCAGGAGACGATCCAGCGACTGTGGGACGGCGCGATCGGCGACGTCGTCTGCCTGCGCGTGTACTGGAACGGCGGCGGCCTGTGGGTGCGGCCGCGGCGCGAGGACCAGACGGAACTCGAGTACCAGCTGCGCAACTGGTACTACTTCAACTGGATCGGCGGCGATCACATCGTGGAACAGCACATCCACAACCTGGACGTCGGCAACTGGCTGATGAAGGACCATCCGGTGGAGTGCAACGGCATGGGCGGGCGGCAAGTGCGGACGGGCGGCGAGCACGGCGAGATCTTCGACCATCACTGCTGCGAATTCGCCTACGCCAACGGGGTGAGGATGTTCAGCCAGTGCCGGCACATCCGCGGCTGCTGGAACGCCGTGGCCGAGCACGCGCACGGCACGAAGGGCTCGGCCGACATCAGCGGAGCCAAGATCTACAGCGCCGGCGGCGCGCTGGTCTGGAGCGGCAAAGGCGGTGGCGGCGGGCATCAGGAGGAGCACTGCGACCTGTTCGCCGCACTGCGCCAGGGCGAGATCTACAACGAGGCCGAAGCCGGCGCGCAGAGCACGATGACCGCGATCATGGGCCGCTTGGCGACCTATTCCGGCCAGGTCGTCAAGTGGGACGAGGCCCTCAACTCGAACGTCGCGCTGGCCGACTTCGACAACCTCAGAACCCTCCAGGACGAGGCGCCCGTCAAGCCGCACCCGAACGGCGGCTACGTCACGGAAGAACTGTACGAGATCGCCGTGCCCGGTGCGACGCGGGTGATTTAGCATCTCAGTCCGTAGGATGCGCGCACGGCGCGCGCATCTTGGCGCGGCGAGCGGGGTGGCGTCAGCGCCCCGGTTCTGAACCCGACGACTTGCAAGAAACCGGGGGGCTGACGCCGCCCCGCTCGCCGATTGGGTTGCGGGCGCTAGCCCGCGTTACGCCGACGTGTCGCCACAGGGACGCTCGTGCCTCTTGCCGCGGCACTGGGGCGCGTCCACGATGAGGGGTATGAATTCGGTCATTGAATCCGCGATTGAGCCGCTTTTGCACTCGCCCCTTCTGCCCGAGATTGCAGAGACCCTGCAGTCGCGGGTTCGCGAGGAGTCCGTGCGCCGCCGGAAGTTTTACGAAGAGCTGCGCGACGACCAGAAAGCGGAGTTCATCGACGGGCACGTCGTCCTGCACTCACCCGCTCGTGACAAGCACATCGCCGTGCGGCAAAACCTGGAGAGACTCTTGGGCACCTATGTCAGCCTGCAGGAACTTGGCAAGGTCCGTACTGATAAGTGCCTGTGCGTTTTCCCTCGCAACGACTACGAACCGGATGTGGTCTTCTTCGGTCCCGAAAAGGCAGCGGGACTGGCGGACGACACGATGAAGTTCCCGGTTCCCGATTTCGTGGTCGAGGTACTGTCGGAAAGCACGGAGGACCGCGACCGGGGCGTCAAATTCGAGGATTACGAATCTCATGGCGTGGCCGAATACTGGATCATCGACGCCGACGCGGAGGTCGTCGAACAGTACCTCCGGCGCGGCAATCGTTTCAGCTTGGCGCTCAAGTCCGGCTCCGGCGAGATCGCCAGCCCCACCGTGCCTGGCTTCCGCATCCCGATCCGCGCGCTGTTCCATCCGGCCGACAATCTGGCAGCGCTCCGGCAATTCATGTCGGGCTAGCAGCGTCCGAGACCGAACTGTCGCCTGGTCATCGTAGCCATCATCGTAGCCATCACACTCCGTGTGATGATCAGCCAGAAACCGAGACACTCCTGTCGCCGCGTCATCGTAGCCATCACACTCCGTGTGATGATCAGCCAATAACCCTGAACAGTTACTTCTCGAACGATGCGTCGTCCCTCGGCTTGGAGCTGCCGGCCTGGGTGGACTATAATCGGGGCCAGGACCGAGCCGGAATCGCTGAATCCCTGGGAGCCACCGCCGTGCCGTCGCCTTTCCCTGGAATGGATCCGTTTCTCGAGGGCCAGAAATGGCGGGACTTTCACACGTCCGCGCTGTACGTGACGCGCCGGTTGCTGACCTCGCTGCTGAAACCTCGTTATTCGGTGGACATCGAAGACTCGGTCTATCTTCAAGAGGAGTCCGACGATGACCTGCGGTTTCCGGACATCAGCGTCAGCCTGCACGAGCCGGAGGCCGCGTTCGTTTCGTCGGGTTCTTCGGCGGCGGCCATCGAACCGGTGATGTACACGTTGCCCAACGTGCGACGCTCGCGGCAGCGACGTCTCGAAATCCACGACCACGAAACGCGCCGGCTGGTGACGGTGATCGAGATTCTGTCGCCGACCAACAAGGGTCGTGGTTACCATGACTATCTGGCGAAGCGGGACGAGGTCCTTGCGCAGGCGGTTCACTTGGTCGAGTGGGACCTGCTGCGCGGCGGGCGGCGATTGCCGACCGTCGAGCCGTTGCACGCGGGCGACTACTACACCTTCGTGAGCCGTCACCAGCGGCGGCCCCAGGTCGAGGTCTATGGCTGGACGCTGCGCGAACCGCTGCCCGCCGTCCCGGTTCCGCTCGATGGCCGCGACGCGGATGCCGTCGTCGATTTGCAGGCGGTGCTGAATGCGGTTTACGACGAATCGGGGTATGATGCTGCTTTGGATTATCAGCGCCCTGTCCTGCCGCCGTTGACGGCGGCAGATGCGGAGTGGGTGCGGGGCTTGGTGCAGGGGTGGCGCGGGGGGAGGTGAGGAGAGCGGGGGAGATTTCTTGCTTTTCCTCACGCGGAGCGTGAGGGCTACGATGGGGGTGAGGGCTACTTGGAAGGGGCGGGCATGACGCGGGCGGGATACGATACGGCGGGGAAGAGCCCCACGGCGAGCCGGGGCTCGGTCTATCTGGGACTGATCTGCTTTGTCGCCACGCTGGGCGGCCTGCTGTTCGGCTATGACACGGCGGTGATCGCCGGGGCGATCGGCTTTTTGCAGAAACGCTTTGCCTTGACGCCGATCCAGGAGGGTTGGGCGGCTGCCAGCGCCTTGGCGGGTTGCGTGCTGGGGGCCGCCTTGGCGGGCACGATCAGCGATCATTTGGGCCGCCGCAAGATGCTGCTGATCGCCGCCGTGCTGTTTCTGGTGTCGGCCGTCGGGACGGCCGTGCCTCCCACGCTGTTCTGGTTCGTGGTCTTCCGCCTGCTCGGCGGCATCGGGGTGGGAGCCGCCTCGATGAGTTCTCCTATGTACATCGCCGAGATCTCGCCGGCGCGGATCCGCGGCCGAATGGTCTCGCTGAACCAGCTGGCCATCGTGTTCGGCATGCTGGCCGTGTACTTCGTCAACTACTTCATTGCCGGACTGGGCGACGAAACCTGGAACGTGCAATCCGGCTGGCGGTGGATGTTCGGCTCGGAGGCCCTGCCGGCGCTGGTCCTGCTGGGCTTGCTGCTGCTGGTGCCCGAAAGCCCGCGCTGGCTGGTCGAACAGGGCCGCCGCGGCGAAGCGCTGGACGTGCTGGCCCGCATCAACGGCCCGGTGCAAGCGCAACGGGAAATCGCCGAGATCGAACGGGCGATTGCGCAAGAAAGCGGCTCGCTGCAACAACTGCTGTTGCCCGGCCTGCGGCTGGCGTTGACGATCGGCGTCGTGCTGGCCGTTTTGCAGCAGATCACCGGGATCAACGTGTTCCTGTATTTCGCGCCGGAGATTTTCAAAGGCATGGCCGGCGCCCGGTCGGATGCCGCCCTCCTGCAGACGGTCGTGGTCGGAGCGGTGAACATGCTGTTTACCGTGGTGGCGATCTGGACCGTGGATCGCTGGGGGCGCAAACCGTTGATGATCGTCGGGTTCACCGGCATGGCGGCCAGTCTGCTGTTTTTGGGCTTGGCGGCGTACTTCGAGCGGAAGGACGCCTGGGTCCTGATCTTCATGTTGGGCTACATCGCCAGCTTTGCGTTGTCTGTCGGTCCTGTGACCTGGGTGATCCTGTCGGAGATCTTTCCCACGCGGATTCGCGGCCGCGCGATGGCCATGGCGACCGTCTGCCTGTGGACCGCCAACCTGGTCATCTCGCAGACGTTTCCCATGATGGACAAAAGCCCGCGACTGATCGCCGCGTACCATCACGCCTTTCCGTTTTGGCTGTACGGCGTCTTTTGCGTCGTGGCCATCGTGTTCGTGATCGCCTGCGTGCCGGAGACCAAAGGCCGGACGCTGGAAGAGATCGAAAAATCGTGGGGGGCCTAGATCATAACGCGGGCTAGCGTCCGCAACCCAATCGGCGAGCGGGGCGGCGTCAGCCCCCCGGTCTCTTGCAAGTCGCCGGATTCAGAACCGGGGGGCTGACGCCACCCCGCTCGCCGCGCCAAGATGCGCGCCGTGCGCGCATCCTACAGACTGACCTCTTATCCGTGTCATCCGTGTCATCCGTGGTTGTAAGATGTGCGCACGCCGCGCGCATCCTGCGGACTGAGACCCCTGCACGGCTGCGCGCCGGAGTTGCTCACAACTTGTACCCGATCTGTCGTAGCAAGCCCTTCCGCCACGCGATCTCCTCGTCGTCTTCGATGCCCTGGGGCGGCGAGCCATCGACCACGCCCAGGATGCCGCGGCCCTGTTCCGTTTCGGCGATGACCACCTCGGTCGGATTGGCCGTCGCGCAAAAGATGCGGCAGACTTCCGGCACCATTTTGACCGTGTTCAGCACGTTCACCGGGTAAAAACCTTCGCCCAGGAAGACGACGAACGTGTGCCCCGCGGCGATCGCAGTCGCGTTCTTTCGCGCCAAGGCGATCATCGCGGGATCGGTCCCGGACCAGCGGACCAGGCACTTGCCCGAGGCTTCGCAGAAAGCCACGCCAAACTTGATGCCGGGCACCGAGGCCACCAGGGCTTCGTGGAGGTCCTCGACGGACTTGATGAAATGGGTCTGGCCGAGGATAAAGTTGATCGCCTCGGGCTTGTCGATTTTCACCGTGGTGAGTTGCATGCTGGACTCCTTCTTTCTTTCTATTGGTCTTGCAGCGGGTATCCCGCACCGGGAGTTGGGCCTGGACCGTTCCCGTCTCTCGGCAACACCGAAACGCAAACTCTTTGACCCCCATCATAACGTAACGGATCGGGAGAGCCATACTCAACAGTAGCCGTCACGCTCCGCGTGACGATCAGCCGCCATCATAACGTAACGGATCGGGAGAGCCATGCTCAACAGTAGCCGTCACGCTCCGCGTGACGATCAGCCGCCATCATAACGTAACG
>CAYPGE010000374.1:0-9291 GCA_964409865.1 uncultured Pirellulaceae bacterium
TACCGTAGCGTGCGGCTCGTTTCCCACAGGGTACCGCCGCCGAGGTTCAAGGCCATGAGCTTGCTTTTGTTCGGAAACAGTTGCCAGATGGCCTTCGCCGCGTCGCCGATTTCCGCCTCCACGTCCTCGTCGCCGATGGCTCCGCGATGGTGCGCCGAGTGATTGGCAAACTCCTGGTCACCCTGCCGGGCACAGGCTTCCCATTCCGCTCGATGATCCTCAAATTCGGACCGCCGCCGGGTGTTCGGCTCCTTGCCGCCGGGATTGACCATAAACGTGCCCCGGAAGCCGTACTGGCGAAGGATCGGGATGGCTTTGGACAGGTGCGTGGGATGGGAATCGTCGAAGCGAATGCTCAGCGCTGCCTGCCGGCCGTCGTACCACCGGGCGATGGCCACGCTGAGACCGCTGGCCGGGTCGGTGAACTGGCGTTGCTTGTCCGACGGCAGCGACGGCCGGCCGCCGGGCGGATCGACCGCCTGGACGAAATAGGTGTCGCGCACGGCCGGCACCGGAATGAGCAGATTCTGCCACTCAATGCCGCTGCGCCGCACGGCCAGGGCTCGGCCGCGCGCGTCGCGAACCGCGACGTCGGCTACGGGCCACGCATTGCGTCCCGTGTCCGGCAGTTCGACACGGATCGCCAACGGCTCGCGCTCGGTCTTCGGGTCCACGTCCAGCCTGAGTTGGCGCCGATCGACCAATTGCGCGTCGACCGTCGCCGGGCCGTCATACTTCTCGAATCTCACTACGACGCCGGCCAGGTCCGCCGCAGCGACGGTTCCGCCCAACAGGACAGCACTCGGTACAAAGCCCAGGAATGTCCAGACAAGAAACTGCCGCATCATGGCTGGTCTCCGCACAAGTGTCGCTCAGATCTCCTTCCAGACACCGGGGACCGGCGCGGGGTAGCGGCCGTTGGCGTCAGCCTGGACCGGGGCCGGCGAGTCGGCCGTCAGGCTGTCGACGTTCGCGCAGAACATGAAGTCCGAGGCCATCGCCTCGTCCCAGGTGACGATCTTGCCGGTATGCACGGCCGCCCGCCCCATGATCGCTCCCAGATTCGACAACGCCGCCCGCCGGGCTTCGTTGTGCGGCCGATCGTTGCGAATCGCGCCCAGCAGCACGTCCCACTCGGCCTGCCAGGGGTTGACCATCTCCTTTTCCGGTTGCCAGACGATGTTCGCGGGGTCGATGTGCTGGTCCTTGCAGATCCAGCACGTCGGCGCGTGAATGTCGCCGGAAAACTTCGCGCCGCACTTCGTCCCGTGGACAAAGGTGGCGAAATCGTTGAAGCAATTCCGAATGTAGCGTCCGGTGACCATCGCTTTCGTGCCGTCGGCGAACGTGTATTCGATCGAGTAGCTGTCCAGGTTCTGACTGCAATCGGTGCTGCCGGCATACCGTCCGCCGACGCCGTGAGCGGCGACCGGCCACGAATCTTTGATCCAGAAACACTCGTCGATCTGGTGGATCATCAGCTCGATAAAGATCCCGCCCGAGGACCACAGGAACTGGTAGGGATGACCGGGGCTGAGCTGCCACAAGAGTTCATTCTGGCCCCGCGGGAACGGTCCCATGCCGTAGCCGGGGTCCATGCGGTAGGCGCGAATCAGCTGGATGTCGCCCATCGCCCCGTCGCGGATCCGCTGGATCAAGGCTTGGCGTGCGGATGAATGGCGGGCCATCAGGCCGGCGGCGATTTTAAGATTCTTCTTCTCCGCGGCCTCGCCGGCCCGGATAATCCGCTTGATGCCGCCCGGATCGGCCGCGAAATCCTTCTCCATGAACACGTTGACGCCCTTTTCCACGGCGTACTCCAAGTGCGTGGCGCGGAAGCCGGCGTGCGTGGTCAACATGGCCACGTCGCCCGGACGCAGGCAGTCGATGGCCTTGCGGTAGCCGTCAAATCCGAGGAAACGACGCTCCTGCGGCGCATCGATCCGATCGCCCAGCAGGTTGCTGAGCGCCTTGTGCGAGCCGTCGAGCTGGTCCTGACGAAGGTCGGCCATGGCGTACAGCTTGACCGGCCCGCCGGCCCCGGCGTCTCGCGATTGCCGGGCGTCGCCGGCGTTTCCCAGCACCAGTCCGCCCGCCGCCATGGCATTGGCCACCGCGCCGCTGCCGCGCCCGCCGCAGCCGATCAAGGCCAGCCGAATGGTGTTGTCCTCGGCGGCGTGGACGTGTGGCAAGTCCAACCCCGCCAGGGCTGAAGCCGCGGCCACTTGGGCCGTGCTCTTGAGAAAATCACGACGGGGCATCCCATTCTGTCTTCGTTCGCTCATGGCATGTCTTTCTTTCAAGGGGGGGACGTCGTTCATGCATTTGACACGGCCGACAAGTAGGCCGTGCCGCGGGGACGTCGTTGACGCAAGTACGGGTTGCGACGGCATCTATCGTTCCGGAAGGGCAGTTGGAAGTCAAGTTGCCATTTCGTTACCAGTGAGGAACTGTCTGGCGGAGATTGATCTCCATGCGGTCCGGTGGCCGCAACGAAGGCAGAACGGAATTCAATCTGTTCGGGCTGGGGATTTCTTCGCGGCCGGCTCGAACTGCAACCGGAACTTGCGGACCGTGGTCGTGCGGCCTTGGCCGTTCTCGGCCTCGACCACCACGGTGCCCTCGCGGGAGGGGGGCGTCTCTTGGACTACCAGGCCGTCGGCCGCCACGGGCACCTCGCGGCCGTTGATCTTGATCTTCGTTCCGGGCTCAACCCAGCCGTGGACGTCGATACTGCAATTGTTCGCCACGGTCGAGTGTTCCGGGGGATTGGTCTGGATGATCATCCGCGGCGACGCGTCGAGGGCGAGTGTCTCGTCGATCGCCTGGCGCCGGGCGGCGTACAGCACGTCGGGGTTGCGGTCGAAGTCAGTGTAGGTGCGCACGACTTGCGACGCGATCTCGACTCCGCGCCGCGACGGCTGGATCAAATCGGCCGCGCGCGGACTGAGGGTCGCCTTGATCTGAGCGATCTTGTTTTCCAGCAGCCAGAGGCATTCGTAGTCCTGGATGCCGTTGCGCATTTGCTCCCAGCGGAGCGAATCCAGCAGGCCATCCGGCTTTGGATAGACGTGCCAGCCGTCGCCGCGGTGCTTTCCGGGCGCGTTGATGGGGTCGTCCGTCCAGGCGTTGAAACCCCAGTGCAGGTAGCCGTTCAGGCCATAGCGATAGTTCAGCCAGTGCAGCAGTCGGGAGTCGATCAGCGGCACGTCCACGGTCTTGTTGGGCAACGAGCCGCCCTGGAAGATGCCCACCGTGTACAGCCACAGTTCGTTGCCCTGGCGCTGGGCGTCTTCGAAGGCGGCCTGCCAAGTGGAAAGATGGTCGAGTTTGGGCACCCAGATTTCCAGCCGGTCCAGGCAGTGCGGGGTCTCGATCGCATCCACCCGGCGCAACTCCGGCGCGTGCCGGTGGACAAAGTCCGAAGCCTCGCGCCAGACCATGACGTTGTGGTCGGCAGGCTCGTCGCAGATGTGGAAGATCGTCTTGTCCAGCCACTGCTTCTGGCGCAGGTGCTCGACCAGCGCCGGCAGGAATTGAGGCAGATACTCCTCGCCGGACAAATTCTCGCTCTTGCCGGTCGTCTCGGCCTTCACAGAGAAACTCGACAGGCGAATCTCTGGGCTCGACCAACCGCCTTCGCCGTGATGGGCGACAAACCCCGTTTCCAGCAAATCCATGCGCCCGGTGTCCCAGAAGACCTGCGCCCAGCGGTCAAACTCGGAGAAGTCGAAGCGAAGGTTGCCGTCGGCGGCGCGCGTCGCCCGCACCAGATTCAAGCTCACCCGAAACACGTTCTGCCGGTGCTCGGCCATGTTCTGCGCATACAGCCGCAGCATGGGGAAGAACCGCTCCGACTCCAGGGACTCGATGCCGTGATGTTTCGTGAACTGGCTGGTGGAAAACCACTCGGTGACCATCAAGTGCCGCTCGTCCGGAAGCGTGAGGGGACAGACCGTGAGGACCAACGGCAACGAAGCTTGCGCCGATCCGCAAGTGACGGTAACCGCGGCGCGATACTCGCCGGGCGCCGCGTCGCGCGGAACCGCGATGGTCCAGTACACGGCCTTTAGCCCGCCTGGGGCCAGCGAGCATTGGCGCGCCTCGCCCAGGCAATCGGGAAACCGGGCCGGCGCCGCGCGAATCAGATCGCTCTGGTTGACCTTCGGCGTGTTGTCTTCGATGAAGATGCTCTCGACGAAGTTCCATCGCACGTTTTCCGCCGGAATCGCCGCCTCGGAGTCCGCCTGCTTGAGAGAGTCGATCGAGACGGTGACGTCGCTCAACGCTTCGTGTGCCTGCACGACGCACTGCGCCGAGACGATCTCGTTGCGCAAGCCGAACACGCGCATCTCCGCCTGCCGCTGGTCGGAGTTTCCGACCCCGTCTTCGAACACGCGGACCGCATCGCTCACGGCAAACACTTCCAACGGCGGCGAGGCGGCGCGCAAAGGGGCCGCACAACAGCAAACCGCCCAGGCCAGCGGCAGCAACACCCAACGAAGCCGACTTAAGATGAGCATCTCCGATTCCTCCTGTCGAGACAACGCCAAAGCGGACGGACGTGCCAACTTGCACCCGTCTGGTCTCGCAACTCTAAGCCGTCTAGTTCGCCGCTGTCAAGCAGAGGCGCGCGGCACGAAACAATTCGGGGTATCGGAAAGTCGCCGTGGTTCCCTTGGGTGGACAATGTTCCCGGCTCTGCTAAAATGCCTTGCGAGCGAGTCGTCGAACTCGTCGATCTCGTGTTGGCCAGGATCGATGCCGATGGAATTCTGGACTTACACCACCAACCGTGAAGCTTGCAGCAAGGCCGGTGTCGCCGACAACGCTGACGAGTTCTACGAAGTTGCGTTCGCCGAAGCGATTACCGTAGGGTCTTCCCAATTCTTCAACCAGTTGAACACCGAACGGGATTGGGAACAGGCTCGAAAACCGTACTACAACGTGTGGCCTTCCATTGTGCCCATGCTGACCCGGCTGGACCTGGATCTCGATTCCGGCCTGATCCAGCTTCCGATGCCCGCCCTGTCTATCCGGCTGCCCAAGCAGCGGAGCCCGATGACGTTCGAGTGGGAAAACCAGCCTTTCGAGATCCGCTGTATGCTGCTGTCCGAAATCAACGGGGGCCACGGGCTTTCTGTCCTGATCGACGTGGGCGAAATCATGGACAACGGGGCGTTCGAGGTGCCGATCTACACCTATCGCAATTTCCCCCGTCGGTCAGGTCTGACGGTGGAACAATCATTGGCCGGGCTCGGCAAAGGCATCACGGCGGATCTGGGCGTGCAGGTGCCCGAAGACCTGATTACCGACTGCGTGCGGCTGTGTTGCAGCCTGTGCCTGCTGGAAAATGACCCTTCGGTGATCGAGCCGGACGTGCTGAGCAAGGACCGGGACAAGTTCGAGGAGAGCGGCGACCCAAAGTACGTGGACAAGGCGCATCGGCGCGGCAAGGTGGGCTGGAACGTCGGTCGGCACATCGAAGTTGCGCCCCACTACCGCCGCCCGCACATGGCGCTGGTGTGGACCGGTCGGGGCCGGGCGGTGGCGAAGATCGTTCCCCGGCGGGGAAGCGTCGTGCATCGGGAGCTGGTGGAGAAGGTGCCGAGTGGGTGGGCGGGGGAAGGACAGTAACTGCCCGGTACCCCAGCGGCACGGTTGCCGACTACGGCCCTGCTTTGCTGTCAGACCCTTGGCCCATTTCCAGCATGAACTCGGCGGCTGCCCGGAGGTCGCCTTCGGGCAGGTGGGCAAACGCAGGCATGGGGGCGAAGTTGGTCCGCTTGCGGCCGGGCGCTTTGGCCCAAGTGACGATTCCGGCGGCGTTGCCGGCATACAGTCGCTGGATCTCGCGCACCGAGGGCGCGCTCCGCTCGGCGTCCAGGGCGTGGCAGCCGGCGCAGACTTGGAAAGCCCGCTGGCCGCGCGGCAATTGCACCTCGGTGATCCCCTGCTCTTTGCGCCAGGCCGCCTCCCGCACCGCGTAATGCATCTCTTCGGTCGCCTGCCGCATCCGTTGGCCGTGCCCGGCAATCGCTCCGTCGCGATACAGGTGCCGCCCCATCGCCATGCAGGAGACCGTCACCGACAGCACCAGCACGATGGGCACAAACCGCCGGCCGATGCGCGCCGCCGGCGCCACGACTTCGCGCCACAACAACGTCAGGGACACCACGGCGAACGTCACGCCCAGCAGGATGACGGCGGTCATGAAGAAGGAAACGCCCTGCCACGGCAAAGTGAAGTACACCAGGGTACCGACCAGAATCTGCATCAGTGTGGCGCCGAAGGCCAACTCGTAGCAGCGCCGCAGGATCTTGGGCCGATCAAAACCGGGCAAGCGGCCCGGCAGGTCGAACTCGGCCCGGCCGAACCACGCCACGCCGAACAGTCCGGTGATCGCCAAGGACGCCAACAGAAAATGCAGGTAGCGGGGCAGCACGTTCTGGATGGTAACCGCAGACAGAAAGCCCCGCACTTCCGTCCAGCGCTCGGGAAACAGCATCAGGTTGATGTTGGCCAGGAAGATCAACGGCACCAACCAGAAGATGGCCGTCGCCATGGCACCGATGGCGATGTGCAGCCCTTTGCTCTCCGACAACACGTCCCAACTGTACTTGTGCAGGTAACCGAGCAAAAAAGCGACGGCGACCAAGGGGATGATCATGATCCACGCCGAACCGGTCAGCGCATTGGCGGTGTAGAAGTGGACCGTGTACAGGACGTTGACGACCAACAGCGGCGCCACGCCCAGCACCACCGCCAGGCTCTTGTTGACCGTGATCGTTTCGGCCCAAACTCGCGCCAGCGCGTCATACTTCTTGCGCCGCAGTCCGACCATCTCGTAGACCAGCGACAGGGTCGATCCGCCCACCATGAGGTTGACAAAGAGAATATGGGCCAGGAACAAGATGACCACCGCCACTTCCAGAACGAACCGATCAAGCGGCAGCGGAAGCGGAATGTCGCGTGGCACCGGCAAGGTTGTCGAAGGGTCCATCGGTCACTCTCTCGTGTTGCATGACTAATCCGAGGGCAGACGGACGCCGTCCACCTGGTCGCCCGCCAGCGGTACGGGGAAAGTCTGCAGGCCGCACACGTAGTGGCTCAGCGCATCCAACTCGGCTTCGTTTCCAGGAAACGGCGGCATGTACGGCCGCGAAACGTGCATGGTGCGGATGGTCAACTTGATGTCTTCCGGGTTCCAAGGCTCGCCGCCGTACAGCGTGTCGAATTTCCGCAGAACCCCGTTGATCCCGCGCGTCGTATGGCAGCGGCTGCAACTCAGACGAAAGACGTCCTGCCCGCAGGCGAATCGGTTCACCGCGGTGACCTCGCGGTGCGCGACGTACGTCGCGTGCCGCAGCATCCCCTGCTCCTGCAGCAACGGGTAATCCTCGACACGGATGCCGTTGGCGTACAAGTAGTCATGAATCACAAACGGCTTGCGGATGAACTCGCGGACTCGCTCGTAAGATCCCAACATGCCGACCAACAGCAGGAACGGCGCGACCAGGCACCAGCGCGGCAGAAACCTGGGGCAACAGACTCCCCACACCGCCACGCCCAGCACCACCGCCGCGGAGATCCCCAGCAAGACGATCACCTGGCGGTACCAGTCGCCGAATCCCATCGTCGTCAGCGCTACTGGATGCAGCTGCTGCATCCAGTCAGGGATCGCCGCCCAATACCACCACCCGCCCAGCGCACACAGCGGCACCCAGAGCAGCGTCCAGGCCGAGACGAATCGAATCGCCGCGGTGCGGATGGGATCCGTTCTGGCCGTCAGAAAGGGGATCAGGAACAGCGTGAACAGTCCGGCCGCCGCCATCGCCAGCGGAGTGCGAAAAGCGAGTTGGGGCAAGTAGATCGGATTCAAAACGGCGCTGAAGAAACTCCGCTCCGTCCCCCAGTGCCCGCTGTGCATCATGAAGCCCAAAATGGCCACGATGATCGCCATCGTCAGCCAGGAAGAAAGACTGAGCAGGCCGCCCAAGGCGATGTGCGCCCGCTTGTGCCTTTGCCCCCAGGTTTTCCACGTCAGGTAATAGGCCAGGATCAGACACACCTCGATGACAAAGACCACCCACTCGGTCAACCACGCCAGGAAGAACACGCGAATCAGGCTGCCGATCGCCGCAGGATTGACCAAGGCTGCGGAAAACCAGATGCCGACGCCGGTCAACGCGCCTACGGACGTGGTGATCACAAAGCACACCCGCAGGATCTTGTAGGCCAGCCTGTCCCAGGCCTCACTGCGCTGGCGAAAGCCCCGCCATTCCAGGGCCGTGATCAACGGCGCGGCCCCTACGGCCAGCGAATGATTGACGACCACGTGCAGGATCGCAATCACCGCGATCAACATCCGGTTGCCGAAGAAATCGGTGTGAAAGACGGGGAAATCCACGGTCGGGGCTCCTCCAGTCGGGTCGGGCAAGGCCCGCCAGCGCCGGCCCGGCCAAGTGAAAAATCGCGCCGAAAACGTCGGCAACGAGGTTCGCCACTAGATGAATACGCGCTGTCGCGTCTCATCCTATCCAATCCTCCGCCGCCGCACAACAAGCCCGGCGGGTAGTGCCGCCTTCAGGCGGTTTCCTGAAGACCGGCTGAAGCCGGCACGACCAACGCGTGAGAATCCGCCCCCCAGGCACTTGCCAAGGCCACCGCAGCCGCGTGTAAACTGGGTGCATTGACGATCTCGGCGAGTCACCACGGAAACCGATGAAAGGACAGAATCATGAACCGGGCGAGGACTTGGTTTCTTCAGGCGAGCAGCGTGATGGGGGTGTGGATCTTGGCCGCAGGGGCGGCGGCAAGTGCGGCCGAACCAGGCGACCGCATCCAGCCTTGGCCGGACAACCCGCGGTATTGGCAGTATCGCGGGCAGCCGGTGCTGCTGCTGGGCGGCAGCAAGGACGATAACCTGTTCCAGATCCCCGACCTTCAGGAGCACTTGGACGGGATGGCCCGCGTCGGGGCGAACTATATCCGCAACACGATGAGCGATCGGCGCGATCAGGGCTTCGAGGTCTATCCGTTCCGTCAACTGCCCGACGGCAAATACGACTTGGATGAGTGGAACCAGGAGTATTGGAAGCGGTTCGAAAACATGCTCCGCTGGACCGGCGAGCGCGGCATCATCGTCCAGATCGAGGTCTGGGACCGGTTCGATTACGCGCGCGACAACTGGGAGCCGCACCCGTACAACCCGAAGAACAACGTGAACTACACGGTCGAGCAGTCGGGTTTCGAGGAGCACTACCCGGACCATCCCGGCCGGAACAAGCA
>CAYPGE010000375.1:0-9277 GCA_964409865.1 uncultured Pirellulaceae bacterium
GCAGGTGGCCGCCACCACCGGCCCGGCCGACAACCTCACGCTCAGCATCCCGGAGCCGCGGCTCTGGTCGCCCGATTCGCCGGCGCTGTACGATTTGACGATCACCGTCGGGGCGGACACGGTCACATCCTACGTGGGCCTGCGCGAAACGACTGTCGCCAAGGATGACGACGGGCATCTACGGCTGCTGCTGAACGGCAAGCCGCTGTTCCACTTCGGCACGCTCGACCAAGGCTGGTGGCCGGACGGTTTGCTGACGCCGCCGGCCGACGCCGCCATGCGTTCGGACATCGAGTTCCTGAAGGCCGCCGGCTTCAACACGATCCGCAAGCACATCAAGGTCGAACCGCGCCGCTATTACACGCATTGTGACCGCTTGGGCATGCTGGTCTGGCAGGACCAGGTCAGTTCCGGCACGGGCAAGAAGCGGGGCGACAAGGGCACCAGCGCGGTGTGGACGCGTCTGCAGCCGGACCCGGTCGACGCCCAGTGGCCGGACGCCGCTCATCGCCAGTACATGGAAGAACTGCGGATCATGATCCGGACGCTGTACAACCACCCCGCCATCGTCATGTGGGTCCCCTTCAATGAAGCCTGGGGCCAGCATCGCTCGGAGGAAGTCGGCCGCTGGACCGTGGCGGCAGATCCCACGCGGCAAGTCAACATCGCCTCCGGCGGCAACTTCTATCCGGTCGGCCACATCGTCGACCATCATCAGTATCCCCATCCGGACTTTCCGTTTGATCTGGGCCAAAACGGCCGCTTCGACGGCTTTGTCAAGGTCGTCGGCGAATTCGGCGGGCATGGCTTCCCGGTTCCGGGGCACCTGTGGAACCCCAACGCCCGCAACTGGGGCTACGGCGGCCTGCCCAAGAACAAGGACGAATGGCTCGAACGCTACAAGACCTCGATCGCCAAACTGGCCGAATTGAAGAAGCAAGGCATCGCCGCCGGCATCTATACGCAGACCGCCGACGTCGAGCCCGAGATCAACGGCCTGATCACGTACGACCGCAAGGTGCGCAAGCTCGAGCCGGAGTTCCTGGCCGCCATCCACAAAGCCAATGGCATTCCCGAAAGCGCGATCGGCAAGCCGGCGGGCGCTCCCAACAAGCCGTCCTCGGAACCCGCCCAGAAGAAAGGCGGCAAGTAGAAGGCGCCGTAGAGTCCCACCGCGGGCCCCGCTCCCGCCGTCTGGCCTGCCCTGTCGCGGGACGAAAGGCGTCACGAACCGCCGCGACGCGACCCGATCTTCATGCGAACGGTCTCCCGGTGAAACGTCAGAGCTTCGAGTAATGTTCGCGGTGACATTCCCTCCGCCTTCAGCCGCTGAATCAGGTAGACCATCCGGTAGATTCCCGGCCAATCGGGCGCCAATAACCATGCGCCGAACATCAGCTCCTTGGGCAGTTCCTCGCCCATCGGAAACTCAGCGACAGGAAACACTCGCTCGTCGGAGGCCATCGCCAGATGCGCGTGTGACATCCAAGACCAGTGCAGATTGATTGCCAGCGGCGGATGGGCCTTGGCATACTCGATCATTTGCCAGGCGTTCGTCACGCCGTTGGCGATGTACACGTCAGTCGAGCACTGGCGGATCGCGCCCGCCTCGGCCCATTGCCGCATCACGTCGTACGGCGTGCCGTCGCCGATCGGCGAGCCCGGCCCCTCCGCCTGGATCTGCTGCTTCGTCTCGGTCTTTAGCAACTCGACGTACTTGGGGATCTGCTGCTCGAAGGGCACCGGCAGCAGCGGGCTTTCGATCCAGGAGTAACCCAGCTCATCCATCAGCGCGAGGATTTGCTTGGCCTCGTCCAGCGATCGCGTGGCGGACTCCCAGCCCAGGATATCCGCCGCCTTCAACTGGTCGACGGGAACCTGCCGTCCGGTCATGACGTCGAACAACCGCTGATGATCGAGCAGGTTGTACGTCTTCAGAATCTGCGAGGTGGCGTCCGAGAAACCCCTGCACGAGCGCACCGGCATCACGCCCACCGCGTCATTGGTCGCGGTGATCCGCAACGCCCACCTCCGGCCCTCCTTGTCCGGCCGCATCGTCAGTCACGGCAGTTCCACCAACTCCCAAGACTTCAGACGCACGTCGTCCTGCGCTGGCAGCGATTCAGGTACAACTGCCGTGGCTCCTCACGGCTCAGGCACAGCTGACAACCCCGAAATGCAGGCCCGCCAACCGGCCGGTCGAACCAAGAAGCCCCACTGTCCCGTCGCGCGTCGCTTCAACACTCAGAGCTTGATGCTAGGAGTCGGAGCGCCCAACAGAATGCTCCGGTATCCCGCTTGTCACAGGGAAACTATGACGAATACCTCCCGCAAGTGCTGCCGCAGGCCGCAAGCCGCAAGGTACGACTTCCGCTTGGCTTGTGCATGGGTCTTGATCGCCGACTCGACGTCGTCGGAGCAATGACGAAACACGTAGTTGAAGTAATCGCGTATCCCGGCTAAGCCTCCCCATCGTTGCTGGAACGCCTGGTATGTGCGAATCAGGACCCCCAAGAAGGAAGTTGATACTATCTCCACTCGCGAGAAATCGAACACAATCTTGCTGAAGCGGTCTGCCAACGTCGTAAGGATTCTTCTGATCGTGAACTCGTGTTCTTCATCACAGATCCGAGTGGCGAGAAAACGTACTACGACAACGTCCTCGACGAGCACGGCTTCCAACACGCCGGGAATGGAGGGCAACTCCGCGGGCGTCACGAGGGCCGGGCGGCGCTGGTCAAGCGCTGCTGTTTGAGCGGGAGGCTCAGGCTGTCGATCGTGTTCCGTGTCCATGACACGCTGCTTGACGCCCGCGCGCCAGCCCAACGAGCTTGGTTTGGCAGAAGACGCTGCTAACTTAGCCACCAGCCTACCCCTGCCCGTCGGCAAAATCAATCATTTCGGCGGCACCGAGTTGGCCGGTGTTCTCTCGCTGACCGCCACGCGACGGTCGTCGCCCCCATGTTCACCCCCCGACGCGTCCACAGAGCACCGCCGACTTTCCCCATGGCTGTGACATGGACGACACCGGCAATGACACTGGGGCGGACAGCTCACCCCGCCATCGCCAACAGCATCAGCCCCCCCCAACCCACGCCAACCGCAGGTTCTGGCAGCCATCCCAGAAGTCGCGGTTCGCCGCAGCGCCACGCGTTCATGGCCGCGTGCCTGCAGATCTTCAGGTCAATTTAGCCAAAGCGGGGCTAGCAAACCGTTGTTTGTTGCCTAGGTCGGCGCGACCTCTGCACTTTAGGCACATCCCGTTTCCTGCTTGGGTCGATTTCACGTGAGTGCGCAACGTCCTCACCTGTGCGCGCAACGAGGGTCAACGCGACTCCGGCAGGGCGTGCGAGAATCGGGCCGACCATGAGAGGCTGTGGTCCGGGCCGACCGAACAGCGGACTGGCATTTTGGGGCGTCGTTCGGCTTCAGATGACATCCGCCTGACAAACTTAACCGTTTTCGGTGACTCGAGGGCTTGGCTGACCACCTGGCCGTATCTGGGCCGCGACCGGCGTCCCAAGAACCGATGGCGTCTCGGCACGCCAAGCAACGCGCCCAAAACTCGAACCGATAATTGACACGGGGCGCCGAGCCGTTAGATTGGCGGGAAGGCGGCTTTCCTGGGCACCACGAGAGGAACCTATTGTGGCGTTGTGGCGCGCAGGTGGGCCGTCGCAGGTGTCAGCGGTCTTTCGGGAAATCGTGGATGACAGTTGCCACGTCCGAACACCCTCCGATCCCTGGCTATGAACTGTTGCGGCTGCTTGGGAGGAACGCCCACCTCATCTACTTGGCGCGTCAGTTGAGTAGCGGCCGTTTCGTCCACCTGAACGTGGTTCATAGCTCCGGAGATTTTGGCCGGATGGTCGCGGGCAGTCTGCGACAGCAAGCTGCCTTACTCGCCACCCTTGACCACCCGAACATCCTCCAACCTGTAGAAGTGGGTGAAGCGCAAGGCTATGGCTTCTTCAGTGCGTTGGAGTACGCGGGAGGTGGTTGCCTCGCTGACAAGATTCGCTCCGGGCCTCTAATGCCTGTGGAAGCCGTGTCCCTGGCCCGCAACATCGCCGGTGCTCTGCGGTATGCGCGGAAGCAGGACGCCGTCGTATTCGACCTGACCCCGAGGTCGGTCCTCCTCACCGAAGATGAACTGCCGAAGTTGGGCGAATTCCGGCCGTTGCGTCCCGAGCGCGGGGACGTGATCGGGCTAAGAGTATTCACTCCGAGCTACGCAGCGCCGGAGGAAGTCTCAGACTCCGAGCGCATGGAGCAGTCTCCTGGCACCGATGTGTACCGAATCGGTGCAGTCCTGTACGCGATGTTGACCGGCCAGCCGCCCTTTGTTGGCAATGGAGATCGGCGCGGGTTGCTTCGACAGGTGGTAGAACGATCCCCCGCGCCGTTACGACAGCGGAACAGCGCCGTGTCCACGGATCTCGAGGCGATTTGTATGAAATGTCTCGCGAAATCACCGACGTCAAGGTACGCAGAACCAGAGAACCTTACGGATATTCTGGATCAGTTCTTGGCGCTCAGCCAGCGTCTGGCCGAACCAAACGCTGTAGCAGACGGCGGGCGTGGTAACGGCTTCTTATGATTTCAGGGCGTTCCAGCAGGGCCGCCGTTGCTGAGTTGAGTCCTTCGCGGCTGCCGTCGGTTCGACTGATACGTATTGTGCCGCAATCCAAGTATTAGGACAGGCATCTCGCGGTGGTCGTTTTTCCCGTGTTTCTCCAACGCAGCTCGAAGCCCGTCCCCTCTTTTCGCCAGGCTGCTAGCAAACGAGGGAACGCGATCAATTCCCGCCGCACCGGCCGCCAGCAACGGCAGCACGTCGCAAGCGGGCGGTCAAATTCGAGACGGAGCCCCGCCCGCCGCTTGAAAATTCTACAATCGACATAGCACCCCGCTGGCAGTTTTGCTACTCTCCCGCCTCATTTTCCGCGCAGAGCGGATCATACCGACCCCGCTAGCATTCTGGCCAGGAGCGTGAAGGTGCATATTTCCAGCCTGAAAATCGAACGTTTTGGTGTCTGGGCCGACTTGAGGCTGAACGGCTTTTCCGAGGGACTGAACGTCATCTACGGTCCCAACGGCTCTGGCAAGACGACGGTCGTCCGCTTCATCGGTGCGACGCTGTACGGCTTCGGGGACGATGCTCGCAGCCGCTACCTGTCGACCGGTGTCAACGGCGGCGGATCGTTAACGGTGCAAGGGCCCTTCGGCCGGCGCACGATTCTGCGAAATGATGAAGGCTCCTTGGGGGATCGACTGATTATCGAGAATGCGGACGCCGCCGTCGGCGGTCTGCACCAGCTGCAAGATCTGCTGGGCGGGGTGCGGCAGCCTGCGTTCGAGCGATTGTTCCACGTCGAATTCGAGGGCGACGTGGACGCCGACAAGCTGATTCAGTCGGCCTTGGCCGAAGGCTTCGATTTGCTGGGGGGCCACGCCGACAGCGACCGCGTGGCCGAATTACAGGACCGGCTGCAGAGCAAACGCCAGGCTCTGGCGGAAATCACCACGGCCGACATCGCTTTCGACGAACTGGTCCGGCGCCGCCGCGGCCTGCAACAGGAGATCGAGTCGTTGCAGGTGTCGTTTCAGGACCGCCGGGCGTCCTGGGAACGGCGACTCCGGCAACTGGACGAGAATATCGCCGACCTGGAAGAGCAGCTGGAGGGCTTGGAGTCCGAATTGAACTCGGTGACGGCCCAGATCGAAGCTCGCCAAGCGGACAAACACGGTCGCGAAGCGGCTTTGCGCGACGCCCAGCAGCGCCAGTTTCAACTGGAATCCCAGCGTCGCGACGCGCTGCGGCAGATCGACGCACAATTGGAACGTTGGCGGCTCGTGCTGCGGGACCTGGAAGACCGCAGCCGCCAACTTCGCGATCGGGCCGGCTTCGGCCCGGACTTGGACGCCAGGGCCGAGGCCGATCCGCGCCGCCATCTGCGGCGGCTGGAAGACGGCCTCGACCGGCTGCAACGATCCGTTGCCGACCTGACGGCCGCGGCGGAACCCGGTCGCTGCCAGTGCAGCGAGTTGCGGTCGGCGCTGCAACCCGCGCTGTCGGCGATCCGCGAGGACCTGTATCGGCTGTGCAACGGACTCAGTGATTGGGAACTTCGCTCGCAACAGCGGGACAACCACAGCGAACTCGGCCAGTTGCAGCGGTGCGAAGGCGAGCTGCGATCGGCGCTGGCCGGGTTGTCGCTCCAGCGTCACGCCCTGCTGGCGGATTTGGAGGCGACGCAGGACGCCGAGCGCGTCGCGCGGCACCCGGACCATGCCGGCCTGTGCCACTGCCAGGGACACCCGCAACCGCTGGACGCCGTTTTGCAGCCAGCCGACGAGAGCCTCCACGACGAAACCTTGCTGGCTTGGGAGTTGGAACTCCGCCGCCGGATCGCCCGCCGCGACCAGGTGCGGGAAGACTTGGAGATGTTGCAGGAGGAACTCCGCGACCTCCGCGACCAGCGGCGGCAAGTCGCCTTGGAGTGCGATCCGGAATTCGAGGACCACCAGCTGAAGGCCAAGCGGCAGGAATTGGATGGCATCGAAGTCAACTTGCGGCAATTCGAGCGGCGGCGGGAATTGATGTCGGCCATCACCAAGCTGGAAGAGGAACTCCGCGTGCTGACCTCGCAAGTCCGCACCCCGGCGATCCTGCTGGAAGCCTCGGATCTGCTCCACCGCTTGACCGGCGGCGACCTGCAGAGACTGACCGTCAACGCCGATCGTTCGGTGTGGGTGGACAATCGCCGCGGCGAGCGGCTGGCCTACGCGCAATTGAGTTCGGGCGGCCGCGACCAGGCGTATCTCAGCCTGAGCCTGGCCGTGGTGGCTGCCTATGCCCGCCGGGGAACCCGGTTGCCGCTGATGATCAACGACGCCTTCGGCAACATCGACGCGCAGGGCGTGGCCGCCGCCGCAACGGTGCTGTGCGAATTCTGCCGGCACGGGCATCAGGTGTTGCTGTTCACTCGTCACCAATACGTAGCCGACCGCTTCCGGTCGCTGGACGTGCCCGTACGCCACTTGCCGCCGCTGGATCAGCAGCGCGTTGCGGCGCCGGCCGAGGACGTCGCTGCCGTGTCGTCGCTGAACGAGATCAACCGCCAGCTGAACGCGATCGCGGACGAAATGGCCGCCGCCCCGAAGGTGCCGGCACGTCCGTCGTGGAGTTCGGAAGAGTTTCCGGGCGAGTTGACGGATCGGGTGCGGGCGCAGCCCGTCGAGCCTAGCCGGGAGACCAAGGCGTTCGACACGGAGCTGGCCGCCGAGTACTTTCTGCTGGAGAGCAGCCCGATTCAAGATGCGCCCTCGATCGACTCGGCCACCGCGGAACGATTCCGCAAGATCGGCGTCCTGTTGGTCGGCGACCTGTTGCGACTGGACGTGGCCGAGGCCGCCGGCCGGTTGCGGTACGCCGGGATCACGGCCCCCATGATCCGCCGCTGGCAGGCCGAGTCGCTGCTGGCTTGCCGCATCCCGCGACTGCGCCTCTACGACGCCCGGATCCTGGTTGCCTGCGGGATCACGGCGCCCGAACAGCTGGCTCAAATGGAGGCCGAGGAATTGCTTCGTCGCGTCGAGCACTTCGCCACCACCAGCACGGGCGACGTCTTGTTGCGAGCCGGCAACCGCTACGAACTGTCCCGGCTGACGGAGTGGATTCGCGCCGCGCGTCGAGACCGGCAGCGAAACCGCGCCGCGGGCGACGGCGTGCCGAGGCCCCAGCGCGACGACGATCGCCGGACGCGGAGCCCCGCCGCACGGGCTCCGCACGAAGACCGCCGCCGGCCCGCGACTGCGGAACGCGCCGGCCGCCACGAGGCTCCCCAGCCGGTCGTGCTGAAGATGGAAACCAGCACGGCGCCGAAGAGGTTCCACCTGGAACTGTCCAACACGGTCGAGCAAGCGCCGTCGATCGGCCCGCGGATGGCCGAGCGGCTGGAAGCCATCGGCATCCGGACCGTCGCCGATTTCCTGAACGCCGACCCGGCCGCGACCGCCGCGCGCTTGAATCGCAAGAGCATCGATGCCGATGTGATCCGCACCTGGCAGCAGCAGGCCGCTCTGGTGTGCCGGATTCCCTGGCTCCGCGGCCACGACGCGCAGATCCTGGTAGCCTGCGGCGTGACCGATCCGGAAACGCTGGCCAAGCAGAACGCGGCCACCTTCTGGAAGGTCGTGCAACCGTTTGCCGAAAGCGCCGAGGGCAAACGCATTCTCCGCACCAGCAAAGCCCCGGACCTGGAGGAAGTCACGCAGTGGATCCAGTGGGCCGCCCAAGCACGAACGCTGCGCGCAGCGTGACGCGGTGGGTCAAAGTGGAACGGATTTCAAAACGACGATTTCCGGCGGCAAACGAGTGCGTTGGTCAGAGCCAGCTCTCTAACTTGCGGGATCGAAACCAGTTGCCCATTTGCCGGCCGCCAATTTGCCGCAAATAGAGAGCGGTCAGATCGTCGTCCTGCTGACCAAATCGGAGAAGTACTCTGGGACGGGAAAGCTACTGCTTCGGCCAGTAGCGATGCTCGCCGCGTTGGGCGGCGCGATGGGCTTCGTGGGTGTCTTGCGGAATGCCGGGGTCGCCTTGCTCGGCCAGCCAGCGGTCGAGTTCGGCGGACAGCCGGGCCTTGATGCTCCCTTGGCGCGGGTCGTCGGCCAGATTGGTCATCTCGTACGGATCGGCGGCGGTGTGATAGAGTTGCTCCGCCGGGCGAAGCATGTAGCGTTTCACCAGGCGGTAGGTGTCCGGGTTGTCCCAGGCGGTGCCGATCCACGTGGGCCAATAGGGATTGTTCAAGGCGCCGCCTCCCTGGAGGCCCATCAAGTGCTTTTCAATGTACAACTCGTCCGGCGTCAGGTTGCGGATATAGCGCCACTGGCCGTCGGTGACGGTGCGGACCGGATACGCGGGACCCTCCGGGATGTTGTTGTGAGCGCCGTAGACCCACGTGCGATGCGTTTGCGATTCGCCGCGCAGCACGGCGGCAAAGCTGGTGCCGTCCAACGCAAGTCCGGAAGCGGCGGGAATGCCGCCCGCGAGTTCTAACAGGGTGGGCAGCACGTCCGCGTACTGCACCAGCGCGTCGGTGCGTTTGCCGGCGGGCACTCGACCGGGCCAGCGGGCGACCAGCGCGGTGTGCAGGCCCGTGTCCCAGTTCGTCCACTTGTTTCCGGGAAACTGCGAGCCCTGCTCGGAAGAAAACAACACCAGGGTGTTGTCTTCCGCCCCGGATGCCCGAAGCACGTCCAGAATTTC
>CAYPGE010000376.1:0-9269 GCA_964409865.1 uncultured Pirellulaceae bacterium
TCGAGTGGCTGCTAGCTCGCTTGATGCTGCCCTCGTCGGGACTCAAGACCAGATTGTGGTCGTGAGTCCCGACGAGGGCAGCATCAAGCGAGCTAGCAGCCACTCGAAGCAACTGGGCGGCACGCTGGCGATCATCGACAAACGCCGTTCGAGTGCGACCGAGACCAAGCAAGAGACCATTATTGGCGGGCCGATCGAAGGCCGTGTGGCTTTGGTATTCGACGATCTCATCAGCACGGGGGGATCGATCTGTGGTGCCGCACGCCTGCTTCGAGAGGCCGGGGCCAAGGAGGTTTTCGTCGCCGCCTCACACGGGATCTTCTGCGGCAATGCTATTCGGAAGATTCAGGAGTCGCCTATTTCCACCGTGGTCGTGAGCGATAGCATTCCGCTGCGTCCAGATGCGATGGTGGACAAGATCAAGGTTCTGTCCGTGGCGGAATTGCTGGCCGAAGCGATCAAACGAATCCACCATGATCAGTCGATCAGCGCGATGTTCAAGGAAAAGTCGCACCGCTAGAGCCTCGCGGCAGGAGGTGGACGGACAGGTTGCGACGCTAACCTGTTCCCTGGATGCGACTTAGCTGCGCGTTGAAACTGGGATCGAGGCGTGTTGCGAGCAATTCTCAACAGATTGTCGCTCTTGCCCCAGCGGCAGATTCGGTCTAACATCTCTAGGCGATTCGACTTCGATGGCTTTTTGTGTCTTGTCCGCAAGACGCTCGCATCTTCGTAGGTTGGGACTCCGTCCCGACCTACTCAAGTTGCATCCGCACGCCGCGTGAGCGGGCAGTGCCGGACGTCTTCAGCATTTCCAAGGGGTTCACTAGCTGATGTTCAAACTACTTTCTGCTCGTTCGTATCCTCGATCTGTGATTTTGACACTGGCAACAGGGCTGGCCTTGGTGCTGGGCGTTTGGTCCGTGTTGTCGGCAGATTTGGTCAAACCGCGGCCCAACGACCGTCACGTCACCAGCGTCGTGACCACCCTGATTCGCCGCGAGCATCTCTCGAAACACCCGCTGGACGATGAGATCTCCGAGCGCGGTCTGAAGGCTTTCCTCCGATCGTTGGACCCGATGAAGATGTACTTCCTGCAATCCGATGCCGACGAGTTCATGAAGCGGCAGGACGATCTCGACGACATGCTGATGGACAAGGACATCAGTTTTGCGTACACGATCTTCGAGCGGTTCCTGGTTCGCGTGGACGAACGCGTCAAGCTGGTCAACGAGTTGCTGAACCAGAAATTCGATTTCAGCGCCGACGAATCGCTCGTCACCGATCCGGAGCAGATTCAATACGCCCGCGACGCGCAGGAGATCCAGGATCGTTGGCGGCGCCGCCTCAAGTACGATCTGTTGGTGCTGAAAGGCGACAAGACCGAGGGTGATGCGGCGATCGAGAAGTTGCGCCGCCGCTACCAGAGTTTCGCCAAGCGGATGCGCCAGACCGACGCGGACGAGTTGTTGGAGATGTATCTCACCTCGATCACCACCAGCTACGATCCGCACACGTCGTACATGTCTCCCAAGTCCGTGGAGAACTTCCGCATCCTGATGCGGTTGAACTTGGAGGGTATCGGAGCGGCGTTGCAGATGATCGACGGGTACACGGTGGTCTCGAAAATCATCCCCGGCGGAGCCGCCGACAAGCAGGGCAAGTTGAAACCCGAAGACCGCATCGTCAGCGTCAGCGACAAGAAGACCGGCGAGATGGTGGACGTGGTGGACATGAAGTTGAACGACGTGGTGGACATGATCCGCGGCGACGCCGGCACGGTCGTCAAACTGGGCGTGATCCCCGCGGGCAGCAACGAGATGAAGGTCTACAGCATCACGCGGGCGAAAATCGAATTGAAGGACAGCGAAGCCCGCAGGGAGGTGATCCAACTGGGCACGAAGGCCAATGGGGCGCCGCTGCAGATTGGAGTCATCGATCTGCCCAGCTTCTACATGGACATGGAGGGCGCGCGAAACGGATACGACGGCTACAAAAGCACCACCCGCGATGTGCGCAAGATCCTGGACGAGTTCACGGCCAAAGGCATCGACGTGGTGGTGCTGGATCTGCGCCGCAACGGCGGCGGAAGCCTGCCCGAAGCCATCAGCTTGACCGGCTTGTTCATCGACCAGGGACCGGTGGTGCAGGTGAAGGGTTCTGACGGTCGCGTCGAACCCTATCTGGATGAGGAACCGGGCGCGGCTTGGAAGGGACCGCTGGTGGTTCTGACGAGCAAATTCAGCGCCAGCGCCAGCGAAATCCTGGCCGGCGCCATCCAGGACTACCATCGGGGAATCATCGTCGGCGACGCGTCGACCCACGGCAAGGGAACCGTGCAGAGCCTGATGGAGTTGGGACAGCAACTGTTCCGCATCCCGAACCCACCCAACCTCGGCGCCTTGAAGATCACCATGCAGCAGTTCTATCGGCCCAACGGGGACAGCACACAGAAACGGGGCGTGTTGGCCGATGTCCGGTTGCCCTCGATCACCGATCACATGGACGTCAGCGAGGCGGACCTTGATTTTGCCCTGGAGTTCGATCAGGTCAGACCGGCGCAGTACGAGGTCTACAGCTTGGCCGACCCCAAGATCACCCAGTCGCTCACGGCGAGTTCCGAGGCGCGCATTTCGCAGTCTGAGGAGTTCAAGAAGTTGCTCCGCCGCATCGACCGTTACAAAGAACAAAAGGCGAAGAAGCGCGTGACGCTGAACGAACAGGAGTTCTTCGCGGAACGAGCCGAACTGGACGCCGAGAAGGAAGACGAAAAACAGTTGGAGGATCAGGCCGTCGCCAGCGACGAGGTGGTGAAACGCGACTTCTACATGAACGAAGTCCTGGCGATCGCGGCCGACTACGCAACGTTGTTGGAACAGAACCGCATCGCCTGGTCGCGCTGAGGGCGGCACTACGAACGAGACAGGGGCTCGTCGCGGACCTCGACCAGCAGGTTCGTGGGGCCCATTCCGTGACCCAAGCCCGGATGGGTGCGGATCGCCTCCGTGACGAACTGCTTGGCGCGCTGAACGGCGACCGGCAATTCGTCACCCAGTGCCAGCCGGGCGGTGATGGCGGCCGAGTACACGCAGCCGGTCCCGTGCGTGTGCGGGGTCAAAAAACGCTCGCTGGTGAAATGGTGGATGCGTCCTTCCGACCACAACACATCCGCCGCTTGCCCTTCCAAATGGCCCCCTTTCACCAGCACGTTCTTGACACCCAGGTCAGCGATCGCCCGGGCGGCGTTCTCCATGCCCGCCAAATCCTCCACGTCCCGGCCCGACAACGCGGAGGCTTCCATCAAATTCGGCGTCACCAGAAACGCGCAAGGGAGCAGTCGCTTCGCCATTACGGCGGCCGCCGGCTCGTCGAGGAGCCGGGTCCCGTGTTTGCTGATCATGACCGGATCGACTACCAGGCGACAGGCCATCCGTCCGGCGCGCTGTGCAACCGCCTCCACGACCGCGGCGTTGCCCAGGGCCCCCGTCTTGGCCGCCCCAGGCGGCAGATCCGTTAGCACCGCGTCCAACTGCGCGACCACCAAGGCGGGATCGAGGACCAACACCTCCTTGACCACTTGCGTGTTCTGGACTGTCACCAGCGTCACCACGCTGGTGCCGTACACGCGGTGCTGGTGAAACGTCTTCAGATCGGCTTGCAGGCCGGCCCCGCCAGATGGGTCGGAACCGGCAATGGTCAAGGCGACGGCGGTCATTCAAGCGACTCCACGGCCATCATTGGGGGGACCAACCGCCAACTGGGCCTAAACCGGCGGAATCCCCGTGAATAACTCTCTCCGCAACCTATTTGACCCAGTCGTCTGACCGACGATAATAACAGGTTGAACGTCGAAACACGACGCCCTGACCGTTTTGTCAACATTTTTACCACTCGTAAACGGCTTGCAGCCAAGGATTACCCCGTGTCGTTCAAGGGCTGGATCACGCGATTGCGGTTCCAAGTCGACCGCCACCGACGGAAGCATGCCCAGGCCTGGCGTACGATCCGCGACCAACTCGACTTCCAGCCGCTCTTGGCCCGCTTGGAAGATCGCCGCGTACTGAGCGTAACGACTGGCCTGGATGATTCGAATGTGGTGGTCATTACGGGGGATGGATCTAATGACGCGATCGAGGTGCTTCAAGCGACCGACTCTGGCGTCAACTACATCGAGGTCTGGGCGAATGACGCGTGCCAAGGCCGCTGGGCGTCGGAGGATGTGTCCGAGATCGTGTTCGACGGGGGCGACGGCGACGACGCGCTGACGGTCAACTACGCCGCTTCTGGGGGATTTTTTGCACAGCTGGTGACCTTCCACGGCGGCGGCCAGGCGCCCCGCACCAAGGTGGGTGACCAGTTGGTACTCGTCGGCGGGCCGTTTGCGAGCGTGACACACACGTTCCTGAACGCTACCGACGGCAACGTAGCCATCGACGGCACGACTCGCATCGTGTACACGGGGTTGGAACCGATCACGGACAACCTGAACCCGGCGGACCGTGTGTTCACGTTCACCGGCGGGACGGAGACGATCGAACTCCGGGACGCCAATGGCGCGAACATGACGATTGACTCTACGCTGGGTGAAAGCGTGACCTTTCCCACCCCGACCGGTTCTCTGACGATCCATGCGGGCACGGGCGATGACCTGGTGAGGATCTGGTCCGTGGACCGCAGTTTTGGCGGCAGCTTGACGATCAACGGCGACGAGGGCGCCGATTCGGTGGAAATAAGAACGGACATCACCTTCGATCCCGACAAGAATCTAACCGTCAACGTGGACGATACGGTCGTGATCTTTACCGAGGTGAACCTGATCACATCGGGTACGGGCGCCGTCAGCGTGATGGGCGGCAGCCTGACGATGCAAAATAATTCCAGCTTGGAGTCTTCCACGTCCGTCATCGTGACAGCGGACGAGATTTACGTGGCCCTGGTGGGCAAGACCTGGATCAATGCCGGGACCGGCACCGCAACCCTCCAGCCGCTGACCGCCGGGACGGCGATTGACCTGGGCGGAGCAGACCGACCGGGCACGCTCGGCCTCCCGGACGCCGAACTCGACGGCGTCGTCGCCGGCACACTGAACGTCGGCAACGAAAGCAGCGGCCCGATCACGGTCACGGCCAACATCACGCGACCGGCGGCCACCATCATGAATCTGACCAGCGGCGGGGCGATCGACTTTGCAACCGGGTCGCTGAACACGGCCGGGGGCGATTTGACGCTGTCGCCGGGCGGCACGGGCAGCGTGGGAGTCGCCAAGAGCGGTGTGGATGTGAGCGTCGGAACTCTGGCCTTCGCGGAAGGTGCGGACCTGAGCATCGTGCTCAACGGCACGACGGTCGACACGCAACACACGCAGCTGAACGTGGTCGGACAGGTAAACCTGACCGGTGCCGATCTGGTGCTGAGCGGCATGTATTCGCCGCGTCCCGGGGACACGATCGTGATCGTAAACAACGACGGCACCGACCCGATCATCGGCACATTCCGTGGTCTGCCGGAAGGCAGCCAATTCTTCAATTTCTTCGGTTCCGGATTGTACGCGACGATCAGCTACACCGGCGGCACGGGCAATGACGTGGTGCTTTTGGTCGAATCGCCGGAGACGCTTGTGGAACTGACGGGCGGCGCCCTGGCGATCACGGACGTCAAAGGAGGCACCTCCAACGATACGCTGACCTTGTCCGTGGTGGGCGACAATCTCCGGATTCACGACCCCCACCTGACGCTGGGCGGCAACACGGGAACAATCCAGGTCGATCGCCACACCGTCGACGTCCCGCTGGCCAGCATTACGGGCAGCGTCACCATCCTGACTCTGGCCGGCGACGACACGGTGACGGTGACCGGTCCGGCCTTGGGCTTGCCAGCGGACCTGACGATCGACTGCGGCGATGGCAGCGACGCGATCCAACTGGATACCGTCCTGACGCTGGGCGCGGGCTCCACGCTCGGCGCCGCGTCGTTTACGGCCGAGTCCATTTACCTGAACGGCGGCAGCATCAGCACCGCTCGCGGCCAGACGTACACGGGGTCCGTGACGCTCGGCACGGCGACAACCCTGACCAGCGGCGGGCAAGTGGAGTTTGCCGGCACCGTCGAAGTGGGTGAAAACAGCTTGACCGTCACAGCCGAGGATGTGGAGATCGGCGGCAATTTCAGCGGCACGGGCAGCGTCACGATTCAGGGTGCCAGTGCGGGCGACGGGATGCAGTTGGGCGGCAGTCCCGCAGACGCGCCGGGTCAGATTGAGCTGTCAGCCACAGAAATCGCCCGGTTGGCGGCAGGCGGCAACCTGGCCTGGCTGACGTTTGGCCGCCCGGACAGCACGGGGACGGCGGCGATCAACGGTTTTGACCTGAGCGGCTCCCGAACGAATCTGACGATCCTCGCCAGAGAGATTTTGGACGGGGGCGGAGCCATTGCGATGGGCAGCGGTGGTCTGCAACTGATCGCATCCAACGGCATCGGCTCATCCACCGACCCGATCGAAACTAGTGGCTTGACAGACCTCGCCGCGACGACCACGACCGGCGGCATCTTTTTGCGGAACTCCGGCAGCGGCAACGTCAACGTCACGACCGTGGGCGGCACGAGCGGCCTGACCACCGTGGCCGGCGGTGATATTCTGCTCGCCAATGTTGCCGGCGCTGTCACGCTGTCGCAACCCGTCACCGCGGCCGGCAACATCGAAATATGCGCAGCCGGCGGCGACCTGCAGATTCACGCGCCGGTGTCGGCCGGCGGAAATGCGGTGCGGCTGAACGCCAGCGCGGAAAGCATCCTGCAAACAGCCGGCAACGTGATCACGGCGCGGGATCTGGGGGCACGGGCCAGCGGAAACGTGGATCTGAACGGAGCCACCAACGCGGTGGCCGGTACGTTCGCGGCCGCTTCGACGACGGCGGGGGTGATTGAGTTCCAGAACGGCAACGGGTTCACGATAGGAACCGTGGCGGCGGGCCACTGCTTTCCGGCAACGTCCGGAGCGATCAGCCAAGCCGGCGCGGTTTCGCTGCAAGCCGTGTCGGGCGATATGACCGTAACTCAGAACGTGACGGCAGGCGGCGGGGCAACGGCCACCTTGCAGGCGGACATGGGATCGGTGACCGGCATGGGGACGGTGACGGGGACGATCGTGTCGATCACGGCACCCGACGGGATCGGGACCAGCCTCGACTCGCTGGACATCCAGGCCAGTACCTTGATCACCGATACGTCGGGCAACAACGGCCAGCAATTCCTGAGCGAGCCGGACGGACTGTCCAGCGTTACCCTGAAGGCCGGCGGCGGTAACGTGACCTTGACGGCCGGCGGCGCGGTCACGCAGGCGGCCGGCGACGTGATCACGGCGGCGGGACTGGAACTGCTGGGAAGCGGTCCGTACTGGCTCACACAGTCGGGCAACGACGTTTCGACCCTGGCCGCGTTCACAACGGGCGCGATTGATTACCGGGACGCCACGAGCCTGGTGGTGGGGACGGTCACGGGGCTGGGCACCGCCGGCGTCACTTCCGGTGGCAGCGACGTGGCCTTGCACGCGGCCGGCCTGACCATCAGTCAGGCCATCGTGACCGGCGCGGGCGACCTGTGGCTGGACTCTTCCGCCGCCGTGACTCAGACGGCGGCCATCACAGGCGAGGGCCTGCAGTTGACGGGATCCGGGCCGTTTACACTGAGCGACATGGCGAACGACTTCACCACGCTGTCGGCCGATACGACGGGGACCATCGAGTACCGAGATGTGGATGAACTGGCCATCGGCACGGTGGACGTGCTGGGGAAGCTCGTGTCGGGGATCGCGTCGGGCGGCCACGACGTCGCCTTGCACACGGCGGGGCTGACGATCAATGAGGCGGTCGCGACGGGCGTAGGCGACCTGCGGCTGGATTCTTCGGCCGCCGTGACTCAGACGGCTGAGATCCAGGGGACAGGCCTGCAACTGACCGGGTCCGGGCCTTTCATACTGACCGCCCTTGGCAACGACTTCGCGGTTCTGGCGGCCGAGACAGCGGGGACCGTCGAGTACGTGGATTCCAGCGCCGTGGAGGTGGGTGCCGTCGCCGTGTTGGGCAACGTGGTGTCCGGCGTGTCCACAACCGATGACGACGTGACGATTTGCGCGGAGTCGATACTCCTGTCGCAGAACGTGTCGGCGGGCTCGGCCACCGTGCGACTGCAGGCCCGCACCGCAGGAATCCAGCAGACGGGCGGGACGCTGACAGCGGCGACGCTGGGGCTTCGCGCGGCGGGCAGCGTTCAGTTGCCCGGAGCCAACGACGTAGACACGTTGGCTGTGACGGCGGGTCTGGGCGTGGCCTTCAAGGATACGGATGGCTACCGACTGGGCACGGTGACGGCGGCCGGCTGTTTTACACCGGATGTGACGGGGATCACCGCGGGGGGCGATGTGGAGTTGTGCCTGACGAGCGGCGACCTGCTCATTGACTCGCCGCTGTCGGCCCCAGGATTCACGGTGCGGCTGAGTGCGGAGTCGGGCCAGATCACGCAGACCGCCACGGGGGTGATCACAGCGGCGAACTTGGGCGTTCGGGCCGGCGGCAGCGTGGCGCTGGACGGAGCAATCAACGAGGTGGCCGATTCGTTCGCAGCGGCTTCGACGGCGTCCGGACCGATCGCGTTCCGCAACGCCAACGGCTTCACGGTAGGGTCGATTTCAGCGGGCGAGTGCTTTGTCGCCACGTCGGGCGCCAGCAGCTTGGACGGCGACGTTCAACTGCAAGCCTTGTCGGGTTCGATTACGGTCACCGAGGATGTGACGGGGGACGATATTCGCTTGACGGGCGACAGCGTGGCGTTGAACGACCATGCTAATGTGGCAGCTGCCACGTCCGTCGTTGTGACGGCGGACAACCTCTCGGTAGCCACGGTGGAAACGGCTTGGATTAGCGCCGGGACCGGCAGCGTCAGTCTCCAGCCGCTGAGCGCGGGGGTGGCGATCGACCTGGGCGGAGCGGATCGGGCTGGCACGCTCGGCCTGACCGACGCGGAACTCGACCGCGTCACGGCCGGCACCTTGAACATCGGCAACGGGAGCAGCGGCGCGATCACGGTCACGGCCGACATCACTCGGCCGGAGCCGACCATTGTCAATCTGACTAGCAGCGAGTCGATCGACTTTGCGACAGGGTCGCTGAACACGCGCGGCGGCGACTTGACGTTGTCGCCGGGCGGCGCAAGCAGCGTGGGGGTCGCCACGAGCGGAGTGGATGTGACCGTCGGGACGCTGATCTTTGCAGACG
>CAYPGE010000377.1:0-9260 GCA_964409865.1 uncultured Pirellulaceae bacterium
ACGTTCTCCCGTGCCGTCAGGCTGGGAATCAAGTTGTAAAACTGGAACACGAACCCCACGTGCTCGCGGCGATAGCGGGTGAGCGCCGTATCGTCGAACCGCGTCAGGTCATAGTCCAAGTATCTGACGGTGCCGCTGGTCGGCACGTCCAATCCGCCCAGGATGTTCAGCAACGTGCTCTTGCCGCTGCCGGAGGGGCCTAGCAGCACCACGAATTCGCCGCGGTACAGGTCCAAGTCGACCCCTCGCAAGGCGTGCACGTCGACTTCGCCCATGTGGTACACCTTGGTGATCCCCCGGGCCTGGAACACGGCGTCGCGGACCGGCGGCGTCCCTTCGGGCGTTTGTTCCACGCGGATGTCGGCGCCGTTGGCTGTCACGATCCGGTTCCTCTCTCCGTCCGCGCTGTCCGTGAAGTGCGAACTGTATCTGTGCTGCGTTGGTTGTCTATTGTACTTGCCAGTCAGGCGGTTTTCTTTGGGTTTTGGCCGCTCCGGGCTACAAACCACGGAGTTATCGTCACAGCCCGCACAACCGCCACCGCAGGCATTTTGGAGTGCGGTGCCTTGTCACCGCTTTGGGCAGCGGGCTGCATTGCCGGGACGGCTTGGGTTCGGGAAAAGGAGCGAGGCATTGGTACACAAATCGCCGCGAGTTGACGAGGTGTTGGGCCAAAACGGTGACCAGGCACCGTACTCCAAAAGACCGCCTGCTGGACAATGCCCAGGCTCTGCCCTACCTTGATTCTCCTGTTGCCGCGCGATCGCGGCTCAAACATTCTGTCCGCCCTGAACGCCCCCATCGCGAAGGAGCCCTGAGATGATCGCCAAGCCTCGCTTGCTGCCGCTGATTCTGTCCGTGATAGCGTCCATCGCTTTGATGCTGGCCGCGTCGTCCCCGTCGTTCGCGCAGCCGCCTGGCGACTTGATTCATCAGCCGTACCTCTTGGACACCGGGCTGGTTTCCCGTTCCATCTCGTTCGAGAACCCGACTGGCGCGCCCGGCGAAGGCGGCCAGGCGGCCAGCAACCTGGGCGTCGGCCGCAAGGGGGCTCCTTCGCGGCGGATCGCGCCGGGCGAGACCGTCCAACTGTGCGATATCGAAGGCCCAGGCACCATTCGGCACATCTGGATCACGACCGACCGCGCGCCGATCGTGCAACGGGCCTGCGTTATCCGCGCGTACTGGGAAGGGCAAGAGAACCCCAGCATCGAGTGCCCGATCGGCGACCTGTTCGGCTTTGCCCACGGGCGAATCACCGCCTACCATTCCGCCGTCCACTCCGTCGGGCCGACCGGCGGGCGGAACCTGTGGCTGCCCATGCCTTTCACGACGCGAGCCAAGCTGACCTTTACCAACGAAAGCGAGAAGGCGGTCCCGCTGTTCTATCAAATCGGTTACACGATCGGCGACAAGCACCCGGCCGACGTGGGCCGCTTGCACGTGCTGTTCCGCCGCGAGAACCCGACGACGGAAAAGCAGGATTTCGAACTACTGCCCCAACGCAAACAAAAAGGCCGCTTCCTCGGCTCGATCATCGGCATCCGCAACCTGCACCCCGATCAGTGGTGGGGCGAGGGCGAAATCAAGGTCTACATGGACGGCGACCAGGAGTTCCCCACGATCGTCGGCACCGGCAGCGAAGACTACGTCGGTTTGGCCTGGGGCATTCAGTTGGCGCCCTTCCTGTACAACGGCTGCAGCCTGAACGACAAGAGCTTCGTGTCCATGTACCGCTGGCACCTGCCGGACCCGATCGCCTGGCAGAAGGAGGCGCGCATCACCATCCAGCAGATCGCCTGGAAGAACGGCCTGGCCGAAACCGTCGATGACTGGTCGGCCGCCACGTTCTGGTACGAACCAACCCCCAGCGCCGCCCTGCCGGCCCTGCCCGACGTCAAAGCTCGCACAGCCGATATCTGGAAAGATTGACGCGCCAAGAAGAACCCCGGCTTTTCGAAAGAGCCGGGCTTGTAGCCTGTCCACAGAAAGGGCAAAAGAGAACTGACAGAAAAATGAGGTGACAAAAAAATAAAGAGCCGAAAGCCTGCCCCTCGCCGCTCGGCCATTTTTCTGTCACCTCATTTTTCTGTCAGTTTCTCCTGTCGTCTGTCCACAAGTTGGCGCGAACTGCCATTTTGGTACTGGATGAGCGCTCGGATGTGCGCATCTTCTGTGTCCAGGACGCGCCGGCGCCGTGCCTCGGCGCGGGCGTACAGGTCCAGATCCTCCTGCGACCACGCGTGGGCTTCGCGATAGTCGCCGCAGAAGGGCACGAGGAGGTCGATCCAGCAGGCGATCGTCTCCAGTTCCTGCTGCGAGAGTCTCACGTCTTCGTGGCCGTCGCGCAGCAGGGTCATCAGCCGGCTGGTGGCCGCGCCGCGCGAGTAGGGCGGCAGCAGCTCCGGTTCGGACATGCAGTCGATCCAGTTCACGCAGTCGTGGTTCCAGTTGCCGCAATCCTGGCTGGTGTGCGTGAGCGTCAGGTAGGCCTGCGAGAACCGCCGCTTCGTGGTCCCGACCAACACCGCCTCGGACGTCAGGTTCAGCGGCTTGTCCGCCTCGCCCGTGTGGCAGCGCACGCAATGCCGGTCCAGGATCGGCTGGACCTCGCGTGCAAAGCTGAACCCGCGGGGCGGGCCGGCCGGCGGGGACAGTTCTTGCGGCCCGGCCCGCAGCGCCAGAGAGATGCCTGCCAGCGCGGGAGGCACGCTGTTCTTGTGTTCGTGACAGCCCACACACGACTGCGTTTCGCCGGGCATCAGCGTCGCCCAGCTGCGCATGGTCTGCACGGCGCAGCCGCGTTCGTCGAGCGCCTGAAAGTACAGCGGCACGCGGGCCGGGGCTTGGAACAGGGCCGAGCCGTCCTCGTACACGCGGGCCGTGCCCAACACGACTTTCACATCCCACGAACCGTTGCCCACGGCCACCGGTGTGGTCACTTCCGAAGAACCTCCGCGTCCCTGCTGCGACAAGTTGCCGATGGCGGCACAGCGGTATTCCAGGGCCACCACGCGCAAGTGCTTGACCGTCCCTCGCGGAACGCCGCGCAGGGCCAACCCTTGGTAGATGTCCTGCAGGAAGAACGTGCCATTCGTTTTCCGATAATCGGCCATCGCCGGCCGGACGTGGGGCGTGGGCCGTGGTGCCAGAGGCAAGATCTGCCGCGGTGCGAGCGTTTCGCCCGGCGCGGTGCCTTCGATCAGCAGTTCCCGCCGTCCGTCGCGGTCCATGAAGTAGACGTCGAAGCGGCCCAGCTTCCCAGCGGGCGTAGGCACGGCCAAGGTCACCAGGAAGTGGTCTTCGTCCACCGGGTACGGGTATTGGAACTGGTTGCCGTCCTCGGCGTACCGGTCCACACGCTGGTAGTCGGCCGGGCGGACCGGGGCGATCAACTGGATGCCGGCACCTTCCTGTCGGCCCAGCGCCGGATCGATGATCGCCAACTTGCCGTGCGGCGGCCGATGGTGGCCGGTGACCACGGCCAGCACGCGCCGCGAGCCGGGAATCTTGCGGGCATGGATGATGTTCGTGGGAAACCAGGAGCTGCCGCCGTAGAATTCCTGCTGGTTGGTCCCGTCCGGGTTCATCTGGAACAGCGGCTGGGGGAAGATCTGCCCGCGATCGTTGTATTCCCAGCGCGTGTACAGCACTCGGCCATCGTCGGTCACCGTGGGGAAGATGGTGTGTACCTGGTCAAATCCCACGCGGCGGGCAAAACGGCCGTCGCCGTCCATCAGGTACAGATTACTGGCCTCCACCCAGTTGCAGTCCACCGTCTGACAGCAGCGTGTGGAACTGAACAGGATGTTGCCGTCAGGCAGGTAGACGCCTTCGTAGTCGGCACAGCCGGGTTCGTCGGTCAGCTGCCGTACGGCCCCGCTGTCAACCTCCATTTCGTACACGTGGAAATCGTCGCCGCGGTCGGACTTCTTCCAGGCAAACAGAATCCGCCGGCCATCGTACGACACGTCCGGGTTCCGCAGGATGCCGTCCCCCGTTTGCAGCAACGGCCTCACTCGCCCGTAGATGCCGTCCAGTTCGAGCACGTTCAGGGACGCCCCCGGCCGATAATAGCGATGGCGTTTCGAGAGCGGAGCGGAGAGCACCTCCGTGTATTTCCAACTCGGCCCCGGATGCTGATGCTCGTCAAAGACGAACCGCCGCCAGCGCGCCAGCAACGGTTCCAGGCGGCGCGCACGGCGCAGCTGGCAGGCCCGCAGATACAATTGCTGCCACCGCGGATCGCTGCCGGGCACGGCATCCCGCACCAAGCCATCCCGCTTCTGCCGGATCTCATCCTCGACGGAATTCGGCAACTCGTCCAACACGCGCTGCAGCATCCGTTGTTCCGTCGCCGAATCCCGGCGGCTGATGAAGCACACCGGCTGCGGCAGCACCGGATCGTCGTGACGCGCCTCGGGCGATTTCAGGTAGTTCTTCCGCCAGTCGTCTTTCTGCTGCTCCCACGCGGGGTCTAACGTTGCCTGCATGGAGTCCTGCAGCATCCAGTCGCGCTGGATCGCCTCGTAAGAAGCGGCATCGCGCGCGGCCGGCGGCGGCTCGTCCGCCGACAGCGACAGCGCGGCCTGCGTCAGAACAAGAACCAACAGGGTTAGGATGCGTCGGCAGTTCATGGTTGCCCTTGTTGATCAGCACCGCGTTACGGCGGCCCATCGTGTTTATCAGACAGGCCGAAGACTCTGACAGAAAGATGGGGTGACAGAAAAATGGGGAAACGAAGAAGATGGCTCTGCAGAAGGAAGTCGCGGCTCCGGCTCCTGACCTTGCCCGCATGTCATCTTGCTGACACCCCATCTTTCTGTCAGTTTCCGACTCTTCGACTTAGTGACTTTTCGACTCCTCGACTTCTCGCCTGAGCGAC
This sequence comes from uncultured Pirellulaceae bacterium, assembly GCA_964409865.1. Taxonomy (GTDB): domain Bacteria; phylum Planctomycetota; class Planctomycetia; order Pirellulales; family Pirellulaceae; genus Anammoximicrobium. The sequence goes on from CAYPGE010000377.1 coordinate 4,886, forward strand.
CCGTCCCTCATCTCGCGCTGTCCCGGACCGCCCGGAACAGGGCCAGCATGTTCTCCGTCGGGGTCGGGCCTTGGATGTTGTGGATGCTGTTGAAGACGAATCCGCCGTTCTCGTTGAAGATGTCGATTCGCTGGCGGACTTCGTCATACACCTGCTGCGGCGTGCCGAAGGAGATCGTCTTTTGGGTATCGACTCCGCCGCCCCAGAACACGATGTCCTTGCCGAATTCCTTCTTCAGCCGCAGGGGGTCCATTTCCGCCGCCGAGCACTGGACCGGATTCAAGATGTCGAAACCGGCTTCGATGAAGTCCGGGATCAACTGGTACACGGAACCGCAGGAGTGGATGAACGTCTTCCACTTCGACTTGGAATGAATCAGGGCGTTGATCCGTTTGTGGAAGGGCTGGAACAGGTCCCGGTAGGCGGCCTTGGAGATGAACGGCCCGCGCTGAGTCCCAAAGTCGGTGCCGGTGATCATGGCGGCGTCGATCAAGTCGCCGAACAAGTCGATCAGCGTGGCGACGTTCTGTTCGGCGATCTCGCACTGCCGCTCGAACACGGTCCGCACGTAATCCTTGCGAGTCACTGTGGAGATGTACCACTCCTCCACGTCGCGGATGCCTTTGGGGCGTTTCAGGAACGTTCCCGGAACCAGGGCGATGTCGCCGAACGCGGTGCCCGGCACACCCAGCATGTGCCCGCAATCCGGCCGCTGCTGCAGCCAATCGCGCATGGCGCGGTAGTAGGCCAGGTCTTCCTCGCCGAACAGCCCGAACTCCTCCAGGTTGTCTTCCGGATTCAGCTTGTCTTCGTCGATCGGATCTTGGCGGATCACCGCGTCGAAGAAGTACCCGCCCGCCGGCATGCGGCCGCTGGGCGGCACCGATGTATCCCCTTCGGGATAGATGTACGTGTCGCCCGCTTCGTCCTTGGTGACCACGAAATCGCCGGAGACCAGCACCTCGGTGCCGTCGTTCAGCGTAAACGGCTTCCAGTTCGAGGACACGGTGCCGAACAGCGACTTGCGGCCGGGCACGCCGATCACGTCGATGCCCAACGCCGTCCGCAGTTCGTCGTCCACCTCGCCCAACATCTGGTAAGGCTCGATCACCTTGACGCGGAAACCGGGCTGGCCGAGGACCGCTTGGCGGAGCCTCGTCACAGCGGAAACGTGAATGCCGCTGACGGCCGTCGCCCCAAAATCCACGCAAACACGGTCCGGCTGCCGGTGGTTCAGACTGGCCTGAAGACGCTGACGACTGGTTGACGATCCAGCGGTGGTGGCTGACATGGCGGTACACCTCGGTGGAAAGGAAGCTGCCCGGCGTCCCGGACGCGCGCTGCGGATGAAAATCTCGACCGGCCAACAGTTTACCACACCGGCACCGTCGGCGAAAAGTCAACCAATCGCGCGACCCCGGCTGGTCACGTTGGCGGTCCGATGGTGTAAAATGGCCAAAGATCTGCGGGCACAGAGCGAATATCGTCCCGGCGGATACGTGGTTTGAAGACCCTGGCATGCCCTGGTGGTACAACTCGAATCGTGACGAAAGTGAGGGTGTTTTCGATGATTGGATCAAGGTTTCTGCGGACTGTGATCTGTTGTGTCTTGATCGTGTTTCCCGCAGCGATGGCGGCGGCGGACGATGTTCTCAAACTGGTTCCCGATAACGCTTTGGGCGTCGTCGTGGTCAATCGCGTGGGCGAGACGAACGAAAAGCTGAAGGCCCTGGCACTACGGCTGAAAGCGCCTCCGTTGGACTTCCTGAGCACTGCGAAACTGACGTTGGGACTGCAGGAAGGTCTGGATGAGAAGGAAAGCGTCGCCCTGGCCGCAGTCCCCAGCACTCCGGACGGTGTGCCGGTGACGACGGTCTTCCTGCCGACCGCCGATTATGTGGCCGTGTTGAAGCGACTGAAGGCGGACACGGGAGCCGACGGCATCGCCAACTTGTCGGTGGGCGACCGGGAATTCGTCGCAGCGCAGAAAGGCGGCTATGCGGTGGTTACGGAGGCAGCCAACAAAGCGACGCTGCAGGCGGTGATCGCTGCCGCCAAGAGCATCGCGGACGCCGCGCCGGGTCTGGACGCATGGCGGGGCGAGAACGACGCCTATGCCGTGGCCACGCCCGGCGGCATCAAGTTCGCGCAGCAGCAAATCCAGATCGGACTGGAAGCCGCCAAAACGCAGATGGCCAACATGGGCGAGCAAGGCAAAACGGCGTTGGCGAGCCTCGGCATGTATGATTCGCTGATCAACGCCATGGACAAGGAACTCGGTCACCTTGCGGTGGGGTTGCGCATGGCAGACGATGGAGCCATCCACGTCGTCAGCCGGACGCTGCCGGTCGAGGGCGGCACGCTGGCCAGAATCGCGTCCCAGGCGAAGCCGACAAAGGACAACCCATTGGCCGGACTCCCGCAGTTGCCCTTCTTCGTGGCGGGTGGAGGCAGCTTCACGCCCGCATCCATGAAGTCCTGGATGGAAATGTCGTTCAACATGATGCGCTCGTACCCCGGCGGAGACAAGCTCAGCGACGAGCACATCAAGAAGCTCTCGGAGATTTCGCTCAAGTCGATGCAAGGTCTGCGATCCATGGCCCTGCTGATGGGCGTTGGGGAGGCGGACGAACCGTTGTACGCTGCGATGCTGCTGGCGATGAAGACGAAAGATGCGAAAGCCTATATCGAGAACTATGAGGCCACGATGGGACAGATGGCAACGGTCTTTAAGGAGGCCGATTCGCCCTTGTTTGCGTTCCAGTCGGAGCGAATGGAAATCGAGGGCCTGCCCGTGGTGAAATTGGCCATGGACATGAAACCGTTCATGGGTCAAGCCCAAGGCCCCGAAGCGGAAAAGATGCTCGAGCTAATGCTGGGCAGTGGCGGCAAGATGAACGCCTATTTCGCGGCTGCCGACAAAGAAACGGTGATCGGTGCGTACATCTCCCCGAAGCAACTGGTCTCGGCGGTCAAAGCGATCCGGGACAACAAGCCGCAATTGATCGACGAAGACGGGGTCGCGAAGACGGCCGCGATGTTGCCTGCGGGCGCCCAGTGGGTCGGCTTCCTGAGTCCCCGCGGCGGGGCCGCGTTCGTATCGCGGACGCTCAAGGCCGTGGCGCCTCCGGGGGCCTCGGTGCCGGAGATTCCGGAATTGCCGGACACCCCTCCCATCGGACTCGGCGTCGCGCTCTCGCCATCCGGCCTGGATGCGCATCTGGCCGTTCCTGCTGCGGTGCTGGAGGCGGTCTCCGAGGTCATCCGCAAGGCGCGCGCACAGGGGGCAAAGCCCGATGCCTGACACGGTCTGCGGACACAAGCCCAAGAGCCCGGTTTCCTCGGAAGAGCCGGGCTCTTTTCGGACGAAGACCCCCTCAGCTGCGACTAGCCCGGAAGGACTTCAATCCGGCCGACGCCGCAGCAGATGGAAGGCACCGACACGACAGACCAGCCCACCGCAACACTCGGAAAGGAGAATTGAAATCTCAAATCTCCCCATCCCCCATCCCGTCCCGCATCTCGCAACCCGCAACCCGCAACCCGTATCTCGCATCCCGTGACCTTCCTCCCTGATCCCGCATCCCCCCTTTAATTTCCGCCGTTCGGCGCGTACGATGCATGCTCTTGGATGGTCTTGACAACTGGACTTCCTGAGATTTGAGGGCATTTTACGGTGAGCAGCCGACCGGACCTTGTGATCGGCATCGATCTGGGCACCACGTTTTCCGTCGTGGCCTGTTTGGACCGCGGCGGCATGCCGCAGACGATCCTGAACGCGGAGGGCGATTTGAGCACTCCGAGCGTGGTGTATTTCGAACAGGATCAGGTGGTGGTCGGCAAGGAAGCCGTCAAGGCCTCGGTGTACGAACCCGAATCGGTCCTGCAGCACATCAAGCGGGAGATGGGGAAACCCTTTTGTGACAAGCCGATTCGCGGCACACGTCTTCCTCCGGAGGTGGTCCAGGCCGCGGTGTTGCAGAAACTGCGGTCCGACGCGCAGGTGAAACTGGGCGGCGTGCAGGAGGCGGTGATCACGGTCCCGGCCTTCTTCAACGAGCCGCGCCGCAAGGCCACGATGGACGCGGGACGGTTGGCGGGGCTCAAGGTCCTGGACATCATCAACGAGCCGACCGCCGCCGCCATCGCCTATGGCGTGCAGGCCGGTTTTGTGTCGACTGCCGGCGAGGCGAAACAGGCGCAGAAGATCCTGGTGTACGACCTCGGCGGCGGCACGTTCGACGTGACCTTGATGCAACTGAACGGCTGTCAGTACACCGCCGTAGCGACCGATGGCGACGTGCAACTGGGCGGCATCGACTGGGACCGCCGGATCGCCGATCTGGTCGCCGATCACTTCGTGGAACAGCACGGA
>CAYPGE010000378.1:0-9225 GCA_964409865.1 uncultured Pirellulaceae bacterium
GGGTCGCCGTGCTCCGTCCGCGCCGCGTCGCAGCGCCCGGTTCGGGCGCCAGGCCCGCGAGGTGGGCGTCGATCGCGCGCCCGCCGATCTCGACCAGGTCGAACGCGGCCGGATCGACATCGTGTACCCGACCCCGCTGGCCCAGTTCGCGATCAGAAGCACCTGGATGCCTTCCTGCAAGCCTACGCCGTCGAGAAGGCCAAGACCGAAGCTCGCCGCAAGGGGCGACCAAGGCCCGCGCAACTGCGCAGTGGGCGGATAACTGCGTTTGTGGCGCGACCTCTGCATCGTAGGCTCTTTTCGATCCATCGGGCGTAGCAGGCGCTGCACAGGAAGATCGTCAGCCGGCGGTAGACTTGGTCCAGCGCCTTGCCTTCGGACAGGTTCTGCAGCGACTCGCACAGCCGGGCGAACTCGGCGCGGTGGTCCCGTTCCAGATCCTCCAGCGTGAACTCCGGCGGCGTGGGGTCGGCGATGGCTTCGATCCGCACCACGTAGAAATCGCCTCGCCCAGGATGGATCTCCTTGCTGCAGCGGTCACAGAACAGTGGCGACGGGCCCGATGATCCGTCCATGCCCCAGTTGTACCCGGCGGAGCACGGATTGAAAACCCACTCGCATCCGGTCAGGCGGATGGCCTTTTTCGGCCGTGATGGCCTTTTTCGGCCGTGTGTCTTGCAAATGCTGTTAAAGTTGGGCGTCGGCTCTTGTTGCGCCGGAAACGATCATCTGCTGACGGACCTCCCGCAGAATGCGGATTAGTTCCTGTAGATCCGCTGGATCGACCTTGCCAAGAAGTGACGCGTGAAGCTGCAGAACGGGCTGGTCCAGTTTTCTCAGCAGCGACCTTGCCCGCGTGGTGAGTCCAATCAAGAAAACTCGGTGATCTTCGCGAGCTTGTGTCTTGCTGACCAAGCCCTGAGCGAGCAACTGATCGACGACCCGCGTGATCGGCGCGGCAACCTGGACCATCCGTTTGGCGACATCGAGACAGGGCATGGGTCTGCCTTCGCGGCCCAGAATCCGCAACACGTTATACTGCGACGGCGTCAAATCGTGCTGGCGCAAGAACCGCGCAATCCGATTGTCCAGCAAATCGCTGGTGCGCAAGAGGCTGAGCGTGGCTTCTTGCTCGAGCGATTCGAACGGCTCTCGCCTCTGGAGTTCTTCCTGCAGGGTCTTCGTAGCCACGCCGCCTGCTCCCCCTCAAATCATTCCCCATGGCGGAAATACTATCCTCGCTTTTCGCCGTCTGTCAACCCGCCGGATGGGGTTTAACAGGTGCCGCGGGATGCTCGAAAGTGGTCCCGGCGCCTTCGGGCGGAAACCTGTTGCGTGGTTCCGCCGGGGGGGCCGGCGCAAATTCTTGGCCCGCCGCCTTGACGGCGGACAGGATCATTCATAACATTTAGTTGACATGTGAGCTATCGACGAGATGGGGGTGAGACGGATTTCAAGGGAGGTCAGCCCCTGCCACGGCCATCCGCCCCGGCCCTACGACCACCCACCCCATCCAGCTGAGATTCGTCCCAGACGCACGTAATCCTTTGCGCGGTCAGTGGACCGCCGGGGAAGTCCTGTTTTCTTCATCTTTATGATTCCCGATCGTTGGAGGTCAGACATGAGTCATCGCTGGCGTGACAGACGAGGCTTTACGCTCGTCGAGTTGTTGGTTGTGATCGCAATTATTGGCATTTTGGTGGCCTTGCTGCTCCCGGCCATTCAGGCCGCGCGGGAGGCGGCACGGCGAACCCAGTGCGTGAACAATTTGAAACAGATTGGCGTGGCCCTGCACAACTTCCACGACACGTACAAGCGGTTCCCCGTAGGCATGACCGATGACGATGGCAACAACATCAGTTTCCGGGCGTATCTGCTGCCGTTCACGGAGCAGTCAGCGCTCTGGGACCAACTGGTTGCGGAAGGCTACCAGCCGGTTGCGGCGACGGGTCAGCACGTGGGCATGGATGGCGGGACCTGTGGTACGTTTCCCAGCATGAACAACAGGAACGATCTGCGCTACGCGCCGGGGAACGTCGTAGGCAAGACCATCGTGCCGGCCTACGTGTGTCCGAGCGACATTCTGCCGCCGACGGATGAAGACGGCTTCGGCAAGGCCAACTACAACGGCTGTTCCGGACCGCTGCTGGGGAACAACTGGAATGGCTGCGGCGCTTGGAAGGGCAGCAACCAAACCGGCGTCCTGACCTACGACAACGACAATTGCAATTCGTGGCTTTGGACCTTCGCGGACGTCACGGACGGGACGAGCACCACCTTCGCGGTCGGCGAACGCACCGTGTGTTCGTACGTCACACCGTCGAACAACGGCGACGCCAGCTTCCCCGCCTGGATCGGCGGCAACAACGAAGATCCCGGCTGTAACGGTTTCGATACGGCTGGAAACGTGTTGTCGCTGACCGACGCCCGCTTCTACCTGAACGCTGGCCCCCAAGCGTTGAAGCTGGGGATCACCTATTCGGAATCGCAAGCCTGCTTCGGCAGCCAGCACCCTGGCGGGGCCAATTTCGTCATGTGTGATGGTTCCACGCACTTCATCAGCGACGCCATCGACACGGCCGTCTATGCCAATCTGGGCAACCGTCGTGATGGCGAGGCCGTGCCGTTCCCCTAAGGGCCAGGCAAAATGAGAAACGTGTTTCTTTGCGTTGCGTCGAAGCGGCGTTCCACGAGGAGGTTTGGAGGAGGACGATGGAGATCAAGTTCCAAAAAGCGATCGGCGGGGCTGTTGCGTTCGGTTTGACGCTGCTGGCCGCAACCTGGACGGGTTGCGGGTCAGGCAGTCCGACCGCGCCCGTGTCGGGCACGGTTCGTGTCGAGGGCCAACCGGTCAGCGGAGGAGTCGTGACGTTCGCCCCGATCGGAACGGAGGGAACGGCCGGCAAGCCTGCCGTCGGCGCCGTCCAGTCCGACGGCACCTTTGTTCTGGGCACCGACGCCAAAGGGGACGGGGCGATGTTGGGTCGGCATCGGGTGATCTATTCTCCGCCGGCGGTCGAATCGCCGCCGGTGCAAGAAGGGAAACACGCCGAGGCGCCGCCGCCGTCGCCGTACGCCGGCCTGATCCCCAAGGAGGCGGAGGTCGAGGTGAAGCCGGGAAGCAACGAAATCAGGATTGACCTCGTGCCCGACCCCGCCGCGCCGCCGCGTTCGGGTCCGGCCGCTGCGACGGGCGGATAGCAAAACTCCGCCGGCCAGACCGTTTTTTTGCCGGCACCGCAGCCCGCCCGAATCAAGAGGTCTGCACTTGCGGGATACGCGTCGGCTGCTCCAGATAGACCAGGCGCCTTCCGCCCGCGAACGCGACGCGGGCGAACGGCGGGCGGCGTGGACGGGAACGGCAGCACCTGCCGGATCGCGGCCAGGCGGGCTAGGTATCGGTCTGAACCCACATCACGCGGCCTGCTGCAACAATCCTCCTCACCGGCTCCAGCAGCCCTTGGAAAAACTGATCTCGATCGCCATCCTCTTCGTCGGGCAGTGTCTCGAAATGAGCAACGGCTTTCCCAAGCTGCCTCAGCAACTTCTCCGCCTGTGCCGGGAGATAAAACGTATACATCAACCGGATGTCTCCTCGTGACTTGCCGGAATGCCGGAAACCGCTGTTGCCAAATTTCGGCTCGGCCACCATTGGAGCACCGTGTTCCGCAGCGATCTCGGCGGCGTCCCAGTACAGGAACCCGTCATTCTCGCATTGGAAGTCGACGCCGAGCTTCTCCCCAGGTTCATCCGACAAGTTGTAGAGAAGATTGTCCCAGATCGCTGCATCGCCCATTGTCAGATCAGCATACCAGTCTCGCGAAGCCAGCCGTTTGCGAATGGACTCGGCTAGTGCCTCACGATCGAGCGGCCATTTTGCTGGGTTTGCAGCCTCGTCGTCGCCGTATTCGTCGAGTAAGTCAGCCAAGTCGTCGACGATCGAGTCGGCGAGCACGAGAGCCTGCTCCTTGGTCGGAGCCGTTGTCAGTTTCCCAAACACATCCGAATCCAGCGAGTAGATGAAGTAACCAGCCATGCTGTCACCCTTTCCATCCGAGGGATTCTAGCACGGCAGAGAGCATCGCTGCAAGCATGGCGCGAGCACCTGCCGGATCGCGGCCAGTCGGCTACGTCCCGACGCCGGGCCACAGGCCACTTCCGCCCGTGAACGCGACATGGGCGAACGGCGGGACGCGGGGGCGGGAATGGCGGCATCTGCCGGGTGAGGCAAAAGAACCGCCTGACAGGAGAGATTTCTCTTCCGGCTGCGACGAAACGTGTCCAAGCCGGCGAGCAGGCTGGCGGACGTGGAATTGGCGAACGGTTCGCAGGCCTTTACGGCCAGATCTGGATCGCGCGAGAAAATGCTCCGGGGCGCAGCAAGACCGGGGTTTGTCCAATGCACGCGATCTTTCTTTGTCGCGGCCACCGTCTAATTGCCCAGCGGTGCAGGAAGTGGTAACTTGTCCAGCATCGGATGGGTATTTTCCTTCGTTCACGAGAGACACAAACATGCAGTGGAATCGGCGAGCTGAGGCAGAACATGAAAGCCATCTTCGAGACCTGTGTACCGCGCCCGGAAGTGCTGACGGGCGAGTTGAAGGAACAGCAGTTCGCCGCCTCGTTGACCAAGGTCCTGCGGGGGACGGCCGATGCCGTGTACGGCGATGCCGAGACGTTTTTCGCCAACACCTACGCCACCAAAGGGCTGAAATCGTTGCTGCACGAGGCGTTGGGCCGCCTTTCCGGCAAGCGGCGGGACAGCGCTTCGGTGATCCGGCTGGAAACCAACTTCGGCGGCGGTAAGACGCACAACCTGATCGCCTTGTACCACGTCTGCGACGGTGAGGTGGACCCGAAAGTGGTCAACTCATCGTCTCAGGGGTGGTCACGCGGGTGTTGATCCTGGTCCCCAAGAGCGTCCTGGTTCAATGGCAGGAAGAACTGTACGAAAAATTCGCCCTGAACATCCCGCGTTACGATGGCCACACGTTTTACGACGCCTTCGGGCGTGCGGTGCCAGGCAAGGACGACGGCAACCCGTGGGAAGCCCATCCGATTTTTCTAGCCTCCAGCCATCTGGCAAAGCGGCGGGACCGGCAGACACAGCTGCTGGAGGCCCAGGATTGGGACCTGGTGCTGGTGGACGAAGCCCATCACGCACGGCGCAAGGACTTCCTGAACAAGGACCAATTCCGTCCGAACCGACTGCTGGAACTGCTGCTGGGGACGGAAGGCCGGCCAGGTCTGGCCAGCAAGACGCGAGGCCTGCTGCTGCTGACGGCCACGCCCATGCAGGTGGACCCCCTGGAAGTCTTCGACCTGCTGAAGCTCTTGGGGATGGGCGGCCGTTGGGGCGTGGAAGGCAGCTTCCTGCGGTACTTCGAAGAGCTGCGCAAGCCGTTCGAGGACATCGACTGGCCGTTCGTGCTGGGGATGCTCGACGATTACTTCGCCACCGGCGGTCAATGGGACGAGCAGTTCTGCCGAGTCGCCGAGGGGCGTGTGGGGGCGGTCGCTTGGGACCAGTTGCGGCGACTGCCCCGTTCCCGCAACGCCGAGGCGGTGATCCGCCAACTGGACGGCGAGGCTCAGGGCGTGCTCCGCCAACTCGCCGTTCGGCACACACCGCTGCGGCGACACGTCTTCCGCAACACGCGACCGTTGCTGCGCGAATACCGGAAACAGGGCTTGCTCAAGGAAAACGTCCCCGATCGGGAGCCGCGGCCCGAATGGATCGAAATGAAGCCGGAGGAATGGGAACTGTACGAGCGGATCGAGAAGACCTGACCGACGTGCTCAAACGGCGAGACACGGTGATCGTCTTTACTCAGTACACGGACACGATGTGGCTTCGGGGTTCCAGACGCCCATCTCGATCACCTCCTGGAACATCGCCTACTATCCATGCGAGTCTCAGGCGGGACTTGCACCGAAAATCTCAGAAAAAACCCCAAAAAGTTTGACAGGTCTATCGGTCGGCGATTTCTCGGTAGAGCCAAGCCCGGGCCAAGGCCCAAAGGCGGTCGGCCTCTCTGCGGCTGAGCCTTATGACTTGGCTGGCTTCCTGGTGCCCCAGTCCTGTGAAGAAACGAAGTTTCACGAACTGGGCGGCTTCCGGATCGTGTCGTCCGAGTTTGTCGAGAGCCTGGTCGACGGCCTCGATTTCTTCGGCCCGGTGATCATCGGCGATGGTCAAGGCGTTGTCGAAGTCCATCTGCACACGCCTGCCGCCATGCTTGCCCAGACGGTTTCGGCGAGCGCGCTCGACCAGAATCCGCCGCATGGCCTCGGCCGCCGCCGCAAAGAAATGGCGGCGGGAGGCAGATTCTTGATGGAAGCTCGCCGCGAACACGCACTGGGGATCGAACTGGTGTGCGGTTGGACCGCGCTACGGGGCCGATTCGGTCTTGCTGGGCAGTTCCCCGCGGTACATGCGGGCCAAGATCGGCATCAGTAGCGTTCCTCGTCCGCCTCGACGTACTCCCGGATCAGGCGCATGTTCTCCGGCGGCGTTTCCAGCGGCAGGGCGCCGGTGCCCATGACGCATTGGGGACGGCCGCCGACGATTTCCAGCACGCGGTCGATGCCTCGGTAGATCCGCTCCGGTTCGTGACAGGCGACGACGCCGGGGTCGAGGTTTACGCGAATCTTGACCTGGGGATGCGTGCGCGACACGCGTTCGACAAAGGCGGCTTGATCGGTCTCCACATTGCAGGCAACGTAATTCGTGCCGGTCGAGAGGATGTCGTCGATCACCGGAAAGGTGTTGCCGCCCATGATGCACGGAACGGCATGACCGATGCAGCCGGCGGCAATTTCCAGGATCCGCCGCAGGGCGGGCATTTCGAGTTCGTGGAACTGCCGCGGCGAGAGCAACGGCGGCGCGGCCGCGGATTCAAAAAAGGCCACGTCCAAGCCGGCCGCCGCCACCGCGCGACACAGCACCGCCTGGTTCTCCGCCAGACGCATCAGCACTCGAGCCGTATCCTCGGGCCGCAGCGCGGCGTCCAGGCACAGGTCGTTGATGCCTCGGAGATTGAAGGCGATGGAGAACGGCCCGGCCACCGGCAGCCGCACGTCCGCGCCGGGGAACTCGCGTTTCAGCCGCCGGCCCACGGCCAACGCCATCGCGATCCGCCCGTCGCGCTGCGGGTCGAACGGTTTCAAGGTGAGGCCCTCGTCCAACGACGACAGCAACGGTTGGTGGATCGCCGGAATGGCGTCCTGGCCCATGTTCTCGACTTTCGACCCGTAAGCCTCGGCTTCCAGGTTGTAGATGTCGATGCCGACACAAATCACCTGGTGATGGTATTCCAGGTACGCCAGGCGGTGCCCCTGAAACAGCAATTCGGGATCGCGCGAAACGTCCCACGGCGACCGCCCGACGAACCGGGCGGCGTGTTCGTAAATCACCGGCGTGAAGGAGATCTTCATGGCGTGCTCCTACACCTTGACCTCCGGCACCTCGAACGGCTGGCGATAGAACCCCTTGACCAGCTCGTTGGCCCGCGAGTTGTCTTGGATGCACTCGTTGTCCGTGTCGCACTGGAGCCAGGGGCCGAGGATCGATTCGCCCGGATCGACGTCGTGCGCCTTGAGGTGCACCAGATAGCGGTCGAACATCTCCTGAAACACCGGCAGGTCGCCGATCTGGGCGCGGATGTCGGCGGCCGAGGCTCGCTGGCCCAGGCGGTAGGAGATATTGCCCGCGTGGCAGATGTTGGTGGACAAATGGCCTTCCAGCACCTCGGCGTTCAGGTCCTCGCGTTTGCCGCTCCGCAGCGCGCGGATGAAGTTGCCGAAATGGTCCTCCCCGCCGCTGAAGCGTTTGATTTCCTGGCCTTGGTTGTCGTAGACCAGGCCGGCGTGCATCATGACGTAGCCGCCTTCGCATTGCACACAGGTGTCCACGCCTCGGCCACGGTACGACGGCATGGTCTTGGAGTCCTTGCCGGCCCGCATGTTGTGCACTTCGTACAGGATCGGCGCCGACGGGTAGTCGTAATAGATGATCTGGGTGTTCGGCACGTCGCCCGCGTCGTTGAACACGAACCGGCCGCCGACGCTCATCACGCGCCGCGGCAAGGTCGTCTCGCCCAACAGCCAGCGGGCGACGTCCACCTCGTGGACACCCTGGTTGCACGACTCGCCGTCGCCCATGTTCCAGGTGAAGCTGCAGTCGTACTGGATGCGATCGCGGTAGATCGGCTCCTTGCGGGCCGGCCCGCACCACAATTCGTAATCCAGCGTTTCGGGGATCGGCAGCGGCTCGCTGCGTTTGCCGATCGGCGTCCGCGCCTTGTTGGCAAAGCACACGATGTACTGGATCTTGCCCAGCTGTCCCGAACGGAGGTACTCGATCACTTGCTGGTCCGTACCCCGCGAACGAGCTTGTGTGCCGACCTGCACCAGGCGGTTGTACTTGCGGGCCGCGTTGACCATCTGCCGGCCCTCCCAGATGAAATGGGCCAGCGGCTTTTCGACGTACACGTGGCGGCCGGTTTCGCAGGCCCAGATGGTGGGCAACGAGTGCCAGTACTGCATCGTGGCCACCGAGAGCACGTCGAAGTCCTTGCGGTCCATCAGTTGCCGGACGTCGCCAACTTCGGCAGGTCGATTGCCGTAACTCGCCTCGACCCGCTTGGCGAAAGCCGCGACGCGTTCGCGATCCGGATCACAAACGGCGACGATTCGCACGCCCGGCTGTTTGCCGAATGCCGCGACGTGCGTCCCGCCGCGAACGCCGCAACCCACCACGGCCATACGGATTTCCTCGTTGGCCCCCAAGACGCGCGAACTGGCGACCATCGGCAACCCCATGGCAGCGGCGGCCAGGGTGGCCGATTGACGAACGAATTGACGGCGGGTGACGGACATGGGAGGTCTCCTGGATGTTGAAGGGTGAGCGGGTGTCTGTCTGTTGTACTTCAAAGCTCGCCCGCTGGGTACTGTGGTTTCGCCATGAACCTCGACAAAAAGAAGCCCGGCCTTTTTTTGAAAAAGCCGGGCTTCTGACAGTCTGCGTGTCCGCCGACGCTCACTTGGCGATCGCCTTGACGGCCGTCTTTTTTTTCGCCGGCTTCGCCGGCTTCTTCCCACGGCTGTTGGCCGTCGTCTTCTTCGCGGCCTTGGTTCGGCGCGTCTCCGTTGCCGCTTTTCTGGAACTCGTCTTCTCGGCTGTACTCGCCGCCGCAGCGTCGGACGTGTCCAGATCGATCCCGA
>CAYPGE010000379.1:0-9190 GCA_964409865.1 uncultured Pirellulaceae bacterium
CCTGAACGAGGTTCCCAGCGACACTTGGCGAAGCCGTGTCGGCGCGGGCCGCATCGCCGTCCGTCTCCGCCATGAAGACTTCCCGGCACTGCTGGCCGAAGCCCTGGACGTCTTGGCCGCCTGCGACATGGACGTCCAGCGTTCGGCCGCAGTGTTGCACTGCACGCCCTCGCAGCTGACGAAGTTCCTCAAACTGGAGCCGCGAGCGCTGGCTCAAATCAACGCCCGCCGCCGCCAACTCGGTCTGCGGTCGTTGCGGTAGCCGAAAGTCGCGAGAATGGGTCTGCTTGTCCCGATGCCGACCTACACGTAAGAAGACTACAAGCGCCGTAAGCCTTGCCTTGCGGGGCGTCGGCGGCGACGACGATCTGGCCGCCGCCGAGCCCCCAGCCGGGCGGCGTCTTGCCGCCGGTTTCAAAGTCGGCCGCGGGCAGCGGCACCACCTTGGCGTCGGCCGGCACGGGAAAGTCGGAACGGCTGATGCATCGCAGACCGTGGCGGTCCGGCAAGCTGTCCGGCGGCTCCGCGGCAGCGGCGCACGCCAGTGGGAACAGCAGCGCGATCGCGAAGGACGAGCAAGTCAGATTCGCGTTCCTCATGAGCAAACCTTTCTTTCTTGCCAGTTCTTGTATCCTGCCGATTGGAACCCAACGGGCGAGTCAACGCAAGCCTCGGAGAATCTGTTATCATGGGGCGATAAGGAAACCGGTGGTACGTCGGCTACGCCGTCAAGAACCATCGGACCGCCGAACTGGCCGTCCTTCCTCGGGAGCAACTGCGGTGATTGTCAATCGAATCCTCAGAGCACTACTGGCCGTGGGGCCGGGGATCTTTGCCATCGGCTACACGGTGGGCACGGGCAGCGTGACCTCGATGGCCAAGGCGGGGAGCCAGTTCGGGATGCAGTTGCTCTGGGTGCTGGCCCTGAGTTGCCTGTTCTCGTGGGTCATGATGGAGGCGGCCGGACGGTTCGCGCTGGCGACCGGCGACACGGCGGTCCACGGTTGCCGGAGGCATCTGCCGGGCGGGAAATGGCTGGCGATCCTGATGGTGATCGGCGTGGTCACCGGGCAATGGTGTTGTCTGTCGGGGCTGGTGGGGCTTTCGTCCGCGGCCCTCTACGAAGGTCTGCGCCTGTTCATTCCGTCGCTCGCGGGCAACGCCTACTGGCCGGTCCTGGCGATTGCCGTGACGATCATGGGCCTGATGTACGCCATGCTCTGGCATGGCGGTTATTCGTTTTTTGAGAAGGTGTTGATCTTCTTCGTCATGATCCTGGGGATCTCGTTCATCGTTTCCATGTTCGTCGTGCTGCCGCCGCTGGGGCAAGTGGCGCGCGGTTTGGTGCCCACGATCCCCGCGGTCCCCGGCGCGCACCTGATGGTGGCTGCGTTCGTGGGGACGACGATGGCCGCGCCGACCTTTGTGGTTCGCCCGTTGCTGCTGAAGGCGAAGGGCTGGACGCGCGACAACCTGCGGCAGCAGTCGGTGGATGCGCTGACCGGGGCGGCGCTGATGTTTGTGGTCAGCGGGGCGGTCATGGCCTGCGCGGCCGGTGCGCTGTTCAGCCGGGGACTGGAAATCAACCAGGTGCTCGACATGGTGCACACCCTGACGCCGGTGGCGGGGCGATATGCGGTGGCGTTGTTTCTGGTGGGAACCCTGAGTGCCGGGCTGTCGTCGGTGTTTCCGATCTGCATGGTCGCGCCGCTGTTGATCAGCGACTATCGCCGAGGCGAGTTTGACAGCCGCTCGACGCTGTTCCGCGTCCTGTGCGGAGTCGCGTGCGTGCTGGGCTTGGCGGTGCCGGTCTTTGGCGCCAACCCGATTGCCGCGCAGATTGCCACGCAGGTGTCGCAGGTTTTCGTGCTCCCGCTGGTGATCGGCGTTCTTTTCGCGCTGGTCAACCACCAGGGGCGCATGGGCCCGCACCGGGCCGGGTGGTTTCTCAACGCGGGCATGATTACGGCCTTCGCTTTTTCGCTGGTGATGTCGTTCGTCGCCGTGAAAGGCCTGACGGCATTTTTCCGGTGACCCGATGGCGTGACGCTGGACTGGCTCGGGCTGACGGCCTGGACAACCACAACAGAAAGACTTTGAATGTCACCGGAGAGATTTGATGAACGAGCCTATTTTTCGTCGGCCTGAACCTGGGTGTCTGTTTCGGCACCTGCTGGCATGGTCGCTCGTCGCCGTCTTCCAATTCTGCAGCGCTGACGTTCGCGGTGAAGCCGATCCGCCTGGTGCGCTGCGTGCCGGTCTGTCCGGCGAAGTGGTGTCGGGCTATGTGCCGCTGTTGCAGCGGGCTCTGGGCGCCGGCCGCCTGTGGATCGCCGGTTATTCCAACGAAGTGGACGGCTATCTGCCCGACGCCGTGATCGTAGCGGAAGGCGGCTACGAGGCCCGCGGACTGGTCGCCGACATCGGCTTCCACTCAGCAGACGCGGAGCAAACGCTCGTCAAAGCCGTCCTTGACCTGCAGGAGAATACGCCGTCTCCTTTTGCTCTGTGGGACGAAGGCGTGCCGTTTCCCACTCGCGAAAGCCTGGCCTTTCCCGGCGGCGCGACCGACGTGATGGTCCATCGCGCTGGAGCGGACGGCTACAACTTCCTGCACGACTCGGCGATCGTTCAGCACCAAGGGAACCTTTACGCCGCCTGGTACAACTGCCCGCAGGGCGAGATGGTGGGCGAATCGTTGATTCGCGGCAGACGATCGCAGGACGGAGGCCGCACCTGGTCCGGCGTGGAGACAATTGCCAGCGACGTCAGGAAACAAGGGATCATGTACGTCCCCGTAGCCTTCCTGTCGCATGGCGGCACGCTCTATGCTTTCGTCACGAACATGAAAGGCGGGCCGGACCTGGTCCATGACTGCGAGGTCTTTGTCTTGGACGAAGAGGTCAACGCGTGGATCAGCCGCGGATTCGTCGCCGGTCCGTTCCTCCCCAACTGCGCTCCGCAGCGTCTGACGGACGGCAATTTCATCATGGCCGGGCGCATGGCGGACCAACCCGGCCAGAAGCCGACGATCCCCGCCGTCGCCATCAGCCGCGGAGCAGACTTCGCGCGGCATTGGACTCTGGTGCGATTGTTGCCGGCGGGAAAGCTCGCCGAGGGCCACGGTATCCCGTGCCCGGAGACCACGGTGCTGGTCGAGGGCCGGGAACTGACGGCCCTGGTGCGGCGCGAGAATGCCAACTCGCTGGTCTTCTTCAGTCACGACCACGGCCGGACCTGGTCGGACCCGTGCGAACACAACTTCCCGATGGCGCCGTCCAAAATCTATGCCGGCCTGCTCAGCACGGGTCAGCGCTATCTGTTGTGCAACCTTCCGACCAGCCGCCGCCGCGACCTGCTGGTGATCGCAGTCAGCCGTCCCGGCGAAAAGACGTTCGTCAAAATGTGGAAAGTCCGCGACGGCTACGCCCCAGACCTGAAGGCCGGGCCGGAGTGGTCCTACCCATGCGCGGTTGAAGCGGATGGCAGACTTTACGTCGTCTACACCTCGGAGAAGCATCACTGCGCGATGACCGTAATCCCGGTCGAGTCGCTCGTCGCTCAGGCTTCTCCGTCGGGCAACGGCACATCCAGACTGTGATCAACCAAGGAGATGCGAAATGAACAGGAACATTCTCACTCGTCGAAAGTGGCTGGCCGCAACGGCTACTGCGTTTGCGGGAGCCGTTTGTACGTCGCCCGTATCAGCCCAATTGCCGCCGTCGAAAGAAGGCACGGTGAGGGATCGGTTGTGGCTGTTTGGCAGCCCGGCCGGCAGCACCGCGCCGCACACGGGCCGCCGGACGGTGATGAGCCCTGCGGAAGGGGCATTGTACATGGGAATTCCCAACGTCTACATGAACCAGGCCAATGCAGGCCCGGAAGCGAAACTCGGCCGGTTCGAACCGCCCTTCGAACCCTACGCGATCGCTTTGCGGCCCTTCAAGCGGGTGCTCTGGGGACTGGTCGGATCGGGCGGCTTCACGACCGCCGAGGAACGCAAGGAAGGTTTGGACTTGATCCTCAAAACGCCCAACTTCGTCGGGGCGCATCTGGACGACTTCTTCACTTCCAAGGCAACCGGCCAGCAGGCCGTGCTGACGCTGGATGAATTGCGGGAGATTCGCCGGACTCTGAAAGCCGCCGGCCGTCCGCTGGAGATCTATTCCACTTACTACACGACCCTGCTGAAACTGCCACTCGACGATTACCTGAAGCTGCTTGACGGCGTCACCTTCTGGACGTGGAAACCCGAGGACCTGGTTCATCTGGAGTCGAACGTGGCTCTGGTCAAGCAAGCCGCCCCGCACCTGAAGCTGATCTTGGGCTGTTATCTTGTGGACTTCACTCGGAAAACATCCATCCCGATCCCTGCCATGCAGCGGCAGTGCGAGTACGGACTGGAAGCCCTCAAACAGAAACGCATCGAGGGCATGATGTTCCTCAGCAACGGCGTGATGGACGTGGGGTTCGAGGCGGTCGATTGGACGCGGGAGTGGATCCGGAAGGTGGGAGACACACCGCTCTGATATCGATCAACGGGCGATCAGCCCGACGGATCTGGAGGCAGACCTACTCTGGGGTTGTTGTCACGTCAACGCTGATCGGACGGTTTTCCTATTTCGCGGCCGCGAGCTGTTCTACGCCTTTACTGCCCGTCATCCCACCGGGGGCGGACAATTTCTTCTTGGACGGAGCCAAGGGTGGGGGCGCGGTCGTGGGCAAGCCGGAAGCAGCCTCGCGCCCCCCTGCCGCGTCCTCCGCCTGGAGCTTCTTTCGCAGCTGGTCGTGAGGGTCCAGGGATCGTCAAGTCCGCTGGTCGGCTGCCGGGCCCGTCATCCTGTGTCCGGAGGATGCTCGCCAATCGTGGAGAGAACATATCGCAGATTGACCAGTTCGCGACGGTTCAAGTGCAGCGCACGCTCGGTGGCGCGGCCTGTCGCTGTGCGGCCGACAATCAGCAGACCGTCCTCACTCCAGCGGAAGTGCCGCTTCCACTCCTGCGTGCGCGGATTGAACAGCGGAACCTCGCGGCCGGTTTGCGGATCGCGGTCGTACGTCTTGTCGGATTTGTGGCTATTGCACGCCGGACAGGACCACGCCAGTTCGGCCAACGAGTCACCCGCCCCGAGCGACCGCGGCAGAACATGCTCACAGGCGAACGGGGCGCACGCGAACGCATCCGGGTGCCGGCAGTACTCACAACGCCGGCCTGCGCGCTCCCGGACCCGTCGCCGCACGCTTCGCGGAATCGCTCTACGCGCCATGCACGTCGCCTTCCCAGCCGATCTCCTGCATCACGGTCTGGAGCGACTGGCCTCGTCGGCGTGCCAATTCTGCCAGCGCCTGAACGCGATGCACGTTCACCCGCTCGGCCCGTTGTGCCAGCTCTCGGTATTCAGCCTGTTCCGGGGCGGTCAGGCAACCTTGTTCGCTCTTGGCAATCAACGCCCGCAGCCGGGCGTCATCCGCAGCCTTTAGGCGGCGCCGAGCCGCCTGGATCAGCAGCCGATCGTCGGCGGCCTCCTGTTGCCAATCGGCAAAGCGGAAGGCGAAATCATCCAACTCGTCCGGCGGCAACTGGCTCACTGCGTCGAGGAGCGTATCCACGGATGAATGAGACATAGATTCTTCCTCCAGAAATCTCGGCTTTCTTCTATTGTACCGTTTCCAGCGTCGTTGGCTTCTCGGGCGGTGCGTCCTTCGCCGTCCCAGGAGCCAATTCGCGACCAACGGCCGCGTCCTCCGCCTGGAGCTTCTCGATGCGCTGCTGGACTTCCTCCCAGCGTTCCAGCAGTCGCGTGAACCAGTCGCCCTCCGGCGGCGCCGGCCCGGGCGGCAGGGCGCCGATGTACTCCCGCCGCAGGCGATCAACAACACGGGTGGACGGGACGCCTCTCGCCTGCCTTGCTGCCAGATATTATAACGGACGCCACGACGGAAAGAAACGTTGCCACGACATGCCCCATCGACGGTCCCGCCGAACGAGATCGGTATGGGCGTGAGACGCGAGCCGCTGAACCCAAGTGAACGGAGGTTGACATGACGCGATCCAGACGATACCAGCGTGCGATCAGCGCGTCCTTCCTGGGACTCCTTGTGACGGCAGTCGCTTCGCCGCTGCCGGCAGCTGAGGCCCCGCCGGCGATGTTCCCGTTTGTGATTTCCTACGACGGGCCCGACAATGCGTCAAGCGTCGCCCACCTGCTCGATGCGCCGGCCGGCAAGCACGGCTTCGTGCGAGTGCAAGACGGTCATTTCGTCACCGACGCGGGCCCCATCCGTTTCCACGCGACCAATCTTACCGGCCCCGCGAACTTTCCGGCGCACGAGGCGGCGGACAAGCTGGCGACGCGTCTGGCGCGATTCGGCATCAATTGCGTACGGCTGCACTTCATGGATACGTGGTACGTGAACTTCATGCCGGAACCGACGCAGGCCATTCTGGCCGACGACACGCTGACCCAGCGGAACCTCGATCCCAACCAGTTGGAAAAACTCGACTACATGATCGCGGCGTTCAAGAAACGAGGCCTCTACGTGAACGTCAACCTGCACGTCGGACGGACGCTGGACGAGCGTGACGGCTTCGAGAACGCGAAACAGCTGCCCTGGGCGAACAAGGGAGTCGGCCAGTTTGTGCCGCGGATGATCGAGTTGCAGAAGGAGTACGCACAGAAGCTGCTGACGCACGTCAATCCCTACACCGGCCACGCCTACACCGACGAGCCGTGTGTGGCGATGATCGAAATCAGCAACGAAGATTCGTTGACGCGCCATTACTATGACGGAACTTTCGACCGCTTGCCGGAACCCTACGCGACGGAACTCCGCCGTCAGTGGAACGTCTGGCTGCACGCCACGTATCCCGACGCAACGGCCCTGCAGAACGCATGGAAATGGAAGCGAGAGCCGCTGCATGACGAACAGATCGCTGACGGCACGTTCGAATCGCCTGTCGCGTTCGACGGGCAGACGTGGAAGTTTGAAAAAGGTGCGGGGGCGGGCGATGCCCGGACGGAAGGCGGTGTGCTGAGGATCGAGGTGACGCAAGATGGCGGTGAGTTTTACGCCAAGGTGATCCGCAAACTGGCCGTGAAAAAGGGGCAGCTCTATACGCTGTCGTTCCGGATTCGCCGCACGGAAGGGACCGAGCCGTGGCAGCTCAGTGTGGCGGCCGCCACGACGCAGGACGGCTGGCGCTCGCTCGGCTTGCAGGACCTCGTGAGCGTCGGGAATTCCTGGAAGACGGTGACCCGCGTCTTTGAGGCGACCGAGGACGCGCCCCAGGCGCATCTGCAGCTGACGCGGTTCAAGGTCGGACGGTACGAACTGGACGACCTTTCGGTCCAGTGCGGCGCGGAGATTTCGTGTGACCCGGTGCAGGGCTTCGCCGAGCATGCCGTGCCGGCGGTCAAGATCGGCGAGGGCATCTATCCGGCTCCAGCGCGGCGGGATTTCGTCCGCTTCCTGTTCGACACCGAAACCAGCTATTGGACGGGCATGGCGGACTACGTGAAACGGGAACTGCAGGCCAAACAGCCGATTTCCGGAACGCAACTCGGCTACAGCCCCGCGGATATTCAGGCCCGGCTGGACTATGTCGACAACCATGCCTACTGGCGGCATCCGAGCGGCGGCTGGATCTCGCTCACGGCCAAGGAACCGTGGGCGATCGGGAACGATGCCATGGTCAACTCGCTGGGGAACGTCCTGCATCTGGCCGGCGCGCGAGTCTGGAACAAGCCCTACACGATCAGCGAATACAATCACCCTTATCCCAACCAGTACGGAGCGGAGGGCCAGCCGATGCTGGCGGTGTACGGCCGGTTGCAGGGCTGGGACGGCATCTTCCAGTACAGCTACAACCACTACGTCGACGATTTCGAGCCGCAGGCGAATCCGTGGTGCTTCTTCGATCTGCTGGCGCGGACGGACGTGCTGGCGCACTTCCCGGCGTGTGCGGCGATCTTCCTCCGCGGCGATGTACGGGAAGCGAAACAGTCGCTGGTCGCGTCAATCGGCCTGGCGGCGTGCCGTGAGAAACTGATCGCCAGCCGCTCGAACGCCTGCGGAATCGGCTCCCTGGGGCATGATCCGCGGCTGGTGACGATGCACCAGACGGCGGTGGCGTTTATCGCCGCCGACGACGGAGAGTCATCGGTCGGCTCGGAGAGCCAACCTACGAACACGACGGGATTGGTCGGCTCGCAGAGCCAACCTACGGGGAGAGAGCCGGCCGAGGCGGAGAAGCTTCCGGCGGATCAGAAGGTGTTCGTGAGTGACACCGGGGAGATCACCTGGAATACCGAGAAGCCGGACGCCGCGTATCTCGCCGTGAACACGCCGAATACGAAGCTGTTCACGGGTTTTCCCGAGGGACGAACCATTGACCTGGGCGGGGTGAAACTGGTGATCGGCAACACTCGGCTCAACTGGGCAACTATCTCCCTGGTCTCGCGGCTGGCGACGGGTTTCGGTGAAAAAGACGAGCCGGCGAGCATCCTGTTGGCGGCCACCGGCGATTCGGGCAATGCGGGCCGCGTCGTCAAGCAACTGGACGGCAAGCGGATCACGCTCACCGACCGCGGCGGCCCGCCGGTGTTGGCCGAGGGGATTTCGGCCGTGCTGACCTTGCCCGCGGGTCCGGCCAAGGTCCACTGCTATGCGCTCGATCCGCGCGGCGACCGCAAGAACGAGGTCCCGATCGAAAAGGTTGATGGCGGCGTGAAGATCACGATCGGACCGAAATACCAGACCGTGTGGTATGAAATCGAGGTGCGGTAGGGCCGTTCGAGAAATAACTGTCCGATTCCTCCGTGGCGTAAGCTTCCAGCTTGCGGTAGACTGCGGCATCGCAAGCTGGAAGCTTACGCCACTTGTGGTGTGCGCCGCGGTCTTGGTACGGTAGCATTTCAGATGCTGTAGCAGCTGGAAAGACTGGAAAGGGAGCGAGCATGATTCAACTCAATTTGCTGTGGGGCGGACTGCTGGCCGCGATGATGGGGGCGAGTCCCGCGACGCTGGACGAAAACTTCCGCGACGTGCCGGTGGTCGACCGGCCGTGGTGCTACTGGTGGTGGATCAACGGGTACGTCGACAAGGAGACCATCACCCAAGACCTGGAGGCGATGCGGCGCGCGGGCTTCGGCGGGCTTCGGCCCCGTCGTCCGGATGTCCGACATGAAGA
>CAYPGE010000380.1:0-9182 GCA_964409865.1 uncultured Pirellulaceae bacterium
AGAAGGCGGGGATCGAGGTCGGGGCGTGGACCGTCAACGACGAGGCCACGATGGCCAAGATTTTGAAGATGGGCATCGACCGGATCTATACGGACGACCCAAGGCGGCTTTTGGCAATGAAGGCCACGCCGACGTTTGATTCCCCACACGGCGAAGGCACTGACCATGCCAAGGAACGCCAGACGGTCCCCCTCATCTTCGACACCGACATGATGGGCGACGTGGATGATGTCGGCACGGCTGCGCTCCTCCACGCCCTGGCCGATCAAGGCGAAGTGAAGATTTTGGCGATGGGCGTCTGTGTCAAGAATCCATGGTGCCCGCTCTGCCTGGACGCTCTTAACACCTACTTCCGCCGCCCGGACATTCCTTTGGGCGTCGTCAAAGGTCCAGCGCACAACCGAGCGTCGAAGTATGCTCAAGGGATCGCCGAGGAATTCCCGCACGCTTTGAAGTCGGCTGAGGATGCTCCCGACGCCGCCCTGGTCTACCGGCAGGTACTCGCCAAGCAGCCCGACCGAAGCGTGGTCATGGTGAGCGTGGGGCAGTTGACGAACTTCCGAAACCTGCTGAAAGCCGGGCCGGATGAGCACAGCAGCCTCGACGGCGTGGAACTGGTCAAACGCAAGGTCCGAGTATGGGTCTGCATGGGCGGCAAGATCCCGGTCGGGCGGGAGGCCAATCTCATCAACGATGGTCCAGCCGCCGCCTACGCCGTTGCACACTGGCCGACACCGATTGTGTTCAGCGGATGGGAAATCGGCCAGGAGATCATGACCGGGGCCGGGTTGCGAAAGGCCCCGGAAGGAACGCCTGTGCGGCATGCCTACGAGTTGTACAACGGCCTCAACAACCGGCAGAGTTGGGATCAGACGGCGGCATTGTACGCCGTGCGGGGCCTGGGCGGCGGGCTGTCCGACTACTGGGATGTCGTCAGTGAGGGCTACCTCCACGTCAACGACGACGGCTCCAACGAATGGCGCAAGTCTCCCGACAAGGACCACGCCTACCTCGTTCGGAAGATGGCCCCGAAGAAGATCGCTGCCGTGATCGAGGAACTGATGTTGCATCAGCCCTGACACGACGATCCTGACCACAGGAGATTGGACGGATGAACCTGCGACACTTGCTCGTTTTCGGCACGGTTCTGTTGCTTCCGCTGCCGTCCGCCGTCCCTGCCCGTGAGTACGAATTCGACGGCAAGATCGGTCGGGATGTCCTGGAGAATTACCTGTCCCGTTCGATCACCATGCTCGATCTGCTGACCGGACACGGGAACGTGGACGACAACATCCGAATGCTGAAGAACATCGGAGCGAAATTCGCCGGAAGGACGATCTACCTGTGGGGCGGCGAAAGCCAATTGCCCACGAGGCTCGCAGCGGCCCGACAGAACGCACCCAAGATCCATGCCGCTGATCCGCAGATGATCCTGCAAGCCTGCGTCTTCGAGATCGTATCCAAAGACGTTGACAAGCTCCCGATTCCTGCCTGGGCATTCGAAGCGTTCGGCCAGTCGCCGGAACAGCGGAACTTCCGCTACGAGGCCATGCTTTACCCAGGTGGTCGTGGGCACAACCACTGGCGGAAGGGTTCATCCATCCCGGACATCAGCCAGCAGGAGACCAAGCTGTGGTTCTGCTTTCTGGCCACTTCTTACATCGACGTGGGCTGCGAGGCGATTCACTTCGGACAGGCCGAAATCATGGACGGCAATGATCCCGACCATCGGCACTGGGGGGAATTGCTCAGCAAGGTCCGTGAGTACGCCGCACGCCATGCCCGGCGTCACTTGGTCTTGTGCGATGCCCACGTCCCCAGCGGTGGCCTGTTGGACGGCGACCGCCTACTGCTCGACTTCCATTCGTTCCCGCTGCGGATCGTGGAGGTGCCCGAACGACCGCAGGAAGGCGTGCTGAAAATGGGCGCATTCGACAGCATTTACGGACGAAGCCTGGGTGGCGTTGCGCCGAGTGGGTGGCGATGCGAGCACCTGCCATATCTGGTCGAGCTTGACAACTGGGATGTCAGCAACCGGCCCGGCCAGCCAAATGTCGGTGGGTGCTGGGTCTGGGGCTACGATGAGATATCGTGGTTCGCCCACCAGGACGAAGCGTATCGAAATCAGTGGCTCCGTTACGCATGGACTTGGGTCCGAGAGCACGACCGAAACGGCTTCTTCCAGATGCCCGGCAGCCGAGTTCTCCACGCACCGGTGGGCAATCAGCACTGGTACTACGCCAACACCCGAAGCGATGCGGTGCCGCAAGGATTCGGCCAGGAAGAAACCATCAAGGCGATTTGGTCAGTCGAGCCGAGTCCGCCGCCATGACCTGCACGGAGGAAGAACCATGCCCAAAGGAAAAGCAAAGCCGAAGACGCCGGTCGTCACCAAGTTCAAGGTCGGCGACAAGGTGCGAGTCAAACACGGCATCCGAGACACCGACTACCCGGACATGCCACTTGGCGGCTGGGCCGGGACCATCTCCGAAACCCATGACCACGGCATGTACACCGTCCGCTGGAGCCGGGAGACACTGGCCGCCATCAGCCCGGTGTTCAAGAAACGTTGCGAACGGGATGGGATGGCCCTCGAAGACTACTGGCTGGGCGACGACGACCTGGAGCCGGACACGGGCAGTCCGCTCAACATCGAACACCCAACGGAGATCAAGACGAAGCCGTTGTCGCCCACGGACCAGGACGACCGCATCCGAATCATCTTTGGGCTGACCAGCAACGATCCGCTGACGTGTTCGAGACGGGCGAGCGGATCGAGGAAACGTGCCGCTTGTTGGCCGAGGCCCATGCGGTCGGCGTCTGGGGGAACCATGATTTCGGCCTGTGCGACAATCCGACAGACAAAGTTCGGGCAAAGTACTCGGCGTCGGTGGTCCAATACATGACGACCCTGCGCCCCCGGCTCGAACTGAACGGCTGCTACTTTGCCCACGTTGAGCCCTGGCTCAATCCGGAGGACATCCACGATCTTTGGTTTGTTGAGGGACCGCCAGACAGCGACGGACGACTGGATCAAATCTTCAACGCCGTGCCCAACCGGCTGATGTTCGCCGGGCACTACCACCGCTGGCTGCTCGCCAGACCTGATGGAATCGCCGAGTGGCAGGGCCAGAGCCCGGTTCGGCTGCACAATGGTCGTCACTTCGTCGTTGTCGATGCGCTGCTGGACGGACGGTACGCCGTTTTCGACACGGAAACGTCGGAGTTGGTGCCCGTTCAGTCGTTCTGAACCTCTCCGCCCGCCGTTGTGTCCTTGCCGGTGTACCACTGCGCCCAGCCCGAGAAGGAGGTGCGCCATGCGGCCCAACCACGACGACCAGCCGTTTTTTCGAAAATATGAGCAAGCGACGGCGAGGCTTCCCGTCCGAGACCAAAGTCAAACGGGGCGTCCAGATCGTCCACGGCGAGAAACTGCTGGAAGAGAAGCTGGGCAGGAACGACCCGTGCCCGTGCGGCAGCGGAAAGCGGTTCAAGCGGTGCTGCCTGCGGCGGGGCCGGTTTTGACGGGGCGCTGCGAAGTCATTACTTTTAGGGACAAGTAGGACATGACCGCCCGGCCCATCCGCTGATCTTGGCCACCGTCGTTGTGGCCCGGCTTCGTCAGGACGAAGCCGGGCAGATACATCGGGACGGTTGTGATCTGATCGACGGGGAGGAAGTGGCCGAGGAACACCTCGGACTGGAGCATGGCGTTAAGGTGGGCGGCGTCGATCTTGCTGCCCTTGCTCTTCCCTTTCTTCTGCACTCGGACGGGCACTCGGTCAACGATCACCGGGAGCAGTTCCGTTCCCTTGGTGATCGACCGGACTGCGGAGGGTTGATGTCGGCGGCTTCGGCAACGACATTCGGCAGGTTGCCGGGGACCGCAACCGAGCCACCGGCGTCCTGGCTTTCGGGGCGTCTCGGTCGAGTCCAGTGCGGCATCGGCAACACCGGCTGCAATGCCGTGGGGACGTGCGCCGAGGTATGGCGACGTAGCCGGTCCCCAGCGGACCACAACCACGCCATCGCCTCGACGCCTGCCGGTTCGGTCGGCGTCAACGCCTCGGGATGCAGGCGGGCGGGGCGGCGGTGATGGTCGGCGTCCGTGGTTTGGGGTTGGGCCGGTCGCCGGGAGATTGGGAGCGGTGGGGCACGAACGGAAGCGGTGGCGGTCGGCAGGGCGTGGGATGCCCCGGCGTTTTTCGCTTTCCATCGGGCGTCATGTACTTCTTCTTCCCCTTAATCTCGGCTTCGTAAGCCTCAAACGCTTGGCGAAGGGTAACGCCGGTGAGCGTCACGCCCGGCTTGCCGGTCAATTTGCCCAACTGCTCATTGCTCACCGCAATCAATCTGCGGAGACCTTCCAGCCCGGCTTCGTAGCTCCGCAGATCGTCGGATATGACTTCCCCGTCGATCTGATCCTGCGTCCTGGCAATGCGCCTGAGGTAGGCCATGGAGGACTCACCGAAGAATCGCTCAAGAGGAGGCTTCTCACCCTTTGCGATGGCCTTGGCAGCCCGGAGCCGCTCCTCGTCCCAACGGGCCGACCAGGGGGCGTCCAGGGACTGGTAGGGAGCGTCGGGAGCCACCACCTCGGATTCGATTTGGAGCCAGAGGGCAACAATCTGACTCCAGCGTCGGTCAGCCTCTTCCTGGCTCAACTCGGCGGGCATCCGGAAAACCTGCTTGGTCCCCTTGTAGTCAACCCCTAGCAGTAAGTCCAAATAAAAAAGCCACTTACAACTGTCGTCATAAGTGGCTTTGAGTGGAGGCGGCGGGAATCGAACCCGCGTCCCGAGATATTTCCGTGGCAGCTTCTACGTGTGTAGTCGGTTCTTTGAGTCTCGCTCGCCAAGCCCCAACCGACACGGTCTTGGACGAACCAGCCGAGCACGTAGTTTAACGACCGGCGTTCCCGGCATGGCCAGCCGCGAACCGGACTTGGCAACCGACTTTTGGGCCTCTCCGGTTAAGGCCCGCAGCCGGGACTACCTGTTGTTAGGCAGCCAGGACGAGGTTTTCCTCGGCACTTAAAGTTGTGGTCAGCTATTTACGTGGCCAACTGACCAACCACGACACGCCACTGACACCTCAAGCTATCCGGTCGAATCCAGTTCGCCCCCGAATCGCAGATTGCCCTTCTTCACCTAGGGCACGTTTCCACCGTGCCACGCTACGCTCATCTTATCATCGTCCTGTGGCCAAAATGGGCTTGAGTCTGCCTATGCGGTTTTCGCTGCAGTCTCAGTCTCCCGGCCCGCAGACGCCCGGCGGCCGCACCCGTACCCATTCGGCTGCCAGTCGCAGCCGTCCACCTTCGTATTGTACGCCGCTGTGCTGTCCGTCAACAGTGGCGACAGCGGAAATGGTCAAAAGGTTCGCGGCTTTGGCCTTGGTTCGGGTCAGCCGAACGTGACGGCCAATTCGCGGATGTAGTCCAGCGCCTCTTCCAACTCCGGTGTCTGTACGCCCGGCTGGCGGCCATCGCGGTCGCAGCGGGCCAACTGCAGCAGTTCCTCGTAGCTTTCGTTTTGCTGCAGTCGGCGCCGGGCCCGCGCGCCGAGTTGCCCGTCCAGCAGCTGCTGGGCCGCCATGTGGTATTCGATGAACCACGCGGTGCGCTCCGTGATCAGGCCCTCCAACGCCTCCAGCCCCGCGGCGGTGTGGTTCTCTGCATCGATGCCCTTGCCCACGTCGTGCAGCAGGGCCGCCAACAGGAACTCCTCGTCGTACGGCAGTTCGTCGCGGGCCAGGTCGAACACCTGCAAGCTGTGGTACAAGACGTCGCCTTCCGGATGGTACTTGGGGCTCTGTTTGACGTTTTCCAGCGGCAGCAGCAGGGCTTCATAGACTTGGAACCGGTCCACCTGCTCGGCCGCCGCGCGGAGTTCTTCGTCCAAGTCCAAGTCCGGGTATTCCCGGCGCAAAAACTGCTCCAGTTCCGCGACGCTAACACGCTCCATCGCCTTGCCCGTGACCGAACTCTTGAACACGTAATGCGCCAGATTGGACGCGTACACGGTCAACTCGAAAGGGAAACGGTCGCGGACGTGGACGTGCGTGAAGACGCGTTCCTCGCCGTGCTTGCGGACCAGCTTCCGTTCCACGTCGTAGACCGAGCCCTCGTCGTCCAGCAGCAGCGTCACCGCTTCCACGCTGTCGGAGAACACGTGCAGGTCGATGTCCGAGCCTTGCCGGATGTGACCGGTCAGGACGCTGCCGATCAATCGCGGCCGGAAGCGGCGGAGGATGCGCATCAGCCGCAGGGCCTCCAGCCGCATGTCCTTCAGGTTCCTGGTCCGCTGGTCGCCTTCGTACAGCCGCGCCATGGCCTGAATTTCCTCGCGGATCTCGGCGTTGCTCGGCAGATCGGCCGGCTTGACCCAACTCTGGCAGATGCGGCGGGCGGCTTTTTGTTTCGCCCGGTAGTACTCCGACTCCTGGCGACTGTACATCAAACGAGCGGCTTCGTAAGCAATCTGACGGCGAAGTTTCGAGGGAGTCATCTTTCCAGCGCGAGAGCGCTTGTGGGATAGGTGTGGATCTCGGATTCGTTCGGATCTTGAGAAGCCCGGCGCTTCCGAAAGAGCCGGGCGTCTGGGACTGCGAGCGGTCGGCAATCATCACGCGGAGCGTGATGGCTACGATGGTCTGCGGTCGTCACGCGGAGCGTGATGGCTACGATGATCTGTCGATCTTACTTGACCGCCCGGCGTTGGGCAAATAGCCAGGCGTAGAATTCCGGATTTTTGTAGGTGGCGGACCAGGCGTCGTGGCCGGCGTTGGGGTACTCGGTGTATTTGGGGTTTCCGCCGGCCTGCTTGACGGCCTCGACCATCTGCCGCGACCGCTCCGGCTTGACCACGCCGTCTTTGCCGCCGTGAAAAACCCACAGCGGGACGTGGGCGATCTTCCCCGCTTGAGCCGGATCGCCGCCGCCGCAGATCGGCGCCGCGGCCGCAAATCGGCCGGGGTACCGCGCGATCGCGTCCCATGTGCCGTACCCGCCCATGGACAATCCGGTCACATAGATCCGGTCGGGATCGATCGAAAATTCCTTCTCCAGGCCGGCGATCGCCTCTATCGTCAGCCGCAGCGGTCCGGCGGCCTGTGCCGGCATATCGTGCGCTGGGGCCGACCAGTTGACTTCTACCCACTTCTGCTCCTTGGGGCACTGCGGCGCGACGACGAAGCACGGATACTTGGCTCTGATCTCGTCGCTGGCAAAGTCGTTCATGCCGTGGATCAACTGCTTGATGTTGTCGTCGCCGCGCTCGCCGGCGCCGTGCAGGAACAGGACCAAGGGGTACTTCGTCTGCGGATCGTAGTCCTGGGGCTGCAGCAATCGAAACAGCAGCTTGGCTCCGTCCGCCGCCTCGTACGTGCGGGCCTCGAAACGGCCGCGATAATCGTCGGCCGCAAGGCCGATCATGGTGCGCAACGGGATGATACAAGCCGCCAGCGACAGGGTGGCCGCCCACCGCCAGCCGGCCCCGGCCCTGGCCCCTGTCCAAGAAGATCCCGTGAGGCTACCGGGGTTGATCCGCCCCGGCTTGGAACTCGTGGTACTTGGCGAAAGCCTGCTTTCTCTTGTCTTCATTTTCAAATCCTATCGTGCCAAAGATAAACACACTCGACTCATTCATCTTGATGCGGTCGAAACCGAACTGTTTGGGATCTTGTTTCTGGAGGATCAGGATCGCGGCCAGAGCCACGTCGCGGAGCTGCGTCTCGTACTGGACGTTGTCGATGCGGTGCGCGCTGATCCGGGTGGCGTCATCGAGGGCGGCGTCCAATAGCGGCACATGGGAGGCGTCGCCCAGCTTGGCGACGGTCATCATCGCCGTCTGCCGGATGAAGGGCTGCTCGCCGACGTTCCGCAGGATTCGCGTTGCCGGGACCAGGCCTTCCTTTAAGCCATAACGTATCGCCAGCATCATGCTTTGCTGGGCGACGACACCCTGACTGCGCTTGACCCACTCGCAGAGCATCTTGCGAAGGATCTTGCTCTTGGCCGGGTCGCCCATCGCCTCGACGAACGAGGCTTGATTGCAGAAGTTCACCAGCGTGTAACTGGTCTGTAGACCCAAGTTGACGTTGTCGCCGACGGCGGCAAACAGCAGGGCGGCGACGCTGCCCAGCGAGGTGGCTTCGTCCGCCCGACGCTGCGAGTGCTGCAATTGGACGGTCCGCGCATCGGCGACGCGGGCCACGCCCTGGGGACCGTTCTCGACGGCCTGCATCAACTCCGCTTCGGCTCGTTGCATCTCCACAAACAGGCCGCGAGTCTCCCCGTCGTCGCCATACAGGCTGCGAAAGCGTCGCCAGGCGGGCAGGTCCAAGCCCTCGCTGCGCCCCGTCGTAAAGGCGGTCAGGCGGCGCTGGAAGTCCAATTCGTCGACGATTTGCAGGATCCGCTCGCAGCGATAGCGGATTTCGCGGTCCGGATGCGTTTTGCCCGCCTCGACAGCGCTCTTGGCCGCCACGCCCAGTTCGATCAGCCGCGTGGTGGCCCGCTCGCGCAGGGAGAATTCCTCCGCGCCCAACTGCTCGACCAAGACTGCCGCCTCGGCGTCGTGCTGCTGTTGCCCCACCCGTTCCTCTTGGGCCGAAGACGATCGGATTCCCCAACCGGCAATCGCCGAGAGTCCGAGCAAGCCAACTGCCGCGAGTTTGTTCATGCGGACCTTCCCTCACAATCGAGTCGCTGTATTCTAGGCAAATCACCGGTAATCCGTCCAGCGCTAGGAGCGATCGCGCGCTTGGGATTGTCCGAGTTCCACTGCCGCGACCAACTTGACGGGCCGTGCTCGTCACAGGGAAGCTTGACATAACTCCGTTTTGGCGGACAATATGGGAGCTTGAAGGAAACGTTCAGGCACCTGGAATCGAGCGGCTTTTTTGCTCGCCGACAGAGATTTTTTGGGAGGGTCTGTGTATGCACTTGGAGTGGCGATTCACTGATGTGGCCGAATCAAACGGTGGGGTCCACAGATTGGCGTGTCGTTGGGCAGCCGTATTGCTGCTGGCGGTTGTCGCCAGCGGTTGTGGCCAAGACACGGGTGGCCGTTTGGGTCTGTCGGGGACAGTTCGCTTCCAAGGTGCGCCGCTGCAGACCGGGACCATCGAGTTTGCTTCTTCCGACGCAAAGCAACTCACCGGTTCCACGATTACCGACG
>CAYPGE010000381.1:0-9024 GCA_964409865.1 uncultured Pirellulaceae bacterium
GATTTACGGTGAGGTATTCGATAACGGCGATCCGGCCACCGGAAGTTGAATGGCAATGACCGCGGATCGCAAGTCCAGTGTGCTGGTGGCCATCGTCTGGCTGTTCGTTTTGCACGGATTGGCCGACGTGACGGTCGGCATCTATCGGTGCCGCAACATGGATCCGGTCCTGACCGATCTGCTGGCGGCGGCGCTGCCGCGCAGTCAACTTTGCTTGCTGTCGATTTGGCTGGCTGTGGGGACGGAACGTCTCTCCTGGCGCATCAGCGGGTTGGCCGCTGGAGCGTGTTTCCTCTTCAGTGTTTTCTCGCGCTGGCTTTTCCCGGATGGACATTTGACTTGGGCCGGAGCGCATTGGGTCGAAGAAGAGTGGCTCCACTACTTCCGGCTTTCAGGACCGGGCGATCTGCTGGTGAAGGCTCCGATCCTGGGAGGTGGCATCGCCGTGCCGCTTCTTGTCCGGCGAGCGTGGCGGGCCGTCCCGGACGCCGGCCAGGCCGGCGGATGGTTGTGGTCGAAGGCTCGGCCGCAGTTCCGGTTTCAGTATGGTTTTCGCGAGGTCGCGATTTGGACGACCGCCGTCTGCCTGTGCCTGATCGCCGGATACCAAACGTCGCCGCACGCGGGCTGGACGGAGCAACTTCTGCATGGTTGGAGGCAGCGTTATCGCCTGTCCGACACGGCGTCCCTGTACACGACAACCAGTGCCGTAATTTACGTCGGTGTTGCCTTGGGTTCTCTGTGGGCCGTCTACTCCAAGGCGAGCCTGGGTTGGCGCGCGCTGGTGTGGTTCGCTCTGGCTGTGGGGCCCGCGTGGGGTTTTCAGATCTGGCTGCACCGCATCGTGGAGAGCATCCCCGCCGCATCCCCGGATCGCTTCTGGGCGCAGGCCTCTGCCGAGACGCTGACCAGCCTCGTCGCGGCCGTCACGATCACCGGTTCGCTGCTCCTGGTTCGCCTGTACGCGAGCACCCAGCGAAGTCGCTGAGCATCGTTTGAGAGACAAGTGGCGTAAGCTGCGAGCTTGCGGTCCCACGATCTGCCGCAAGCTGGAAGCTTACGCCACGAAAGGGCCGTCCCTCCGGAATTCACCGCCTCCGCCTCGACGGCCCGGCAATTCCTTCTGCGGCCCTGACCTTGCCTGACTGCCGGAGTCGTGCCACAATGGGGCGTGAGGCTTTGCCGGAGACCAAACCATGACTGCCATCGACTACGCCATTTTGAAACTCACCCCGGAGATGGCCGGGATGCGGATGTCGCCGGAGGAGTTCGACGCGGTCGAAGAATGGGACGAGGATTACAACTACGAACTTGTCGAAGGAGTGCTGGTCGTGGTTCCCCCAGTGTCAGAAAGCGAACGCGGACCGAACGAAATGCTGGGGCATTTGCTGCTTCGGTACAAGGAAGACCACCCCCAGGGCTCGGCGCTCGATCTGACGCTGCCGGAGAATCTCCTCAAGACGCCGCGCAGCCGGCGCCGGGCCGACCGCGTGCTGTGGACGGGCCTGGGCCGTGTGCCAAACGCCAGAAAGGACCGGCCGACGATCGCGGTCGAATTCGTTTCGGCGGGCAAACGCAACGTCCAGCGCGACTACGTCCAGAAACGCGACGAATACCTGGTCGCCGGTCTGAAGGAATACTGGATCATCGACCGCTTCCGCCGCCGGATGACGGTGTACCGGCGCGAGGAGGACGAAGTCGTCGAGGTCGTGATTCGAGAAAACGAGACCTACACCAGCCCGCTGCTGCCGGGGTTTCAGCTGCCCCTGGCCAAGCTGCTCGTCTTGGCCGACGCGCTGGATCAGGCGGAAACGGAGGACGACGATGACGAAGAAGCCTGAACAACCCGATTCGTCCGACGAACAGAACGCGTCACCGTCCCAGGCACAGCACGCGGCCGTCGCGGGTGGTGACCAGCAGGCGGCCAGAGGCGGCGGCCAGGCCGTCCCAGGCGGGCGGGGGTAACTCGGTGCGGGATACGATGCGGCCGTCTTCGGCAGCCACCGCAGTCAGGCCGCCTTCCGATCCGGCTAGGAAGACCGTGCTGCCGGCCAGCACCATTCCTGCCACAGACTGGGGCGGCTGGGCGGCATCGAACAGCGGTACGGACCATTTGGCGTTCTTGGCCAGTCGCTCGCTGCGGTACACCTCGCCTTGGCGTTTGCGGAAATTCTCGCTGGCCGCCCAACCGGTGATCCAGGTGGTGTCGAACGACTCGCCGCCCGCCAGATCGAAATCCCGCCGAAACAAGGTGCGCAGGTCATCCAGACAGCTGATGAGGGTTTGGCCGCGGAAGGCCGCCAAGGGGCGCACCGCCGAACGGTCGCCGCCGTGCCGGGGTTGATGGCGCGGCGCGTACGTCCAACAGCCGCGCGGCACGGCTACGCCCAGATCCTCTGTCTTGAGCACCGCGAACGCGTCCGCCGCTTTGCACGTCATCTCGCCGGTCGCGCGCTTGAACAC
Source organism: uncultured Pirellulaceae bacterium (assembly GCA_964409865.1). Classification (GTDB taxonomy): domain Bacteria; phylum Planctomycetota; class Planctomycetia; order Pirellulales; family Pirellulaceae; genus Anammoximicrobium. The sequence goes on from CAYPGE010000381.1 coordinate 2,464, forward strand.
CCAGCGGGACATGGCCACCGAGTCGCCTTCCAAATTCAGCAGGTCGAAGTTGTCGAACTCCAGGGCGTTGCAGGCATAGAAGTTCGTCGTGGGGACCGTCGTCAAACGCTGGACCCAGCGCACCTGGCCGCTGGCGCAGTCTGCTGCGAAGGTCAGGATGCCGCCGTCCGCCAAGGGCTGGCGGCCCGCGGCAAAGTAGACGGTGTCGTCCACGGCCAGCACGCTGCCCGGCACCGGCCAGGGCGATTCGATTTGGCCATACGCCACGATTCGCTGCTCGTGCGGGGCCGCCCGCAGGCGCCACACCAACTGCCCGTCGTCGGCCCGCAGGGCGTACACCCAGCCGCTCTTGGTGCCGAACAAGCACAGGCCGCGATGGATCGTGGGCGGCGTGTCGATGCGCCCGTTGGCCGTATAACGCCAGCGCGGTTGCCCGTTCTGGACGTCCAGGGCGAGAACCTCGTGGGCGTCGCTGCGAGCCACGTACACCAAACCGCCGGCGACCACCGGCGCCGTTACCGGGCCGTGGACGAAGGGATTCTCGCGCCAGTCGCCGGCGATGGTGCCCGGCGGCCAATCGCCGATGGCGGCCGTCCAGAGCACGCGCAGGTCCGCCGGCACCTCCGCCGCCGTGCCGCTGCTGCGCCACGCGTCGTGCCGGTAACACGGCCAGTCGTCGGCGGCCGGCGCCGGCGGCGGGGCGGGCGCGGCGACCCCGGTCTGGAGGACGAAATCGCGGGGCGACAGATCCTGCTTGACGCCGGCACTTGGATGTTGCGGAGCCAGCGCCGCGTACCCGCGCAGCATGGGCCAGCACACGCAGTGCTTGGGCGTGACGTAAATCAACCCGTTGGCCGGCACCCAGCCGGCGTCTCGGCCGCACGCTGCTTTGCTGATCCGGTTGGCGTCGTATTCTCCGCCAGCGAGACTGGTCAAGTCCATCTCGCCGGCCAGGTAGTACTTCTCGGTCGCCACGGGCGGGAAGCAGTGGCAGAAACCGGCCTTCCAGCTGCGTTTGACTTCGCCCGTCAGCGGATCGAGGCCGACGCACTTCAGGTGTTCCAGAATCCACACCAGGCCGTCCGCGAACATGGCGCGGGCCTGCTTCATGTGCTGTTGGCCCGGCACGTACGCGCGGCTCCACCGTTCCCGGCCATCGGCGGCGGACCAGACGTGGATGGCGTTGCCTTCCTTGTCGTCGTTCCACGTCGAGACTTCCAGCACCAGCAACCCCTGCCCGCACACGGTGCGGCGCACGAGGGGCAGCCACGGCTGGCCGGTCTTCTGCCACCGCACGTCGCCGGTGGACAGATCGAGGCAGGTTGCCGCGACCGGTTCGCCGCGGCGCACGGCGCCTTCCAGCAGAAACACCGCATGGTCGCCGGCCACGACATAGCGCGGCTCCGAAGCCCGGTACTGCCAGCACCGTTTGCCCGATTCGCTGTCCACCGCGCGGATCGAGCCGGCGTCGACCGCCAGCAGGGTTTGGCCGGCGAGCATCACCTCAGTCGGTTGGCCTGCCTCCGGGTACTGGCGGACCGGTTCGCCCGCGGCGCCGTCCAGGGCCGTCACGGCGCCATCGGCGAAAACCAGTAATTGGTCGCCCATGCCGATGGGCCGCACGCTGCCCGCAACGCGTTGAAACCCGAATCCGCCTTGCGCCGGCGACGGTTTCAGGTCCCGCTCCCACAGCGGCAGGCCGTTAAAGGCGTCCCGCGTCCACACGCCGCCGTAGTAGTTGCGTCCGGCGGCGCTGACCAGGCTGCTGATCTCCTGGGACGGTCCGGTCACCCAGCGAACGCGCCGCGGCGGGCCGACTAGGGTATCTTGTGAAACCGCGTTGCCGTCGGCCGCATGCCGCGGCTCCGGCCATGAATCCATCTCCGCCGGCCAAGGCTTGCGGGCGGCGAGCCAGCCATCGGTGCCCGGCAGAGAGCCCGCGTCCTCGAAACCGGCCGCTGTGAGGTCCGCCTGCGACGTTCGCCCGGCTGCGGCGACTACGGCGCCGCGCGGGCGCAGCACGCGGAACAACTCGGCAGCCGCCGGCGGCTCGCCACCGCTCGGCGCGAGCACCATCAGATTGACGAGGTTCTCCGTCAGCGGGAGCCCGCCGTCCGCCGGCAGCACGTCCGCCGAGACGGGACCGTAGGCGTTTGCCTCCGCCAGCCGCTGACGAACTCCCGTGACCGCGGTGAGATCCTTGTCCAGGATTTGGACGAGGAACCGTCCCGTCGCGGCGAGTTGACTGGCTGCAAGGTCTTCGTCTCCGCCGACCTGTACGGCGAGACCGCCGTTGATTCCCAGTTGGTGGACAATCGCCACCGGCAGCGGACGCGGGTCGGCGGCGGAAGCGTTCGGCGTGAATGCCCAAAGGGCAACGGCCGCGAACATCGCCCTCAGCAGGCAATGTCCGCATCGTGTGATTGGGTGACGAGAGGGCATGGTGGGGCTCTTGCGGAACGGGGGGATGATCGAGGCAGGGGATTTTCCAACAAGCGCCAGTATCCGAGAATGGAGCCGGTAACGCAAGAGAAGCATCACCGCAAGGGTTGGGATCGGCGAATCAATGACTTTCCCAGTCTTGTTTGCGATCATCACGCGGAGCGTGATGGCTACTTTGAAATCACAGCACCCAGGCCGGCAGGAGGCCGGAGCCCTCTCCCAACGCCGGTTCCTGCCGGCCGGTGCTGTACGTCACCTAGCCCTCCTTTTTCACACCTCCTCGTCAAAGAAAAGTTGTTGCGAAACCCAACGCTAAACAGGAATCACAACTCCCGCCCAGCGACTGAGTCTTACCCGTTCTGCAACCCGCGCACCAAACCGGAGGCTCGCCAGCGCCTCAGTTGGGTTCCGCCCGCCCTTGTTTCCCGTAACCATCGTGTTTCCAAATGCTTATGCGCGCTGTGCAGCCAGCACAGGGGTGGCTTGCTCTGAGCCATGCCAAATCGTCCCGGCATGGTACGTGCCGTCTTCTTCAGCACGTTGCCGCTTTGTTCGGCAAGACCGCTGCGATCGTTACGACTGGCGCGAGGCGCAGATTCGCCACGTCTTCCCGGAGCCGAACCGGTCCGTGCCGCCGCGGCATCCAAGTCTGCGGCTTGTGCCGGAAGAACAGATAGGCTCTAAAAAACCGGCAAAGTCGCTTATTCAAGCGGCTGACGACTTCGTCGATGCGGGTCCACGTGCCAGCCGATAACAGACCCACGGCTACCAAATAGGGGTCCCGTTCTGTTATTGCCTCCTTTGGCCAACAGACCGTTCGACTCCCGCTGGATGCCACATGCCTTAGAAGTTTCGGTGGGACCTTTTGTTGGCGATGCGTCGCAGCACATTGCGGAGTCAATCATGGCAACATCGGCAATCGTATTCTTGATGGTGGTGACCAATGGCTTCGGGGCCACCACCCCGAAATCCGTCATCGAGAAACAAAACCAGGTGTTTGAGAAGTACTGGGGAACCCAGTTCGTTTGGAAGTTCGATGACCTGCCGACGACGGGCACCGTGCCGAATTTCCGCGTGCCCTATTCCGGCCACATCTATACGGATCGCAGCGGCGGGACAGTCGACTCGCTGCGAAAGTACGATCAGGCCTTTCACGGCGGGCGTATGCTGGCGGTCGGCTTCGAGCAGTGGGACACCACCGCGTTCAAGAAACCGACTCCGCGGAGAGGGCCCCTCGGCATGACGTGGGGCATGAAAATGGAGACGCCGGGCTGGCACGGCCACTGCAACGGCTGGGCGGCCGCCGCGATCCGGCACGCGGAGCCGAAGACAAACGTCCGGGTCAACGGCGTCACCTTCACGCCTGCCGATATCAAAGGGTTACTCGCGGAAATCTACATCTACAACGACGTGGAGCACCTGGCCGGCGTGGATACCAGACTGGAGCCCGGTCACTTCCACGCGATTCTCGCCAACTGGCTGGGGCGCGGAGCGCATCCCCTGGGCATGGAAGCCGATCCCAGTGAAGAAAAATGGAATTATCCGGTCTATGCGTTCAGCTCCTCCTCGGCCAAGCGGTCCGATCGCCGCGTCGAAGTCAAGCTGAACCTGGCCTATATCAAGGACTCCAACGGCGAGTACCAGGAATCGCCGCGCATCCGCCGCGTCAAATCGTTCCATTACGACCTGTTCCTGAACAGCGCCGGCGAGATCGTCGGCGGCAGTTGGTACAACGACAGCGCGATCATCGACATGCTGTGGCTGCCGCTGCTTCCCAAACAGGGACGTCAAAAGGGGAACGAGTCCGGCAACCCCTATGTGGACGTGAACAAAGTGCTGGCGATCTGGCGCCAATCGGCCTCGCCGGAAGAGCGTGAAAAGTGGCTGATCGTCGATCCGCCGAAAGAGGACCGCATCGACAACGTGGCCGATGTCAAGACACTGGTTCCGCTGCAGGACCCCAGCGCCCCGCGCACGGCTCCGTCGGTCGCCACGGCCCCCTGGCCGCGCCCCTGGCCGGCGCCTATGGTTGATCGGTCGGAGCATCCCGCCACGCCGTTGACCGTGCGGTCCACCACGCCCGCTGCGACCGCTGCCGCGCCGGCAGAGGCGGAGGACGCGGTGGCTGCCCCCAGCGCTGCTGGCAGCAATCTGACGGAAGACGAGACCGCAGCGACGGAACCGGCGGACGACGATGCCCCGCTGACGAACGCCGCGGAAGCTCATCCCACCGACACGGCGACGGAGCCGGAATCGGCGGAGGCCGCGAGCCAGACGCCAAGCGCCGAAGGCGAACTGAACGGGCCGGAAATGGGCGTCGAGACGGAAGCCGACGACGGCGCGCCGGCCAGCGACGTGTCCTCGGAAGCGCCTGCCGAAGAGATGTTCGACGACTAGCGTCAAACGGTCTTGCGTGGCACGGCCTACTGGTTGGCCGTGCCCGCCGCACTCACGGCCAACAAGTAGGCCGTGCCACAGGGGGCCGGTGTTGCCGGTGAATTCGACCCGGCTTCTTTGCGGAAGCCGGGTTTCTTGTTGCGCTGGCCCAATCGGTTACACCGCCGGCTGGGTGGCCGGTTCGCCGCGGGCGGCCAAGGCGGCGGCGATACGCTCGAGCGACGGGCCGTCCAACAGCCAGCCCATCCCGCCGGCACTTTCGATGATCTGGTACGGCCGCTTGGCGCCGCACAGCGCGGCGGTGATGCCGTGCTGGTGAATGGTCCAGTTGATGGCGACTTGGGCCACGGTCTTGCCGATGTCCCGCGCGATTTCGCGCAGGCAGTCCACAAAGTCCTGGTTCTTCTGCCACTCCTCTCCTTGAAACATCACGTACTTGGCTCGGCCGTCGCTGGGTGGAAAGACGTAGTCACGAGGCAACTGGCCGGCCAGCAGGCCCTTCAACAGCGGCCAGTAGACGACGAGCGCGACGCCGTGCTGCAGGCACCAAGGCAGCACGTCTCGTTCGATTTGCCGCTGCAACATGTTGTACGCAGGCTGAAAGGCGGCGACGGGGCAAATGGCGTGGAAGGCTTCCAACTGCGGCAGCGTCAGGTTGGACGCGCCCACGCTGCGAGTTTTGCCGGCCGCCATCAAGTCCCGCAGCGCGCCGGCCGAATCGGCCAGTGGGATTTCGGGGTCCGGGGCGTGCAGGAAGAGCAAGTCGACGCGATCCGTTCCCAGCCGCCGCAGGCTCTCGTCACACTCCCGCCGCAACGTTTCCGGCCGAGCGTCCAGCAGGCGCTTGCCTTGCGGGTCATAGTGGATGCCGCCCTTGGTCGCGATCACGATCTCGTCGCGGCGGTGGCCCAGGGCCCGCGCGATCCGCCGCTCGCTTTCCCCGTCCCGGCCGTAGCAATAGGCCGTGTCGAAGAAGTTCACACCGTGATCCAGAGCGGTTTGCAGCGTGGCCACGCTGTCCGCCTCGTTCACGCCCAGGCTAGTCATGCCCGCGATCGGCCAACAGCCCATGGCCACCGCCGAGACTTGAATCCCGGTGCCGCCCAAGCTGCGGTATTCGCCCCGATCGCTCATCATGTTCGGTCTCAAACGGACGGGATCATGCCCAACATGAACACCATCGTGAAGATCCCCACGGTCTCGACGATGCCCATGGCGATGATGATGAACGCAAATCCTTTGCCTTCGCCGTCGCTGAGCGCGCGAATGCCGGCGGCGCCGATCAGGCCCTGCATCCAGGCCGACAGCATTTCGCCCATCCCGGTCGCCAAGCCGACGCCCAGCAGCAATCCGGCTTCCGCGACCGTTACGTCCATGTTCGCGAACACGGACCGCATGTTGTTCATCACGATCATGGCGTACAGCGTCTGGCTGATGGGCATGCCCACGAGGATGATGTACGTAAAGCTCAGGTTCCGCCCGGCGCGGGCTTCTTTGGCCCAGGCCCCGGCCGCGGCCTGGCCCGCCACGCCGATGCCGATCGAGCTTCCCAGCGCCGCCATGCCCAGGGCCGTCACGTCGCCCGTCTCGGCCAGAAACCGCCAGAAACTGGGTGGGGTCGCCGCCAAGATCATTGCCAAGCCAAACATCGAAAACCCACACAACGCTGTCATCGTTACTACTCCAGAGTCGTTCGGCCAGAGAAGGGATGGTACCGATATC
>CAYPGE010000382.1:0-8950 GCA_964409865.1 uncultured Pirellulaceae bacterium
CCCAGACGTTGGCGTTACAGTCTTCGATGTTGATGAACAGAATGTTCATCTTGGACGTCTCGGGCAGGCGGGCGTCTCCGTCCGCAGCCGAACACGTCATGGCCAGGGTCAGTACGAACGAGAAAGCTTGCATCGGTTGCCTCCTGTTGAAATTGCCATCAGCTCACGGAATGGGGTTGGGCACGTCACAGTCTGGCGAGTTGTTCCTTGTGCTCGGCGATCTTGGCGATGGCGTCGGCAATGTCGTCCATATCGCGCCGTTGGCCGAGGAACACGTATTGGGGCAGCCACACGCCTTCGGCCGCCAGTTGGTCGTTGTGCGGGCACTGGTTCTGTTCGCGATAGCGGTCCAGCCGCTGCGTGGAGAAAATTCTCTGAAACGTGCGCGAACTGAGCGCGTTTTCGATGAACGGCTGCTGGTTCAGCTGGTCGAAGTACATCGTCGTGAACGGAATCCGTTCGGCGCGCAGGGCCTTCAGGAATTGCTCCTTGGACGCGGCGTTGAAGTGCTCCTTCTGGTAGCGGAACCCGTAGATGTAGTACGCTCCTTGGGTCGCCCCTTCGTGCAGCCGTTGTGGGACGATGCCCGGAATCTGCTCCAGTCGCCGGGCGAGATAGACCGCGTTCTCGTTGCGGGTCCGGGTCTGCTCGGCGAGCGTCGCCAGCTGCGGAATCAGGAGGGCCGCCTCAAACTCGTTCATCCGGTACTTCGTGCCGATCCCGACGCTTTGATTCTTGGCCGTCAGTCCCATGTTGTGGAAAGCGTAGCACTTGTCCATCACTTCGGCATCGTTGCCGACGATGGCCCCGCCCTCGCCGCAGGCCATCACTTTGCTGGTCTGGAAACTGAAGCAGCCCAAATCGCCGAACGTGCCGCACTTTTTGCCTTGGAACTCGGCAAGCACCGCCTGGGCCGCATCCTCGACGACTTTCAGACCGTGTTTTTTCGCAACGGCCACGATTCGGACCATGTCGCACGGCAACCCGCCGATATGGACCGGTTCCACTACCCGCGTGTCGCTGCCGATCAGTGCTTCGATCTTCTCAGGGTCCATCTGAAACGTGTTGATGTCCACGTCGACGAACACCGGCAGGGAGGTACACATCAGGATCGCTTGGACCGAGGCGATGAACGTACACGGGGCCACCAGGACTTCGTCCCCCGCTTCGACGCCCAGCGCGTGCAGGGCCGTGTGCAGGGCCTGCGTACCCGAGCCCGTCGCCAGACATCGCTCAGTCCCGACAAGTTCCGCGAACCGCTTCTCGAAAGTCGCGACTTGCCCCGCGTCCGCCGTTCGCGTCCATCTGCCTGAGCGATACGCCGCCACCAGCGACTGCTCGACCTCCGGCGTGGCCGGCGGCCAGCGAGGAAAGGGCGTGGTCCGCACGGGACTGCCGCCCAGGGCCGCCAAACCCTCCGCCTTGTTGACCGTCACGCCATAAGCACTCATCGCCCCCGCCGTGACGGCCCCCACCGTCCCGACGGACGCGCCCTGCAGGAACTTCCGCCGCGATACAGGTTCACTGGCCATGATTCGCTCCCGGCGCACCGCCGCTGTTGAGGCCCGCCGGCCCCGTCCGGAAACAGGTGAAAAGCCGCCAACCTCAAGGTTACCACTTCCCGACGCCCAGGCAAGCCGAGGCATTCGCCCAATTCGACTGCCCAGCATAGCCAGGGGGCCGCCATCAAAGTAGCATGGCTCTCCGAGCCGTGCAAAGTACTCAGCACGGCTCGGAGAGCCATGCTACGAAGGTGCCCCGAAGGTGATCCTCAACTTCGGCAACCGCGACAAGGCACTGGTGTCGGTCACCGACGTGTCGCCCAGGATCAGCAGCTCCAGTTCGCTCAGATCAGATAGCGGTGCCACGTTGGACACGCTTTCGCACTCCGTCAGGTCCAGTCGTCGCAGGTGCGCCAGGCCGGACAGCGGGCGGAGGTCGACGATCTTGCCGCAGTTGCGGAGCGTCAACCGTTGAAGCTGAAGGAGTCCCGCCAGAGGCCGCAAGTCCTTCAACGCCGCACACCAACAAAACGAAAGATCGCGGAGGTTCGCAAGACGGGACAGCGGCCGCAAGTCACTGACCTGACCGTCCGTGACGTCAAGCGATCGAAGTTCTGTCAAGTTCGCCAGCGGCCCCAAGTCCTTCTGCCTATCGCTTCGCAAACCAAGCGATCGCAACTGACGCAGTTGGGCAAGAGGCCGGTAGTCGCTGACATCGCCTCCGTCGACGCTGAGCGCTTGCAGTTGCGTCAGAGTCGACAAGGGGCCCAAGTCTCGGAGACCATCGCCACTGATGGCGAGGCTGCGCAGCTCGATCAGCTTGGACAGGGGCCTGAGATCGCCGGCAGTGATCCTGCCAATTTCCAAGTCACGCAGATTCACCAGCTGTCCCAAAGGCGATAAGTCCTGGGGGCCTGACGGACGCACCGACAAGGACTCCAGGCGGTTGAACGGCAACAGCCAGCGAAGGTCGCCTGCAATCGCGCATCCGCCGAGGTTGATTGCGCGCAATCGCGTTAGTTCCGCCAACTTGCTGAGGGTTGCCGGATAAAGCAACTTGGGTTCTCGACCAGGAACGTGCTCCCATTTCCATTCAGCGTCCTCGCGGACGGGTTTGTCCCACCCCAAAGCGAGCACCTCGAGCGTATCCCCTAGTCGCGAGACTTCTCCGGGGATGTCCTCCAGCGGCAGATCCCCCAGATCGAGCACCGATGCCTGGGAGGCCCGGTTCGCTTCGATCCTGCGGAGGGCTTCTTCGTAGGCTTGCTCTGGATTCATTTCTGCGCTGGTCATGGGCTTCCCTGTTTCGGATTGGAGGACATCGGGCCAACAACCACTGGCGAAATCCTACCCAACTTCGTGCTTGCTCACAATCAGAGGATGCAAAGCCACCGGGTTAGCTTCCCGTAACCGTCCCCTTCCCGCGTCATGAGCCATCCGTCGTTGCAGCACCCCAGGCCGAGTTCTGAGCGGGTGTTCCGGCCCTTTTCTTCCAGTTGTCATTACATGGGCCGGTCGTTATCATGAAGGCAAGGAGGAGTCGCCGTGATTGTCTTGACCGAACAGCAGGGGCTGGAGTTGCACGTTCCGGAGCCTGTGGCCATCGACCCGCGGACCCAGCAGACGTATGTTCTGGTTCGGCAGGCGGTCTATGAGCGGTTGAAGGCCGTGCTCGATGTTGGGGAGTACGATCCCGACGAGGGAGCCGCTTTCATCAACGAAGTCATGGCCGAGGATGACGCCCACGATCCGCTGCTGGAGAGCTATCAGCGATATGGGAGGCGTCGATGAACCGAGGCGATGTGGTGATCGTGCCATTTCCTTTTCAGGATAGGCCGGGCGAGAAGATTCGACCTGCCGTCGTCGTCCAAAGCGATGCTGAAAACCGCCGTTTGGCGAACACCGTCCTGGCGATGATCACGGGGAATCTGAGCGACGTGGGGCAGCGTGCGACGCTGCTGGTCGATCCTGCCTCGGCGGACGGGGCAGCGTCGGGTCTGAGCGGTCCCTCGCTCGTGAAGTGCTACAACCTGGCGACGGTCCGCAAGGCACGTGTGCTGCAAGTCATCGGTCATTTGTCAGGCTCGCTGACGCCGAGACTCAACGATTGCCTCAAGGCGGCGTTGGAACTGTCCTGACCGCCGCACGTCTCCCGACTGGAAATCCACGAACCACAGGAGTTCGCCGTGCATCGCACTCTTTGCCACAACGCGGTGTTCATCGTCACCGCCGTGTTAACAAGCCTTGGCAACCTCGCCGCCCAGGCTGCCCAGAGCGACACGCTGCCCCAGGTGCGTGTCGCCTCGGTGCGGCGGGTTTTCCACAACGGCGAGCACAACGCCTTTACGGACCTCGTTCGTTTCAAGGGCACGTTCTACCTGACGTTCCGCAGTTGTCCGGACGGCCACATGGTTCATCCGACGGCCTCGATCATCGTCCTGGCCAGCGACGACGCTCAGCAGTGGCGGCAAGTGCATCGCTTCAGCGTCGCCGAGCGCGACACCCGCGATCCGCATTTCCTGATCTTCCGCGACCGGCTCTTCGTCTACACCGGCACCTGGTACAGCGGCGCGACGACGCTGCCGCGCGAAGACTACGACCTGAACAAACACCTCGGCTACGCGGCCTGGTCCGACGACGGCACGAAGTGGCACAGTCCGATTATGCTCGAAGGCACCTTCGGCCACTACGTCTGGCGGGCGGCGGCGTGGGGCGACAAAGCCTATCTGTGCGGACGGCGCAAAATCGGTTTCGCCGTCGCGCCGCGGGGCGAAGGCAACGAGGTCGAGTCGCTGATGCTGGAGAGCGACGACGGCCTGATCTGGCGCAAACGGGCCGTGTTTCAGGAAATCGCCGGGGACGAGACGGCTTTCTTGTTTGAGCCGGATGGCAGCGTGCTGGCCGTGGGCCGTCGCGGCGGCGCCCCCGCGCAACTGTTGCGGTCCGCTCCGCCCTACACGAAATGGGGCCGCCGGGATCTGGACCGCTACATCGGCGGACCTCTGCTGACCAAGTGGGGCGACCGCTACCTGGTCGGCGGCCGCAAGACGACCGAGGGAGGCGGACCCAAGACGTCGCTGTGCTGGCTGGTGGGCGACCAGTTGCACGAGTTTGCGGAGTTTCCCAGCGGCGGCGACAACTCCTATCCAGGCTTCGTCGAGTTGGCCCCCGGCCGGGCGCTGGTCTCCTACTACTCCAGCCACGAACGCGACGAGTCGGGCAACCCGATCACGGCCATCTACCTGGCGGAACTGGTGCTGGAAGAATGACCGCCAGGCCGCCTGGAAGGGCATCTCGGATCACCGTCGCTGCCATTTGCCGGCGGTTGGGCAAGGTGTACGGGCCCGTCGAACCGCCGGAGCAATGGCCGGTACTGGACGAATTGATCGCCACCGTGCTGTCGCAAAACACGTCGGACTCCAACAGCGGCCCGGCGTATGACCAATTGCGCCGCCGCTTTCGCGATTGGGACGAAGTCCGGAGAGCATCACCCGCGCGGATCGCGAAGGCGATTCGGCAGGCGGGCCTGGCCAATCGCAAGGCGCCTCGCATCAAGGCGATCTTGCAGCGGGTTTTCGAGGAGCGAGGCGAGTTGTCGCTGGAATTCCTGCACGATTTGCCGGCGCGTCAGGCGCAGGAGTACTTGGCCGGTTTTCCGGGCGTGGGGCCGAAGACCGTGGCCTGCGTGCTGCTGTTCGCCTGCCGCAAACCCGTCCTGCCGGTGGACACGCACGTGCACCGACTGGCGCAGCGGATCGGCCTGATCGGGACGCGGACCAACGCGGTGCGGGCGCATGAGGAATTGGCTCGATTGGTGCCGCCGGCACGGGTGTTGGAGTTCCACATTCAACTGATCCGTCACGGACGGAAGGTCTGTACGGCCCGCAAGCCGCAGTGCCCGGATTGCCCGTTGCTGGACTTGTGCCGTGAAGGGCGAAAAAGGCTGGCCGCGGGGGAACTGTCGCATGTTGCCACAACAAGCGGGATGGGGGTAGTATGCAGCAAGGCCAAGATGACGTAATCTGAAGGGACAGGGAGGGACGTTCCGCGGCGGGGCAAAGATCGGGGAAGGACCGGGCCTGAGAACCAAACGCAATGAATCGTAGGAGGTGCGAGGCATGACAGAATTGAATTCCGTATCGCGGCGTCAGTTTGTGGCTGGCGCTTCCAGTCTGTTGTTGGCAGGTACCGTCCAGGGCGCGGCCGAAAAGACGGCGTCCAAGGAGGGTTCCGCTTTGGCGATCGATGGCGGTGAGAAAGCCGTCAAGACGGCGGCCGGTTCGGGACGCCGCTGGGGCGAACCGGAACGCAAGCAACTCGAAGCGATGCTCGAACAGAACTCGCTGTTCTACTGGCAGGGGCCGCAAACCAAGCAGTTCATCGAGCGGTTCAAGGAATTCTGTCCGGTGAATTACGCGCAGTCTTGTTCCTCCGGCACCGCCGCGATCCACATCGCCGTGGCGGCGGCCGGGATCGGCGTGGGCGACGAGGTGATCACTTCGCCCGTCACGGACATGGGCACGATTATCGGCGTCATCTACCAGCAGGCCGTTCCCGTCTTTGCCGATCTGGGCGCGGGTACGTACAACTTGGACGTGGCGGACGTCGAACGGCGGATTACGCCCAAGACCAAGGCCATCATCGCCGTCCATCTGACAGGCAACCCGTGCGATCTGGACGCGCTGAAGGCGTTGGCCGACCGCCACAACCTGATTCTGATCGAAGACTGTGCCCAGGCCTGGGGCGCGAAGTCCCGCGGCCGGCCGATCGGCACCGTGGGCCACATCGGGTGCTTCTCGCTGCAAAACTCCAAGCACGTGACTTGCGGCGACGGCGGCATCGTCGGCAGCAGCGACGAACGGTTTGGGCCGCTGTTGCAGAAGTACGGGGACAAGGGCGGCAACCGGGTCAAGTGGGGCGGCTTCGACGGGTTCGCGACGAACTATCGCATGAGCGAGCCCCAGGCGGCGGTGGCGGCCGCTCAGCTGACACGGCTGGAAGCGATCGCCGCGAAGCGTGCCAAACTCGGCAACCTGCTCACCGAAAAGATCGCCGATCTGCCCGGTATCATCCCGCACCAGGTCCATCCGGAGGACCGGGCCGTTTACTGGTTCTACATGTTCCGCGTTCGTCCCGAAGCCCTCCGCTGCAACCGCTCGGTGTTCACCAAGGCGCTGCTGGCCGAGGGCGCGTCCGTGTCGGGCGGCTACATCAAGGTGCCGCTGTACGGCGAGCCGGTGTTCCAGAACCACGGCTTTTTCGCCGGCCGCTGGCCGGTGAAAGAAATGGGCCTGACCACCATGGACTTCACCAAGCACAAATGCCCCGAGGCGGAAGCCATCCTGGATACCGGCATCCGCGTGACGATCAATGAAAACATGTCGGAGGAGTATATTCTCGACGTGGCGGCGGCCATCCGGAAGGTGGCCCAGCACTACGCTGCGTGAGCCCGCAGCGAAATCAGACCGATCGGTCGGATCCGTCGGATCGATCGGTCAAGTCGTGAAAAAAGCACAACCACTCGCCCAATAACCCAACTTCGAAAAATCCTCCCTTTTCCCTTTCTTGAAAGGACATTCCGATGCATGAGTCGATGAAGAACCGTCGCGACTTTTTGGCCACCGTCGGTGCCGTGGGCGCCGCCTCGATGCTGGCGGGATCTGGCGAGGCGAAAGCGAGCCTTGCCGCGGCAGCCAAAGAGCAACTCGCAATCGACGGCGGAACGCCGGTCCGTAAGAGCATGCTCAGCTCCCGGCCGTACGGGCCTCAGTTCTACGACGACGTGGAAAAGCAGGGACTGATGGATGTCATCGATTCACGATATCCGTTCCGCTGGTGGGGCGGCAAGTCCAAGTCCCTCCAGTTCGAAAAAACCTACGCGGAATACATCGGCGTCAAGCACGCCATCGGCGTGACCTCCGGGACGACGGCCTTGTATACCGCCATGGCCGCACTGGAAATCGGGCCCGGCGACGAAGTGATTCTGCCCGCCTGGACCTGGTACGCCGACTACGACGCCGTCATCTTGTCCGGCGCCCTCCCGGTGTTCGCTGAGATCGACGAGTCGTTGGCCATGGATCCCAACGACATCGAAGCCCGGATCACGCCGCACACCAAGGCGATCGCCCCCAGCCACCTGCAGGGCGGCGTGGCCGACTTGGACCCGATCCTGGAGATCGCGCGCAAGCACAAGCTGTACGTCCTGGAAGACTGCGCGCAATGCTGCGGCGGACGTTATCAGGGCAAATTCGTGGGCTCGATCGGCAACATCGGCATCAATAGCTTCCAGCTCGGCAAGACGATCACGGCCGGCGAAGGCGGCGCCGTGACCACCAACGACGCGAAGCTCTTCGAGCGGGCCGTCCGGTTCCACGACGTCGGCTCGATCCGGGCGCCCTACACCGAGGAACTCAAAGGCGGCCTGCTGGCGGCCTTCGCCGCCTGTAACTTCCGCATGAACGAATTCACCGGCGCGGTCCTCTACGGCCAGGTGCAAAAGCTCGACACCATCACAAGTTCCCTGCGGGCCAACAACCGCAAGGTGCGCGAAGGCATCGCCGACCTGCCGGGACTGAAACTGCGGAAATCGGCGGACGTCGAGGGTGATTTGGGCGTGACTGTGTTCTTGGTCTGGGAGACCCGCGAGCGGCGCGACCATTTCCTGCGGGCATTGCGAGCCGAGGGTATCGCGGCCTCGGGACCGGGCGGCTCGGTGGTCCTGCCGCGGGACAAGCGGATCGAGTCCAAGGCCACCATCCATCCCGATTGGCCTTCGTTCAACACGCCCCGCGGCAAAGCCATCCAGTACGGCGCCGAGTCCTGCCCGCGGACGATCGACATCCTGGACCGCACCGGCGGCGTGATCATGGACCCCAAGTTCACCGACGAGGACTGCCAGGACATCATCCGGGCCATCCGCAAGGTCTACCTGGCCATGCACACCGCCTAGCGCACGCGATAGCCCGGCCCGCGCAGCACTTTGCCGGGCCGGGCGCCCGTGTAAGCGCCGGACTCGAACACCAGTTGCCCGTTGACCAAGACGTACTGGACGCCGACGGACGCGGCGCGGGGCTCGGCGAACGTGGCCTTGTCCTCGATGCGCTGCGGGTCGAAGACGACAAGATCGGCGGCCAGTCCTTCGGCGATTCGGCCGCGGTCGAGCGCGAACAGCTCGCGGGCCGCCGTATCGCTCAGTTGGGCCACGGCCTGCTCCCACGAGAGGGCCCCCAGCCGGCGGACGTAGTGGCCCAGGACGCGAGGCATCGCGCCGTGGCCCCGCGGATGGCTGGCGCCGCCCGGCCCCACGTCCGTACAGAACGTGACGAACGGCTCGCGCATCGCCTCGATCTAGACGTCGGCGGCTACCTGCTGGCCAGCGGCCCGCGCCGTTTTAATCGTGTCCTTTCCGCAAGCGTGCATGAAGATTTTTTGGGGGGCGGGTATCGTTG
>CAYPGE010000383.1:0-8938 GCA_964409865.1 uncultured Pirellulaceae bacterium
CCTTGAGCCAAACGAGTTCGTCGATCTGGTGGATGTTCATCTCGGCGTACAGTCCGCCGGAGACCCACTGGAAGCTGGTGAAATTGCGGATCTGCCACATCAAGTCCGTCATGTCCTCCGGCTTTTTGCCCAGTCCGCCCCCGGCCGGATGAACCCGGTAAGCGCGGACCAGCATGATCTCGCCCAACTGGCCGTCGCGGATCCGCTTGATCAGCTCCTGCCGGTTCACGCTGTGGCGGCACTGCAGGCCGGCCGCGATTTTGAGGTTCTTCTTCTTGGCCTCCTCGCCGGCTTGCAGCATGCGCCGCAAGTTCGGGGCGTCGGGCGCGAACGATTTCTCCATGAACACGTTCACCCCTTTCTGCACGGCATACTCTAGTTGCAGCGGACGGACGTAGGCAAAGCTGGTCAGCATGGCTACGTCCTTGGGGCCCAGGCAGTCGATGGCCTTCTTGTAGGCGTCGAAGCCGACGAATTGCCGCTCCGGGGGCACGTTCACCCGCTCGCCGAAGCGGCCGGCCAGGGCTTTGTGCGCGCGGGCGAGCCGGTCTTCGGCCACGTCCGCCATGGCGTACAACTGGACCGGCCCGTGGGGGGAATTCATGGCGTTGCCGACCGCACCGCTTCCGCGCCCGCCGCACCCGATCAGGGCCAGGCGGATGGTGTTGTCCTCCGCGGCATGGACTCGCGGAATGGCCACGTTGGCCAGGCTGGAGGCCGCGGCAGCCGCCGTGCCCCACTGCAAGAACTGGCGGCGCGAGGCCCCCCGAGACGAATCCTGCGGCGATCGCGTTTCTCGCGTCATCGCTTTTCTCCTGCTTGAAGATCAACGAACAGAACCGCGGCGTTTCCTGGTTCGTTTGCTCCCAGACGCCGACGACAGTCTGGATTAGAGCAAACTCGCCGACAGAATCAACGTGAGTCAAAAAACTCGTAGGCTTGACAAGGCCCAGTCCGAAGCCGAGACTGAGTTTCGTCAGGCGACCGCCGTGGTTTCCGGTGCCTGCGACAAGCCCGCCCCAGAACCCCCGTGAACAATCACAAGGGATTCCGCATGAGCGTTTTGAGCCGACGTAGCTTCGTGAGCCGGGCGAGTCAGTCCTCCCTCGGTATGGCGGCGGGATTGACGATTCTCGCCAATCCGCAATCCGTGCGAGCGGCACCGGCCAACGAGCGGTTGGGTTGACGTTTGACGCCGAGGCCGAGAGATTCGTCGAAGCCCCGGATGCCAACCAGTTACTCACCCACTCCTACCGCGGCGCGTTCGTGGTGCCGGAACGGGTGTAACGTACAGCTCTCCGACCTCTTTTATCAAGGAGAATTCTTGTGAGTACATCACGACGCCGTTTTCTTCGGAGTTCCGCGCTTGCCGCCGCAGCCGTTTCCGTTGCTCCCCTGGCGGCCGCGGACAAGCCCGCGGCCCCCGCCCCGCCCGCTCCGAGCGACGATCCCCGCATGCTGTATTACGACCAGTTTTACTTCAAGGAAAAACCGGTATTCCGCTTCGAGTACCCATTCGACGGCGGTGTGCTTCAGGAAGGAACCGGCTATCCGATTCTTGGCACGGAGACGGGAGCCGACGGAGTCAAACGGCTGCGGATTCACGTCGTCGTCCGGCCCGGTGACGTCGGGAATCTTCAGGTCTTCGATCCCGAGGGTACCGTCATCCCGATGGAACCTATCTCCGGCGCACTGATGGGTACCGCAGTGCTCAAGGACCGTTTGTCCGTTCTCAAAGCGCGCGGCACAAAGAACGGCAAGCCGGTCGAATTCACCTGCCGCGTTTTGTGGGCGAAGAACGCGTACAAGCGTTATCGGTGCTATATCGACGACCACAGCTTTTGCTTCCGAGATATTCTGCAAAAACAGCCCAAGAGCATTTTCGACTGCTTCTATTTCGCGAAACTCCGCGAACTGTACAAACGCTATCAAACGAAGATCGTCCTGAACTGCTTCAACTCGACGCCGGAACGCGACTTTACCCTTTCGATGTTTCCGGAAAAGTACAAGCCGGAATTCGAGGACAATGCCGATTGGCTCCGGCTGGCTTTCCACTCGGAAAATGAGTTCCCGGGCGAACCGTACCGCAACGCGACACCGGAAAAACTCGCAGCCGACTTCGATCTGACCGCGACGCAACTCAAACGGATCGCGGGCAAAGCCTATACGGCGGGACTGCAAATCCACTTTGCCATGGTTCGCGCCGATTCCTATCAGGTCTTGGCCGATCGCGGGGTCAAGATGCTTCCGACCGGCGGGAGCAAACATCCCGGAACGGGGGACAAATACTGCGATTTCATGCTCCCGAACCATATCACGGCCTACCTTCGGGAACATCAGGGCTGGATGGACCCCGACTCCGGCATCATTTTTTACAATGGGGCCATGCCGACGACCGTTGAATGGATTCCGACGACTCAGACCGAATGGCTCTATCATCGTAAACTGGATAACCCGAAGCAGAACCTGCTGATCAATGTCGCGGGCCACGAACAGTACTGGTGGCCGTTCTATCGCAACTACAAAGCGGATATTTTCGAACGTTGGGATACCGCGTTGCGTCACGTGACGGAACACGGGTACAAGCCGATCTGGATCGACGACGGATTCTTCGGCGGCTGCGGTTGATGCTTGGCGGCGTTTGAGAAAGCTGAGCATACGAAGGCCAGCTTTAGATCGGAATCACCATGCACGCAGTCTTGGTCGCTGAAAAACAGAGGCTCGTTTGGACCGAAGTGCCCGATCCGGTTCCCCAAGCCGGCGAGCTTCTGATTGACGTTCATGCCGCCGCACTGAATCGTGCGGACCTCCTGCAGCGAGCGGGGAACTACCCGCCGCCGCCCGGCTGGCCGGAGTGGATGGGTCTGGAAGTGGCGGGTGTCGTCGCCGTGGCCCCGGCTAAGAGCCGCTGGAGAGCCGGCGACAAAGTCTGCGCACTGCTGGGCGGCGGCGGATATGCCGAACGCGTTGCGGTCCCGGTGGAGATGGTCCTGCCCGTGCCGGAAGGCCTGTCCCTGGTCGAAGCCGCGGCCATCCCCGAAGCGTTCGCCACGGCGTATCTGAACCTGTGCCTCGAGGGCGGCCTGAAGGCGGGAGAGACCGTTCTGATCCAAGCCGGAGCGAGTGGTCTCGGCATGGCGGCGATCCAGTTGGTGAAGGCCCTTGGCGGCAAAGTGATGACGACGGTCAGCACGGAGGAAAAAGCGGCTTTCGTGCGCAGCCTGGGCGCCGATATCGTCATCAATCGGACGGTCGACGACCTCGTCGCAGCGATGGAGGAACACCCGGTTGATATTGCCCTGGACTGCGTCAGCGGCCCTGAACTCGGGCGGTGCCTGGAAAAGACGGCCATCGGCGGACGATGGATCGTGATCGCCACGTTGGGCGGACCGATGACCCAGATCGACATGAACACGTTCTTCAGGCGCGGCATCAAGCTGATCGGCAGCACGCTCAGAAGCCGTCCCTCCGAGATGAAAGCCAGAATCCTTGCCGATCTGGAGAGGTCTCTCTGGCAGTCGTTCTCTTCCGGCACAATCAAGCCGGTGATCTACAGGACCTTGCCGATCGCCCAGGCCGAAGAGGCCCATGCGATTCTCCAGCGTCGCGAGAACCTGGGGAAAGTCGTGCTGCTGGTTGAGAAGACTGCACAATGACATATCAGTCTTGGTCTTCGTTCCACGCCCAGAATGCAGACGACATGACAGCCCGCGTTGATGTGCTCATGAGCCTGACGCAACGATTTGCTGGGCAAGCCGCGAGCAACTGGCCCGATACTCAGGGCGGTCGTACTGTTCCTTCGTGTTCTCGCCCGTGGGCCTGCCCGTTGAAACATGGTTCCCAGGTCGTCCCGGCCCGTCCGCGTGCGTCTGCGCTCGCCGAGGCGCGCTTGGCGTGCAGGCGGAAAGGCAAGCTGCCACCGGGTCGCCATCGCTGCCGACCGGGCGTGAGCAGCCTGGTTGGCCACGATCCGGTGAAGGCACGCGGGGAAGCAGTCTCCTCGTCAACGAGCAACTAAATCATAACCTCGGACATTCTTGTCACGATAAGGCAACCTAGCCGATCTAATGGCTCGATCCCCCAATCAACCCCGTGTTCGGCGGGCTGGCTCGGATTTCGCTAACCTGCCAGCACCCGGCAGCGGGCAATCCTGTGCCTTTTTCTCAGAAATGTGATAGGGCTGGTCAGGCCGAACCGCCAAGCTGTTCTTTCTCGCCACTGACTCGGGTAGATGTGAGCCCACCGGGCTCTACGTCGCGGCGATCCTCAACGAGATGCTGGAGGGCGGCGTGGATGCGGCGCCGTATCTGGTCACGACCGACCTGCGCCAACCGGCCCAGGACGCCCCGGACCGGTTCGAGAATGTCTGGGGCTGGCCGAGCCTGTTCGTCAACCCCAACGTGTTTGGCTGGCCGTATCGCTCCGTTCACCACGGGGCGGCTATTGGACGCTCCGACGATGGCTTTGCAGCGCGTCGATGAGGGCACGACCGCAGTTGCGCAAGGCCGAATCGAGTTGCGCTTCGCCGCGCCGGCCTCCAGCGTATTGCTGCTTGAGATTGCCGGAGAGTGACTGGCAGGTCGAGAACGTCGGTTCAGCGTAAACTTCCTGGGGCGAAACCCAGAAGCCTGGGCAACGAAACAGGATGTCCCTGTGAGCATGGAGGCCGGCGCGGCCATCCGTTCCCCCGCGGGGACCAGGCCGCTTTCTTCGCCTAGGGCATTCCGATATCATAAAGCCCGCCAAACCGTCCGGTTTTCGGCGGCAGGACAGATGTTCCAGGGGAAATCATGGTTATTTCCGACGTTTTCCAACTTCGCGATGATATCCGGGCTCGGGATTTCCAAGCCGCGGTCAAGTCCAGCGGTCCGGAAGCGACCGCCAGGAAAGTGCCGGCCGCTGTGTTCCTCGCCCGGACGTTCCCCACGAACGATTTAGTCCGGCTGCTGAAGGTCGTCGAGACGAAATTCACACGCCGCGAGAAGGAGCTGGGCGTGATCGTGATCCGCAGCGGCATGGGCGGCGGCAAGTCGCACCTGATCACGGCCCTGAATGTGGTTCTGTCCAATCCGGGCGCAGCTCAGGACTGGGCGCAGAAATGGCCCGAGGTGGAATTCTCGCCGCCGCCGATGCCGGTTCGCGTTATCGTCCGCAGCTTGACCGAGGAACCGGTCGAGAACCTGTGGGACTGCTTTTTCGAAGGCCTGGGCTGCCCGGCGCTGAAAGACGACCCGACAATCGTGCGTCAAGGTCATCCGGATGCGGCCTTGTGCGAGCAGGCGCTGAGGGATCGACCGACGCTGTTTGTGCTCGACGAGTTGGAGGATTGGCTCGCGCAGTGGGACCAGCAAAAACGGCGACGCAATCTGGAATTCCTCAAGGTGTTGACCGGACTGGCTCAGGACAAGCCGAACTTCCTGCTCGCGGCCAGCATCCTCGGGAACGACGGCGAGTTGGAAGGCCGATTGGTGCGAGATGGAGCGAACGAGGTCTTCCTGAACGACGCCAACGACCAGATTCAGGTCATCCTGTTCCGCTTGTTTGATGGTTGGACGCCGAACAGCCGCAAACTTCCTGTGGTTAGCAACACCGTCGACGGCTACAGCACGCTGTACGAGTCGGTCACGGCGCGATCTCCGGAATTCGACTTGGTACGCATGCACGAGCGAATGCTGGCCACCTATCCCCTCCATCCCGCGCTGATCGACCGACTCGTCAAGCAAGTCGAAACGGCCAACACGGACAAGGACTTGGGGCTTGGTCCCCGCAAAGCCATCTTGTTGCTGCAAGACTTAGTGCGGGCATCGGTCGACCGTGTCGACTTGATTCTCCCAGCCGACTTCAACATCGCCGATCCGGCGCTCAGAAATCGACTGAGCACCCTGGATCCGCAACTTACCCGCCTGGCGGCGAACAACATCGACGATACGGCGGGCGTGCCGCATCGCGAGCTGCTGCTGTCGACCGTGCTGTTTTTCAGCTTTCCCGTCCGCGGCGAGACAGGCGCGACGTATGAAGACCTGTTCACGAGCCTGTTGCGGCCGAGTGGGATGAACATCAACCAGCTGGATCAAACCCTCAAGCGGCTGGATGGAATCGCCTACAACCTCCATCGTTCGGAAGACGGCTCGCGCTGGTACTTCAGCCCGGAGGAATCCCCGGCGGCCAAGATCAACAATCTGGCCCGAAATCGCGCCAAGATCACGGACGAGGAGGGCAAGGTTGAGATCTCCCGCATCCTGCGAGATTTCTTCGGCGCTCCGCAAGGCCAATTCGTGCTGTTCGGCGTCCCGGAGGCCACCACGCGCAAGCCGGAACAAGTCCGGACCACCGAGGAATGGCGGCGGTTCTCCCAGGAGTGCGAGAACTTTGACCGTGGCGATTCCCTTACCGCCACGCTCATTGCTGCCGCCCGTCAACTCGCCCGCGCCGATCGCCAACAACTCGTCTACTACGGCCGAACGTACCCCAACAAGTTCTTGTTGATCGAGCCCTCCGACAGCAAATTCGACTTGAGCGATTTGACCCGGCCGGAGACCCAGGACCTGTTGGACCGCGCCCGCCGCGTGTTGGCCTGCCAGAAGCTGCTCCGCGACACGCCCGACACCAAAGAGAATCGCGCCAAACGCCAGACGTACGAACGGGAAAGCCAGCGGGCGCTGTACGGTCTCCGCTGTCTGCTCCACGACGCGTACGGCCTGTGGATGCGCTGGCCGAAGCTGCCGATCGATCCCGCCCATCCCCAACCGGAGGCAGTTAAGGTCAAACCGCCGAAGGACGAGAAGGCGACCGGCCAGTCCTTCTACGAGGTCTTGGAGAAGAAACTCCAGGACACGCTCAGCCCGCGGTTCATCGGCGACCACGTTCGCAAGATGTTCTTCGACGAAGGCGTCGCCCGCGGCCGGACCGTGAGCGAGTTGCAGCAGATGCTGCTCAAGGAGTTGGGACGTCCCCAAGTGATCGACCGCACGCTCCTGGACACGGTTCGCGCGTTGCCCACGCACAATTCGCAGCCCATCCGGCTTGCGGAGGACGGCGGCGCTGATTACCAGGACGAGCGCGTTCCCCCCTCCGTCAGCGACCAACGCTTGCTGGCTTTCCGCCTGCTCGAACCGAAACCGGTGGGCACCGCGATCGCCGAGCAGGAACCCGCGCAGCCCGACGAGCCATCGCCCGCCGTCGCGCCATCCGGAAGCACAACACCTGTCCACGGTGGAGGAGGAGCAGTCAGCGGCGGTCTGTGGGGCGGCTTGACCACGCCCGGTTCTGAGATCGGCACCGCTACGCCCCAACGGCAAGCGATCCAGTCCTGTCCGAGCAGGACCAAGCTGATCGAGGAATTCCAGCATCGCCTGACGAGGCAGGACCAGCAGGTCCGGGATGTCAGAATCGTCGTCCAGGCGATCCTGAAGCCCGATACGCCTGCCTGCGAACTGAAGCCCCAGTTGCTGGGCCCTGCCAAGGGCCCCGACGATCAGGCGACCGTCAGCGTCACGTACAACCTGGCGGGACCGTTCAACAGCGTGACGCTCGGCCAAGCGCTGAACAGCCTGCCGGACTTGAAGGGGCTGGAAGGCCGGGCCAGTTACACAGCGGAGTATTTCGACGTTTGACACGCGGTAGACCATCCGATGTCCTCACGCAGCGACAAAATCTGGCAGTTGGCACAAGCCGGCGGCGACCTGCCGGCCCGATTGTATCGGCGGCTGCGCGACGTGTGGTCCGAGGAGCGCCATGCCGCCCTTAGCCCCGCCGAGTACCTGCGGGAAGCGGAGACCGAAACGAACCGGCTGGAATCCGCCGCCCATCGCACTTGGTTTGACCACTATGACTTGCTGGCCGATGCCCATCCGCCGCAACGGATTCGCGATCCGCTGCACGGCGCGGCGCCGCTGGTGGTCTTGGTCTTCGACGGCATGAGCGTCCGCGAGGTGCCGGCGCTGCTGGACGCCTGTCGCGAGCAGGACTACGAACTAACGCCCGGCGGCGACGCCTACACCTTGGCGCCGTTCCCCACCGATACCGCCTCGTTTCTGCGGCAGCGGCTCGACAGCAGCCAGAGCCCGTCCCTGTTCATCCCCGGCGTTCACGACACGTGGACCGGCCAGTACCTGTATCGCGTGGAAGATTGCATCAACCCGATCGATCCGGCCGCGGAGCGGTTGCTGCTGTGGTGCCGCTGGCCGGACGTGTACTACACCGAATCCGAGGCGACAGGGGCGAACTTGTTCGAGCGGATCGGCCGCGAGATTGTCCAAGCCGTCCGCCTGCTGCTCCCCCGACTCGGTGCCCGAGACGTGATCGTGACCAGCGACCACGGTTACATGTACTCCGGCGCCGACCTCACCTGGTCGCCTGGGGACGGGCTGCTGGACGAGCGGCACACGTTTGATCTGTTCCGCGATCCCCAGACGGGCTTCGCCAACAGCCGGGCCACCGGCAACTGGCCGCTGTTCGTGGCCAAGCAGCGGCACCTGTTATATCGGCAATTGTTCGAACGGCAGACGATTCGACGCGGCGACGTCACCTGTATCCGCGGCCGATTTCACGTGCCGGGCGTGGCACGCACCAGCAACGTCTACGTCCACCGCGGCTGGAGTTGGCTGGAACTGTTCGTGCCCTGGCTGCACCTGCGGCACAAGTAAGGAACTGCATGACGGACCGCATCGACCAGAATCGAGCCTACATCGACGTCAACTTCCCGATCCTCCAGATCAATCCGCTGGCGATCAAGGAGTCCAATGCGCGGAAGCCCGTCTACAAGATCCACAAGTGGTGGGCGCGGCGGAACAGTTGCACCTTTCGAGCGCTGTTGATGGCCGTCGATCTGCCGGCGGACGCGACGGAAGCGGCACGCAAGATCGCCGCGGGCGAAGAAGCCGCCGCGTAGGCCCGAAGCGTAAAGCAGCTCCAGCATGGCACGATTACGCAGCGAACG
>CAYPGE010000384.1:0-8863 GCA_964409865.1 uncultured Pirellulaceae bacterium
AAATCGGAGACCTTCGGTCGGCGGTTTCGGCGGGGTCAGAGACCCGCGCCGAACAGAGGGGTCAGAGACCCGCGCCGAACAGAGATCCGCGCCGAACAGAGACCCGCGCCGAACAGAGTGTTGGCCAGAAATCCGCAAGACGCGCTCATCATGCGGACAAAGCCCCTACGCTTCGTCCGGGACTGCGTTCGGAAGGAGAGGCCGCACTACGGCGGTCCAGGTATCCGCTGTATTCCCCCCATTCGCCATTCAATAGTGAATACTGAATACTGAATGCAGAATGCCTGTGGACGACGACACGTGTCTTGCATTCTCCGTTCAGTATTCGCGATTCAGTATTCCAGCTTCATCTGCACGAACAATCGAACCCATCCGTTTGACAACATCGCCGATTTCTTGTCGCTGGGACGGTCGTGAAGGGCCTAACGTTTCTTCCGCTGCCGGCGCTCCGCGCGGGCTCTGTCGGAATCATCCACGGAGCCGAATTTGGCGGCCACGCGGTTCCACAGGGAGGGAGCTTTCGGGCCTGCGGCGGCGGGCTTGGCCGCCGGTCCCACCGGCGGCAGCATCTTCCGTTCGGCCACGCTCCACAGACTGGAGGCGATGAAGTAGACGCACAGGCCGCTGGGCACGCGGAAGAACAGCAGGCCCATGAAGATCATCATGAACTTCATCATCTGCTGCTGCATCCGCGTCTGCTCGTCGGTGGCCGGCGGCATGAACATTTTCTGCTGCAGCAGGAACAGCACGATGGTCACGATCGGCAGCACGTTCAGGTACGGACCCAGCCAGCCGTTTTCGCCGGCGAGAAAAGCCGGCAGGTAGGGTTTCCAGTACCAGAGCATGTCGGGGCCGGCCAGGTTGGAACACCAGGGCAGGCCGGGGATCAGCGACGCTTGGCGCAACTCGATGTCCACCGACAGCGCACGGTACAGGCCGATAAAGATCGGCAGCTGGATGAACATCAGCAAGCAGCCGCCGAAGGGATTGTAGTTGTGTTTGGCGAACAGCTCTTTCTGGGCCGCGGCCCGCTTCTGCATGTCGTCCTTATACTTCTCGGCGATCCGCTTCATTTCGGGGGCCAATTCCTGCATCATCTGCGCGTTCTTGGCCGCTTTGCGGCTCAACGGAAACATGCAGCTGCGCACCAGCACCGTCAGCAGGATGATCGCCAGGCCGTAGTTTACGCCCGGCAAGCTTTCGAACACGTGCAGGATCGATCCCAGGAATTTCGCGATCGTGCGGAACCAACCGTACTCGATACACCGCTCCAGGTTGTAGGCCGTCAGCAGGGCCGGCTGCTTGGGACCTGCGAAGACGGTGAACTCTTGCTTCCAAGCGCCGCCGGCGGGAACGGTGTGCGTGGGGCTGATCAGCCGGAACGAGACGTCGGTCGTCTTGTGTCTCGATTTGTCGTCCGGATCGATCTCGCCGACGGGCAGCGCCAGCGCCTGCTTGAACAACATCGGCGGTGCGGTCTCGCTTTGCTTGGGCTCCAGCACCGTGGCGAAATACTGCGTGTCGACACCCACGTAGCTCAGCGGCTGCGGCTGGGGATCGGCCCACAAGGCAATGTTCAACGGCTGGTTCTTCTCCAACGCCTCCTTGGCGTCGGCAAAGATCTTCGAACCGCCGATCAGGCCGTGACCGGTCGCGGGCGTGTTCCAGATTACGTCCCGGGCGCCGGCGGCGGCGAACATGCGGGGGTGTATCTTGGAAAGATACCACCAACCTTCCAGCGGTAGACCGTTCGAACCGTCCAGGCGGTAGGCCAACTGCTGAGGCTGCTGG
This sequence comes from uncultured Pirellulaceae bacterium, assembly GCA_964409865.1. Taxonomy (GTDB): domain Bacteria; phylum Planctomycetota; class Planctomycetia; order Pirellulales; family Pirellulaceae; genus Anammoximicrobium. The sequence goes on from CAYPGE010000384.1 coordinate 1,792, forward strand.
CCCCGGTTGAGGACCTCGACTTCCAGTTGCAGGTGGTACGAGGGAAACGACGAGTTGGCGAGTTCCCCCGGGGGCGTCTTGGCCAAACGGTAGCGTTTGATCAGTTCCAACGAACCCTGGCCGCCGATGGCTTGCAGATCGTCCTCGCTCAGGATGAACTTGAATTCGACCCCGGGGCCGGTGGGATCGTCCTCCAGCATGCGGACCTGCCAGTTGCTGTCGCGCAAACTGGGCAGTTTGTCGATTTCCTCGCCGCCCCGCGGGATGGACGTATCCCCGATACTCTCCAGCGTCAACAGAAAGGACAACGGCGCCGGCAGTCCGGATCGCGGCTGGATTTCCGGGTATACCAGAGTCAGCGGCGCGGAAGTCAGGGTGGCGGTCAGCAACTGTTCCTGGGGTTGACCGGCGGCGGCGGTACGAGCGACGGCGATCTGCACGGTCTGCCCCGGTTTCGTGCCGGCGAGGAAACGATCCCAGTCGATCGTGTCCCGCACGGTGGTGCTGTCGATTCGCCGGATCACGTCGCCGGCGCGGAGGCCGTTTGGCACGCCGAGGCTCTGGGGCTTGGCGGCGGCGGCCGGGGTGCCGGGGCCGACGACGTTCACGCGGCAGCCCTTGCCCTCCGGTTCGTCGCTCAGCGCCAGGTGTCCCAGGTAGCCGCTGGCCTGTTCCAAATCCTGGAACCGAAACCGGCCTGTCGCGGTCCGTTGGACCAATTCGATCCGTTCGATTCCTGCACCGCGATTGTGCAGCGTGACGAGCAGCCGGTAGGGGCTTTGGAGCGCCATCGAACCCAGGGTGACCCACTGCGAGGGAACCGCGACGGGCGGCGCGGAAATCGCCGGCGGCGATTTCTTAGCAGCCGCCTCTGGTTTGGCGGGGGCCGCCTGTTCGGCCTTTGGGCCGGCCGGCGGCGGCTTCGGTTTGGCCGCCGGACCGTCCGCGACGCCTTTCGCCGGTTCGGCCGCGGGCTTGGGGGCGCCGCCCTCGGCAACCTCCGCGGGCTGCAGATCCGCCGGTTTGGGCGGGTGCAGGAAATTCTGCACGGTCAGGTGCGTGAAGAGGATCAGCGCGGAGAGGACCAGGAACAGGGCGAAGCGTTTTTCCACAATTCAGAACCTTCGAGTCTAAGTTCGTAGGATGCCCGCGCCATGCCGACATCTCGTAGGTTGGGAGTCCATCCCGACCCGGTCGGGACGGGGTCCCAACCTGCTTTGGCCGCGGCCGCAGGCCTCGTAGGTCAGGCAGGCAGCGATCATCGCCCGTCACGCAAGCGATCGCCGAGGAAATCGTCCAATTCCGGGATCGCGTAGATCTTCCGCGCCGTTTCTTCCAAGGGGTACTCCACGCGGCGGAAGCGGACCACCCCGTCCTCCAATAATACGTAGCACGAACGGCGGTCTCCGTCGCGCGGCTGGCCGACGCTGCCCACGTTGATCATGGTCTTCTGGCTGCCCAGCGGATAGACGTCGCCGAACTGGTCCGGGCGCAGGAAGCGGCCGTCTTCCATCAGCGCGCCGGGAACGTGGGTATGGCCCTGGAAACAAAAGCGTTCCACGACGCTGAACAGCTTCTCCAACTTCCGCGGGTTGTGTACGTCCTCGGGAAAGACGTATTCGTTGAGCGGACTGCGCGGCGAGCCGTGTACGAACAGGAAGCCGTCTTCGCGGATCGTCCGCGGCAATTCGCAAAGGAAGTCCCAACGCCGCAGGTTCTGTTCGGGCGCGTCCGGCGGAGACTCCAACTGCGACCGCGTCCAGAAAATGGCCCGTTCGGCGCCGGAGCTGAACCCCTCCGGGTCGAACAACGCTCCCTGGTCGTGGTTGCCCAGCACGCAGGCATCGAACTGCATCACCCGATCGACACATTCACGGGGATTCGGGCCATAGCCGATGATGTCGCCCAGGCAATAGATCTCCGTCGCGTCCTGCGAAGCGATATCCGCCAAGACCGCCGTCAGTGCTTCCAGGTTGGCGTGAATGTCGCTCACGATGGCCCGTTTCAAAATCGCACCCCTTCTGGCCGGCGATACCGGCGTCAGCGGCCGGCAAGCAGCCGATCGCCAAGCATATTATCCAAGTTCGGCACGGCGTAGATTTTCTTGGCGACGACTTCGATGGGATAATCCAGGCGGCGGAACACGACCCGCTCTCCGTCCAGGATGACGTAACAAGCCCGCGGATCGCTGTCGCGTGGCTGGCCGACCGACCCGACATTGATCATGGCCTTCTCGCCCGCCAGCCGGTATTCGTAATGGCAGTCCTCCGGCGTCAGGAACTCGAAGTTGGCCGTAAAGACTCCTGGAATGTGCGTGTGCCCCTGGAAACAGAGCTGGGGGACCAAGCCGAACAGGGCTTCCATTTTGCGGTGGTTATAAACATCTTCCGGGAAGACGTACTCGTTGGTCGGCTCGCGCGGCGACCCATGTACGTACAACGTGGAATCCTCGTTGAGCATCCTGGGGAGTTCCCCCAGGAAGTCCCAGCGCGCGTTGACTCGAGCCGCGCCCCCCGGCCCGTTGTCCAATTGGTCGCGAGTCCAGTAGACGGCTCGCAAGGCGACGGGATTAAAGCCTTCCGGATCGAATTGCGCCGCCTGATCGTGGTTGCCCAGGACGCAGACCTTGCACTGCTTGATGATTTCATCCAGGCACTCGCAAGGGTTCGGGCCGTATCCGATCACATCGCCCAGGCAATAAATCTCGGACACCCCCTGCCGCCGGATATCGTCGAGCACGACCCGCAGTGCTTCCAAGTTCGAATGGATATCGCTGATCAAAGCTCGTTTCAATCGATCAAACCTTCCTGAAAGAGCCCGCTTGTTTGGGGTGGCCAGATCCACGGACGCACTGTGGAGGCGGATTTCAAATCGGGCGTATTGTACCTTGCTGACAAGGTAGACCGCAAGGCTTGCCGCACTCGCAACTTACGCAATCCCGCAGCCCCGGCACGGGGCTGGGCACGCCGTACCGGAACCGTCCTTTGGCCGTCGCACGGTCATCGCGTAACCATTTTCCGTGTAAAGGCTTGCGCGCTAACTCGGAGGATTCAGTGTCTCGGGAGCGATCTGCCGCAACTCTTCCGCCGTCGCCGTTACGGCTTGCTGGATCTGTTCTTCGGAGTGGCAGCAGGAAATAAAGAACCGCAGACGCGACGCCTTTTCTTCCACGGCCGGATACAAGATGGGCTGGACGTTGATGCCACGTTCGAACAACCGTTGGGACAGCTGCAGCGCGTGCAGCGAATTCCCAATAATCACCGGCACCACGGGCGTGTCGTGACTCAGGCCGGTGTTCAATCCCTGCTGCCGGGCCAGATCGAGGAACAGCCGAGAGCGGGCCTGCAGTTGCGACACGCGCTGCGGTTGCTGCTGCAGCAGTAGCAGCGCCGCCAAGGCGGCGGCCGCGTTGGACGGCGGGATCCCCACGCTGTAGACGAAGCCGGGCGAGGTGTATTTCAAGTACTCGACGACTTCCCGGCAACCGGCGATGAAGCCGCCGCAACTGCCGAACGATTTGCTGAGCGTTCCCATCCACAAATCGACGTCTTGCGGGGCGACCCCGAAATGCTCTCCGAGGCCTCGGCCGCAGCGTCCCATGGTGCCCATCGAATGCGCCTCGTCGATCATCAAGAAGGTGCGATGGCGCTGCTTGACCTCAATGAACTTCGGCAGTTCGGGGTAATCCCCATCCATGCTGTAGACGCCTTCGATGACGACCAGCACCCGGCGATAATCCTTCCGCACCTCGGCCAGCACCGAATCCAGCTCTTGCCAATCGTTGTGCGGGAAAGGACGCCGCCGCGCGCCGGACAGCAGGGCGCCCTGCACGATGCTGTTGTGAGCCAATCCATCGTGCAGGATCAAATCGCCGCTGGAGAACAGGTGGCCGATCGTCGATTCGTTCGTGGCGTGGCCGCCGACGTACACGATGGCGTCTTCCACCCCGATCCACTTCGCCAGGGCGGACTCCAATTCGCGGTGGATGGTCTTCTCGCCGGACACCAGCCGGCTGGCCGAGACGCTCGTGCCGAACCGGTCGACGGCCTCCTTGGCCGCTTGGGCGACCAGCGGATCGCCCGACATGCCCAGGTAGTTGTAGCTGCAGAAGTTGACCAGCCGGCGGCCCCCGATGACGGTCGTGTCGCGGGTCACGGATTCGTGGACGCTGAAATAGGGATTGGTCAGGCCCTTGGCCGCCAGCAGTTCCATGGTCTGCTTCAGTTTCCGGTACTCCGGCAAATGGCGGAAATCGTAACACTCCTCGGAGATCGGCCCGGCTGGGACCGGCGCGGCCGAGGGATGCTCGCGCAGCACACTCACATACGACTTGGCGTCCTTGCCGATGTACTGTTCGATGGCCGCCGCCACCTCGCGGCAGGTTTCGATTTGACTGAGCACCGCTTCCGGAAATCGCCCGCCGAAGGTCATTTCCAACGAGTTGGCGATCTGCAGGCGTTCCAACGAATCCAGCCCCAGGTCCGCGACGATATTGGAATCCAGGTGCAGGCCCTTGGCCCGCTCCTTGGCCACCGCGCGGACCTGTTCCAGGACCACCGCGGCGACGCGCGGATCGACCTCGGGCAAGCCGGCGGCGGGAGCGGGCGGCGGAGCCGGCTTGGCGGCTGCTTGCGGCGCGCCGGCCTGCTCCTCGTCCCAGACAAACCACTGCGCGACGACGGACAACGAGCCGTCCAGGAAATCGCTGCGGCAGGCGTGCCGCTGGATCTTGCCGCTGGAGGTCTTCGGAATGGACCCGAAGCGCACCAGCACGATTCCGTCCGGAGGCAGATCGTGCTCGGCGGTGACGGCGCGGCGAATGGCCCCGATGACGTCCGACCAGTCCTTGCGGCGGGTGCGCTCGACTTCGCTGACAACGATCAGCCGTTCGCGGCCGTGCATATCCACGGAGAAGGCCCCCACCGCGCCGGCCTGCAGGTGGTTGCTGGCCTGCTCGACGGTCAGTTCGATGTCCTGCGGGTAACGATTGACGCCGCGGACGATGATCAAATCCTTGAGGCGTCCCGTGACGAACAGTTCCCCCTGGTGCAAGAACCCCAGATCGCCGGTCCGCAGGTACGTGCCCGACGTACGGTCGCAGAGCTTGGCTTGAAACGTCTCTTGGGTCGCGCCCGGCTTGTTCCAGTACCCCAAGCCGACGCTGGGGCTGTCCACCCAGATTTCGCCGACGCGGTCTTCGGGCATCTGCCGGCAGTGCACCGCGTCCACGATCCGCACGTCCCCCTCCGGCAGGACGCGTCCGCAACCGATCAGTTGGCGAGCGTCTTCGTCGCCCTCGTCGACGGGGACGATGCGATGCTGATCCAGGGCCTGGCCCTGGAACGAACGGACGACGGGCGGCTCGCTCTTCTTGCCGCCCGTGACGATCAAGGTCGTCTCGGCCATGCCGTAACACGGATAGAGGGCCTCGCGGCGAAAGCCGACGGGCGCGAAGCGGGCGACGAACGCATCCAGGCTGGCCGCCCGGATCGGCTCGGCGCCGTTGAAGGCGACTTCCCAACTGCTCAGGTCCAGTCCCTGCAGTTCCTCGTCCGTCACCTTCTGGGTACACAAATCGTAGGCGAAGTTCGGCCCGCCGCTGATCGTCACTCGGTATCGGGTGATGGCCCGCAGCCAGCGGACGGGCTTCTGCAGAAACGCCAGAGGCGAGAGGTGGACGCAGTAGCGGCCAAAGAACACGGAATACAGCACGCCGCCCACCAGCCCCATGTCGTGGTACGTCGGCAACCAAGAAACCCCCCGACTCGTTCGGCTGGGCTCGAAACCGTGCGTGATCAGCGATACGTTGTGCAGCAAATTGCGGTGCGCCAGCATGACACCCTTGGGCGTACCGGTCGATCCGGAGGTGTACTGCAACACCGCCAGCATCTCGCGGTGGATTTTCGGCGCCTGCCAACGATCGGCCACGTCTTCCGCGATCTCGTCGGTCGCCAGCCAGGTCAATTCCTTCAGGTGCGGGGCTTCGTCCAGCAGCGCGCCGGCGCGATCGCAGACGTCGTGGACGGACAAGGCGGCCTTGGCCTGGGCATCATCGGAGATCGCTTGAATCCGCAGCATGTTCCGGTTGCGGCGCGGCGGATAGGCGGGAACCGCCACCGCACCGGCGAACAAGCAGCCGTAGAAGCCGGCCACGAAATCCAGTCCCGGCGGGTACAGCAGCAGGACCCGCTGGCCCTGCAAGCCCATCGACTGGAGCGTCGCGGCCACCGCGCGGACTTTGCGGTCCAGCTGGGCGTAGGTCCAACAAACCTCCTCGGTCTCCCCGTCCTCCAGAAAGCAGAACGCGGGATCGTCCGGATGGTCGTCGGTCCAGAAACGCAGGCAATCTACAATGTTGGTCGTGGGGGTCGAATAGGGATGGAAGAAATGATCGAGGTTCACGGTGGTGTCTGCTCCTCCTAGGCCATGAATGTAGCCTCTAGGGTATCACGCCAGGGACCGGCCGCAAACTGGTCTGCCAGGATAAACCGGTCACGGACCGGTATCCCGCGATCCTCGGTCACGCGGCTCGCCGACGCAGAACGCTCGTTCCCGGATGGCAGGATTTCCCTCGGGAAAGCGGGGCGGCGCAACGAAAAACGGCCTGTCCAGAGTCAGTATCCGGACAGGCCGTGAAACGTCAGAGCCGATCGGCTAGGCCCACTTAGCGGACCAGTGTGGCGCTGGCGGTAATCACTCGACGTTGACTCTTCAGAAACGCGGAGGGATCGACTACGGGAGCCGGCGGAACCGGAGCGTCGGCGGTGGCGGGGGTCTTCTCGGCTTCCGGCGCCTTGTCGTCGCCCTTATCGCAACCCTTGCCGTCCTTGCCGCACTTGGAGTCGCAGCAGCTGCGGCGGCAAGCGAAGATCCGTTCCAGCAGCGAGGGGCCGCAGCACTTCTGGACGCAACCCTTCTGGCAGGCGTCCTTGCAGCCGTCCTTCTGGCACGGGTCCTTGCAGCCGTTCTTCTGGCAGGGGTCCTTGCAGCCGTCCTTGCAGCCGTCCTTCTGGACGCAGCCGCCCAGCAGACCGCCACCGAACAGACCGCAACCCTTCTGGGCGCAGCCGTC
>CAYPGE010000385.1:0-8841 GCA_964409865.1 uncultured Pirellulaceae bacterium
GTCCAGATCGCCGTTGATGTTGTTGGCATTGTTCGCCGGGTGGAAGGGGTGCTGCTTCCAGCCGCCTGGCGAGAACTGAATGCCCCAGCCCTCGAACAGCATCACCGACGCGTAGATGCCGCGCTGGCCGGCGGCGCTGACGCGCTGGCGGAGCCGCGTGAAGTACTCGTCGTCGAATTCCCGTAAATTGAACTGGGGCTTGCCGTCCAAAGCCAGGCCGGGGCCGGTGCGATTCCAGGGCTGGGGATAGGCGAAGTGGACCAGCGGCTCCTTCTCGCGGTTGCCGCGCGTGTCCCAGGACATCAGTTCCCAGGTCCACAGTCGGAAGAAGTTGTGAGGATACGCCGCCAGCCAATCCAGGTACTTGTCGTAATCGAACTTCGCCGGCGGATCGGTCGGCCCCATGTCCACTAGGTTGTTCCAGGTATGCGAACCCGTCAGCAGGATGGCCCGCCCCGTGCCATCCGTGAAATACCGCGGGTTGGCCGGATGCGGTCGCAGCGGCGCCTTGCCGGGTCCGGATTCGGCCGCAGCACCAAGGGTTGCGGCGATCAGGATCGACCCCATCCAGACGATTGCCGAAAGGCATGGTTGGATCCGCCAGTATGACCGAGAGCCCATTTTCCTGTCCTCCATTTTGTGTCTCCAATCCGTTCTGAACAAACACCCGACGCCACGGAGTCCATGCGTGGTTTGACGGACTATCTGGTGCTCGCGTCTAATCTGCCTTCTGAAGACGCTCGCTCGGCCGGGGTGAACTCCATGATTCGGCTTGACGCGCGTTCGCAAATCTGCGAAACATGATTGGGGCAGATCATGCCGCGAGTTCAAGTTGTCTTTTACCGCGACGACAACGGAAGCGTACCGTTTCTGGAGTGGTTTGACCAGCTGTCGGAGAAAGCGCAAGACAAATGTGGCGTCAAAATCGAGCGACTTGGGGAACTGGGCTACGAACTGCGTCGCCCAGAAGCGGACTATTTGCGTGACGGAATCTACGAACTGCGGGTCCGTCTCCGGAGCGTGAACTACCGAATGCTATATTTCTTTCACGGCCGCGAGGTCGTTGTGCTCTCGCACGGAATCGTGAAAGAACGTTTGGTTCCGCCGGATGAGATCGAGTTGGCCCTGAAGCGGAAGCTTCGCTTCGAGACCGATCCTGAGCGTCACATGCACGAGGAGCGATGACGATGACGACGAAACGGCCAACCACAGACGCAATTGAAATCCTGAATCGACGGTATTACGTCGGCAACCCGCGACGCTTGGCCGCCCTGGAAAAGGCGCGGGCGGATGACGATGTGGCGAGAAAGATCTACGCGCTGCGCACCGAAGCGGGCATCAGTCAGCGCGAGTTGGCGAAATTGGTCGGCACCACGGCTTCTGTGATCTGTCGCTTAGAGGACGCCGATTACGAGGGGCACTCCCTGGCCATGCTGCGCCGGGTCGCCGCGGCGCTCAACAAACGCGTCGAGATTCGATTCGTCTCCCTGCGGCCGACGAAACGTAAAGCCGCGAACGCTTGACGCGCCGCGGCCTCAGTCGGCTCGCGTGCCCAGCGCCAGCCCCGAAATGTCTTTGTTCGCCCGCGGAAAACAGAGGCTGGTCAAGTAGCCCACCACCACGCAAGTGGCGATGCCCGTGAACGCGAACCAGTAAAAGTGGACGTGCGTGTGAACGAGCCACACGACCGAGGCGCTCACCAGAGCCCCCACCAGCGCGCCGGCACCGTTGGCCCGGCGGGTGAAAATGCCCAGGATGAACAGCCCGGAAATCGTTCCGCCGAACATGCCGATGACGTTCAAGAATGCCTCGAACAGCGACCGCACGTCCGAACGGGCAATCCACAGCGCGGCCCCCATGCCGACGACTCCCACCAGGACCGTGACGAGGCGAGCGACTTTCAGACACTCCTGGTCGGACGCCGCGACGCGAAAGCGGCGGTGGAAATCCGTGACGTAGGCCGTCGCCACGCTGTTCAGACTGCTGGACAGCGTCGATTGCGCGGCGGCGAAAATTCCGGCCACCACCAGGCCGGCGATCCCGACCGGCATTTCGCGTACGATGAACAGCGGGAAGATGGCGTCGGTCTGAAAGACGGGATCGAGCCGCTCGGGATGCTGCCGGTAGTACACAAACAGCACCGTGCCGATGGCAAAGAACAAGGCCTGCGCGGGCGCCACCAGAACGGCGTTCGTCCAGATCGCGCGGGCCGCCGACTTCTGGTCCGGCGTGGTGAAATAGCGCTGCACCACGTCCTGGCTGGCGGTGTACGCGAACAGGTTGTGAAACACGGCACCCAGGATGACCGTCCAGGCCGTCCCAGCGGCAATGTCCCAATTCCAATCGAGCGTCTCGAAGAACTTGCCCTGCGCCGTGGCCTGCTCGAAAACGGCCGGTACGCCCCCGTCGATCCGCATCACCGCGATCACCAGTCCGAAGACCGCGCCGCCCATCAGCACGATGGTCTGCGCCACGTCGGTCCAGATGACGGCTTCGATCCCGCCCGCCACCGTGTACACGATGCACAGTACGCCCATCAGCAGAATGCAGGTGGTCAGGTCGAAATTCGCCACCGTGGCCAGCGCCAGCGCCGGCAGGTACAAGACGATCGCCGTGCGGCCGCACTGAAAAATGATGAACAGCACGCTAGCCACCAGTCGCGTCCCGACGTTGAAACGCTGCTCCAGGTACTCGTACGCGCAGGTCAAATTCAGACGCCGATAGAAGGGCAGGTACACCAGCGCGACCAGCGGCAAGATGATGATGTACGAGTTCTGCACGAACAGATTCCAGTTGGTCCCGTAGCCCAGCCCCGGCAGCGCCATGTAGGTGATCGAACTGAGCACCGTGGCGTAGATACTCAGCGCCGCCGCCCACCAGGGGATGCTCTGCCCGCCGCGGAAGAAATCATCGGTGGTCCGGTTGAAGCGCGAGAAGTAGATCCCAATAGCCACCACGCCCGCCAAATAGGCGGCCAGCGCCGTGTAGTTCAGCCAGCCGAACGCCGTGCGTTTCGGCTGCGGTTGAAAGCTCCACACTTCCGGCGAACGCACGCCGGGCCGGATTTCTCCGCTGGGGATCACCCACCGCCCGCGCCACGGCACCGCCGGGGTCGTGACGCGGGGCGAGGGCATTTCGCCCAGCGTGATCCAGGTATCGGTGATCGTGTGGTAGGCCAGGATGTCGGCGGGAAAACCGGGATGTTCCGCCTGCGGCTGGAAGTTGACTTTCGTCCCGTCATCGCCGCTGAAAATGAACAGGTGCGACTGGCCGATCGCCGGCGCGGGCGACGGAGCCGCCACGACCGGCCGCGGCACGTCGGCGATCCGCCGCCAACCCGCCTGGGGCGTGAACCGGTAAGCGTCGCGCAAATAACGCCGCACGGGCTTGCCGTCGGGACCGGCCGTTAGATCCGCGCCGCCAAACAGGTGGAAGGCATCGGCTTGGACGCCCGCCACCGCCAGCATCCGAGCCGCACCCGGCCAAGGCTCCAGCGTGCGCCACTGCGGGCGCGCGTCGGCCAGATCCAAAGCCCAAAACGTCTTCAGCGCGCTGGTCGCCTGCGGGTCCACCGTTCCCCCCGCCACGTACACGACCTTGCCCAATTGGGCTCCGCAGAAGTAAGCGCAGGGCTGAGGCAGCGGCGGCAGCGGTTCGATCGCCACCGAACCCGACTTCCACTGCATCAGGAAGCTGTCCGCGTAATGCTTCGCGGCGTCGGCGCCCCCGGCACACAGCACGCCGCGATCTGTCTGGACGGAGACTCCATAGGCCAGGGGCCGCGGCAGCTTGCCAGCGTTCGTCCAAGCGGCGGCGCCCGCCGAGAGCGCATAGATCGAGTCGTACCACGCCTTCGTGCCCCCCTCCCAAGGCCGCTGGCCGGGAAAGTTCGCGCCGCCGGCGACCAGCAACGTTTCGCCGCCGACTCCCGCGAACATCCCGGCAAACCCCTCGGCGTCGGGCAACGCCGGCAAGGAAGACCAGGTCGCAGAGGTGTCCGCCGCTTCTGCAGGCAGCGAAGACGCAACGCAACCGGCGAGAAAGCAGCCCAGGATGAGCGACACAGCGTTTCGCAACACACCAGGTCCCCTACGCCTTAAGGACCGCAACGATCGCATCGCAAACCGCGTCCATGTTGTCCGTCGTCAGGCCGGCCACGTTGATCCGGCCGCTGTTGACAATATACGCGCCGTACTGCTCGCGTAGCGACTGGACGTGTTGCTGGCTGAGGCCCGAGAACGAGAACATGCCTCGCTGTTGGGTGATGAACGAGAAGTCGCGCGGCGCGTCTTTGGCCTTCATCGTGTCGGCAAACAGCGTCCGCATGCGGTTGATTCGCTCGCGCATCTGCTGCAGTTCGACTTCCCACGCAGCCCGCAACTGGGGATCGGACAGTACGGTGCGGATGATCGCGCCCCCATGGGACGGCGGGTTCGAGTAGTTGGTGCGGACGCAGATCTTGGCGTGACTGAGCGCCGCTTGCGCCGCCTGCGGCGTCGGGCCGACCAGCGTCAACGCTCCCACCCGCTCGTTATACAGGCCGAAGTTCTTGGAGAACGAGCTGACGATCAGCAGTTCGTCCAATTGCGCACACAGTTCCATGACGCCCGCCGCGTCCTCGCGCAGACCGTCGCCCAGACCTTGATAGGCGAAGTCCACGAGCGTCACCAACCGGCGCTCGGCGAGAACCTCGGCGATTTCCCGCCACTGAGCCGCCGTGGGGTCGATGCCCGAGGGATTGTGGCAGCACGCATGCACGCAGACGGCCTCGCGCGGCGGAATCTCCCGCAGGCTCGATAACAAGCCGTCCCGATCCAAGCGATTGCCGGCAGCGTCGAAATACGCATACGTACCGACTTCCAAACCGGCTGCGGAGAACACGCCCCGATGATTCTCCCACGTCGGCTGGCTGACCCAGATCCGGTTCACCGACAATTTCTGTTTCAGGAAATCGGCGGCCACGCGCAAGCCGCCCGTGCCGCCGGGCGTGTGCAGCGTCGCGGCGCGGCCGTCCGTCGTCCAAGGATGATCGGCGCCGAACACCATCTGCCGCACCAGCAACCCGTACTCCGGCGACCCGTCGATGGGCAAGTAGCTCTTGCTCTTCTCCGCGGCCGCCAGCCGCCGCTCGGCTTCCTTGACCGTAGCCAGGATCGGCGTCTCGCCGTTCTCGTCCTTATAGACGCCGACACTCAGATTGATCTTGTTCGAACGAGGGTCCTTTTTGAACGCTTCGGTCAGGCCCAGAATCGGATCCGGCGGGGCCAGTTGGAGAGTCTCGAACATGCATACTCCCTTCGTCTGTGCTAGGCGGTGAACTGAAGGAATAGAGTCTCAGTCCGTATCATGCGCGCGCCGTGCGCGCAGACTGGCGTGGCGAGCGGGGTGGCGTGAGCCCCCCGGTTCCCAGCAAGTCGTTCGGTTCAGAACCGGGGGGCTCACGCCACCCCGCTCGCCAAATGGGTTGCGGGCGCCAGCCCGCGTTACGGAATACTGAATACGGAATACTGCACGAAGAATCAAGCGGCCTCGGTTCTGCGTTCCGTATTCCTCATTCCGTATTCACGGTTCAGGTTTATCCCGCCGCCGCTCTGAGCAGCTTCAGGAACTCCCGCAGCAGGACCGTGTTATCGTTCCACGTTCTGGCCGTCACGAGCCGGCCATCGACGACCACCGGCCGGTCCACGTAGGTCGCTCCGCCCTGCTGGGCGTCCAGGGCGCATTTGGCCACAGTCGTCACGGTCTTGCCGCGGATGACGTCGGCAGCGGTGAGGATTTCGATGCCGTGACAGACGCAGGCGATCGGTTTGCCGGCTTCGCAAATCGCCCGCGTGACCCGCAGCAGATCCTGGTTGTACCGCAGGTACTCCGGCGCGCGGCCGCCGGAGATGAACATCCCGGCGTAGTCGTCCGGATTCACATCGCGAAAAGCGACGGTCGCTCGGATGTGATAGCCGGGCCGCTCCTGCGTGATATCCCAAGGCACGTCCGAATTGGGCGGGATTTCGTGCAGCACCGAGTGGTACAACCGCGCCTCCGGACCGGCGACGACGACTTCGTAGCCATCCTCCGGCAGACGGTAATAGGGATAGAATGTGTCCAACGCTTCCGTCGCATCACCCAACGGCATCAGGATTTTCGGCATGAGGGTTCTCTCCGGTTTGAAGTTCTCGAATGACACCGTGTTGTAGCAGATTTCGACCGCGACTCAAGCGTCCGTACCCACATGCCGAGCCTCTCTGGATCACACGGGCCGTGCCGGCTATGGCACCGCGAAGCCAGCCGGAAGGCACCACGGGCAAACGGCGTGACCCAGGCAGACGCCGAGATCGGACATCGGACCACCAGGCCCGTGTATTCCAGCGGCGTGGAACAGGATAGAATGACGGCTTCACCAAGGTGGCTTCAGCGGAAAGGATCGAAAATGGACAACCGCTACATCAGTCGTCGCAAGTTCCTCGGCGCGGCAGCCGCGTCCTCGTTGGCGTTCACGTACCTTCCCCGCCGTGTGTGGGGCGCGAACGAGCGTTTCTATGTGGCCGGCATCGGGGTGGGCGGTAAGGGGGCGGGCGAAGTCAAGGACGTGACGAAAGCGGGCGGCACGTTCGTGGCCTTGTGCGACGTCGACCAGCAGCGAGCGCAGGGGACGTTGAAGGCCTTTCCCGAAGCCAAACGCTACCAGGACTTCCGCGTGATGCTCGAAAAGGAGAAGGGGATCGACGCAGTGACCGTCAGCACGCCGGACCACACGCACGCAGCGGCGTCGGTGATGGCCATGACGCTGGGCAAACACGTGTACTGCCAGAAACCGCTGACCCATTCGATCTACGAAGCCCGCGTCATGGCCCAGACGGCCGCATACTACAAAGTGCAGACGCAAATGGGCAACCAGGCGCACGCGGGCGAGCCGATCCGCCGAGCGGTCGAACTGGTCCGCGCCGGGATCATCGGCCCGGTGCGCGAAGTCCACGCCTGGACCAACCGGCCGATCTGGCCCCAGGGGCGAGGGGCGCTGGACGAACGCAAGAAGCTGGCGGACCAGCCCAAGCCGGACGACTTGGATTGGGATCTCTGGGTCGGCCCGGCGCCGCTGCGGCCGTACAACGGCTGCTACGTGCCGTTCAAGTGGCGCGGCTGGTGGGACTTCGGCTGCGGCGCGTTGGGCGATATGGCCTGCCACATCATGGACATGGCCTACTGGGCGCTCGACTTGGGCTCGCCGTTGTCCGTCGAGGCCGAATCCGGCGGCTTGACCCAGGAGACGGGGCCCGACTGGTCGACGATCACCTATCAGTTTGCCCCGCGCGCGGCGGTGGGCGGAGGCGCGCTGGGCGGCGCGGTCGGTCCGAAAGCCGCGGTCCAGCAGCCGGCCGTCAAGTTTGTCTGGTACGACGGCAAGAAGGACGGCCAGCAGAACGCGCCGCACGAGTTGTTGAAACGAGCGACGGACGGGGCCAAGTTCAAGGAGCCGCCTCAGCAGGAAGCCAAGGCGAAACGAGCCAAGAAGAAAACGCCCGCCGGCATCGACGACCCGTCCCGCTGGGACATGGTCTTGGTGGGCGACGCCGGGACCATGGTCTTCCGCCGCAGCGCGACCGACTGGATCGTCGCGCCGGGCAGCCGCGCCGAGCAATTCCAAGACGTGCCGCAGACCATTCGCCGCGTGGCGAACGAGGACGCCGAATGGATCGAAGCCTGCCGCGGCGGCCCGAAGCCGCTGTCCAGCTTCGATTATTCCGGCCCCTTTACGGAGATGGTCCTGCTGGGCAACCTGGCCGTGCGGTTGGGCAGGAAGATCGACTGGGACGCTGCGGCCCTGAAAGCCAAGAACGCTCCGGAGGCGGACGAGTTGATCCGTCGCGAGTACCGGAAAGGCTGGCAGTTGCCCGCACCGCCGACTGGTTGAAATTCTTGATGTTGGATTTTAGGCGGCCGCCGCGTGTGGATCCGCAGCGCCAAGTTGTAGGCTGCAGTCAGAATGACGGCACTTCCTGTATTTTGGACAAAATTATCATGCTTTGTCGACCAGGATAGGGATCGGAGGGCCGAGCGGCCGACCGCGCCGTCCCGAGCAGGGCTTACTCGTTTTTCCCTCTTGACAACCAACGGGTCAAATCGTCAACTGCCCTTGGGGGCGGGCCGTGGCACCCCACAGTTCCAGCGGCACACCGCCGGAGATAACCCCACGGTAACGTTATCAGAAGTTATCAGGGACCGGTGATAACCCCGCTGGTAAACGCGTTATCACGGGTTTCGCTGGCGATAATTAGTATCGTTCGGCCGTTCGTATCCTTGGAGCCCCAGCATGGAATCTGTAGTCACGTGTGTATGTGGCAAGAGCTTTCGGGCCGCTCCCCACCTGGCCGGAAAACGCGTGAAGTGTCCGTCCTGCGGCACCCCGATCGACATCCCGCACAATCCGCCGGACAAGGCTGACAAAAAGCATGCTGTCCCGTCGCACCGGCCAGCGGGCACGAGCCAGCCGGCCAACCAAGTGGAGCGCCAAGTCACGTGCGCATGTGGGAAGAGCTTTCGCGCCGCTCCCCACCTCGCCGGAAGACGCGTGAAGTGTCCGTCCTGCGGCGGCTCAATTGACATCCCCCAAGCCGGTCTCGGCGCGGATGGCGACGATCAGGTCTTTGCGTCGCCGCATCCCGCTATCTCCGCCTCGCCCCCGGGGGAACATGAAGAGGTAAAAGATGAGTACGGTTTCGGTTTACCGCCTTCAGACGGCGGGGTTGACGCTGGCTTCTGGGATGCTTGTGCCCCTCAGGAAGCGAACTCGGCTGCCATTTGAACGATCCAGACAAAGACTTTCTTTTCATGGTATCTCCCCACAGC
>CAYPGE010000386.1:0-5516 GCA_964409865.1 uncultured Pirellulaceae bacterium
GTGGGGTAAGCTTCCAGCTTGCCATCAACAAATCGCCGCAAGCTGGAAGCTTACGCCACTTCCGCTACCCCAACATTTAGCCTGGACGCCACACTAGAAAGGAACCTCGCTATGACTCGTTGGACCCGACAGCAGATCGCCGCCACGATTGACCATGCGGCGCTGAAACCCAACCTGACGGATCAGGACATCGTGGAGAATTGCCGGCTGGGCAAACGCTTTCACGTAGCCAGCGTGTGCGTGCGGCCCAGCGACGTGGCGCTGACGGCCAAGGAACTGGCCGGTTCCGGCGTCGTGCCGTCCGCCGTGATCGGCTTTCCGCACGGCGCCCATCGGCCGGAAGTCAAGGCGTTGGAAGCCCGACTGGCGATTGAGGACGGCGCCCAGGAACTGGACATGGTGATGAACATTGGCAAGTTCCTTTCGGGCGACGACGCCTGGGTCCGCCGCGACATCGAGGGCGTGGTGGCCGAGGCCAAACGGGCCGGCGGGGTGCTGGTCAAGGTGATCCTGGAGACCTGCTATCTGACGCCCGACCAGATCGCCAGAGCTTGCGAGATCGCCCGCGACGCAGGGGCGGATTTCGTCAAGACGTCGACCGGATTCGGGGACGGCCCCGCCACGCCGGAGGCCATCGACGTGATGGTCAGGACCGTCGGCAAGACGATGGGCGTAAAAGCGTCGGGCGGCATTCGCAGCTATGAAGTGGCCTGCGGTTTTCTGGACCAGGGTTGCCAGCGCCTGGGCAGCGCCGGCGGCACACCGGCCATCCTGGAGGCGGCGCCGGTGAGCGCCGCTGAGGATTCGGCGTGACGGAACCGAGCGTTGCGGCGCGGAGAATCTCCGAGAATTCCGCCCGTCAAGAATTCGGCTCGCATGATTCTCTCGCGATCGGTACTATCTGCCAGGCCGACGCGGCTGCCTGTCCGGCCAGGGGCGCGCCGCGCCCGCCGCTTTCCAGCCGTCAGTGCTAGCACCGGATCGACGATTCTCATGAGTTTTCGCGTTGCCTTGGACATCTTTCGAGGGCCGTTGGACTTGCTGCTGTACCTCGTGCGCAAGCACGAATTGGACATCCTGGATATCCCGGTGGCTACGATTGCGCAGCAGTTTATCGAGTACCTGGAAGTGCTGCAGGAATTGGACGTGAACGCCGTCGGGGACTTCATCGAAATGGCCAGCACGCTGCTGGAGATCAAGTCGCGGCTGGCGCTGCCGACGGAAGCGGAGGATGCGGAGGAAATCGAAGACCCGCGCGAGGAATTGGTCGAGCGGTTGCTGGAATACAAGAAGTTCCGCGACGCGGCGAGCTTGCTGGAGGAGCAGGGGCGCGCGTGGCAGGAGCACCTGCCGCGGTTGGCCAACGACTTGCCGCCGCGCCGCATCGACCCGGCGGGCCAGCCGATCCAGGAGGTCGAATTGTGGGACCTGGTCAGCGCCTTCGGCCGCATCGTGCGGGACAGCCGAGTGACCCAACAACCCAGCATCGTCTACGACGACACGCCGATTCACGTGTACATGCAGCGGCTTCACCAGCGGCTGGTGGAAGACGGCCGCGCGGCGTTTTCGCAGATGTTCTATTCCGGCATGCACAAAACGGCCATGATCGGCGTCTTTCTGTCCATCCTGGAACTGGTTCGGCACCACAGCGTCCGTACGGAACAAGAGGACGTCCACGGCGAGATCTGGATCCTGCCGGGCGAAGCGTTCAGCGGGTCGCTGGACGTCTCCAACGTCGATACGTACGGGGAACCGGCGGCGGACGGCACGCAATGCCAACTCGCCAAGGCGGCTTGAGCAGGCGGGACCCGTTCGGCTGCGGATTCGTAATCTTCGCGCTGATCTTTCACCTTGATCTTTCACCTGATCTGGCATGGACCGGAATCGGATGTCTTCGGTCGGCGGTTTCGGCGGGGTCAGAGACCCGCGCCGAACGGTTTTGTTAGCGGTTCTTAATGCAAGGCGACAGTTATGTCTCGAACGCCGCTCAGCGCACCGGCCGTTCGACCATCAACTCTTCCGTCTTGGGGTCGTAAACGTACTTCTGCCCCGCCGGCAGTTCCGGCAACTGGATCTGGTTGGCCTCGATGATCTGGGCCATGAACTCCTCGTGCGACTTCGGCCCGCTGCCGTTGGTGGCTTTAAACGGCCTGAGCGCTGCGGGAATCTGAATCTCGAACACCGCGCGTTCGCGGACGGAGAAGTACGCCTTGGCGGGCGTCACGAGCAGGCCTTCGTGCTGGTCCAGGCTGCGGCCTTTCACGCCCACGCCTTTCTCGGCTTTGACCCGTTCCATGTCGGCGGCGGGTGCGGGTTCCGGAGGTGTGGCTTGAGCCGGAGGCGCGAGTTCCGGACCCGTGGCCGGCGCCAGCGCCGGCGGTGGAACGGCCGGAGCGGGAGGGGCCTCCTGCGGCGCGTCTGACATGGCCGGCTGACGCGCTCCCGCGTCGGGTGCCGGGGCCGGTGCCGGAACATCCGGCGTGACGGGCGTGACCGGAGCGTTTGCCGACGGGGGCTCCGGCGGAATCTCCGTTCCACAACCAAGCAGGACAGCCAACAACAAAACAACACAGCAATCTGCGGTTCTCATCGATTCTCCTTCCGTCACAGCGTCCAATTCTCCATCTCGCGTAGCGTGGGGTACTTGGTCATATCGTACTGCAGCGGCGTCAGCGTCACCAAGCCCTTTTTGAGCGCGGTCAGATCGGTTTCGCGGTCCGTCGGCTGCGGGGCCGGATCGGCGGTGGCCCAATAGTAGGTTCGCCCGCGCGGGTCCTGGCGTTTCAGGAACCGTTCTCCGTACAGCTCCACCCCCATCGGGACAATTCTCACCTGCGGCGTGCCGTCCAAGGCGGGGGTGGGAATGTTCAAGTTGTACAGTTGGCTTTCCGCCGTTTTCAGCCGCAGGATCTGTTCGATAATCCGCCGGGCCAGTCTTGCGGCTTTCTCGAACTGCGCGTGGGCGTCGAACTCCAACGACACCGCGACGCTGGTGATGCCGAAAAAGGCCCCCTCGATGGCGGCGGCGACCGTGCCCGAGTACAGCACGTTGATCCCGGCATTCAACCCGCCATTGATGCCGCTAACGATCAGGTCTGGGCGGCGAGGGCATAATTCGTGTACGGCGATCTTGACGCAATCGGCCGGACTGCCTTCGACCGCCCAGCCGCGCTGCCGGTTGCCGGCAAACACTTCCTGGCAGATCAGCGGGCTGAGAAAGGTGATCGAATGGGCCACGCCGCTCTGTTCATGCGCCGGGGCGACGACGCAGACGTCGCCCAGTTCGCGCAGTTCGCGTTCCATGGCTGCCAGGCCGGGGGCATGAATGCCGTCGTCGTTGGTGAGCAGGATTTGCACGGTGCGAATTCCGGTGCGCTGGTAGTGCCGGCTTCAGCCGGTTGTCAGCCGACCGCCTGAAGGCGGCACTACGAGCGAGCTTCTGATCGGGCCCTTGGGATGTTCTTGGATCGGCGAATCAATAACTGTCCAGTTCTTGTTTGCGATCATCACGCGGAGCGTGATGGCGACTTTGAAATCGCGACAGTTATTGATTCGCCGATCCTTGCATCATCACGGCTCAGTATACGGCCGCCCCGGCCCGCCGACAACGGCCTGCTGGACGGCGCCGGCCGGCCGGCCTATAATTCGCGGCTTGCTGAATCCCGCCGCGATGGTCCGGCGGGCCTTTTTCGTTGGCGGCTTGCTCTTCGGGACTTCCTTTCATGAGCCGAACCGGGTTGGATTCCACGTCTCCTGGCGGGCGGACCTCGGAAGAACGCGTGCTGGTCCTGGATTTTGGGTCGCAATACGCCCAGTTGATCGCCCGCCGTGTCCGCGAACAGAACGTCTATTGCGAGATCGTTCGCCACGACATTTCGGCGGATCGCGTCCGGGCTCACCGGCCTCGCGGGATCATCTTGTCCGGGGGCCCCCGCAGCGTGTACGAGCAGGGCGCGCCGCGCTGCGATCCGGAACTGCTGCGGATGGACATTCCCGTGTTGGGCATCTGCTACGGGATGCAATTGGTCTGCGACGCCCTGGGCGGACAGGTAGACGGAGCACCCGCGCGGGAATACGGCCGGGCCCGCTGTCACATCAGCTGCCATGAAGACCTGTTCGCCGGGGTCGCCTCGGACATCGCCGTGTGGATGAGCCATGGCGATCAAGTGTTTCGAGTTTCCGACGATTTTGTTCCTCTGGCCTGCACCGACACATGCCCCATCGCTGCCGTGCGGCACCGGACCTTGCAGGTGTACGGCCTGCAGTTCCACCCCGAGGTGACCCACACGCCCCAAGGCAGCACGATCCTGCACAACTTTTTGAGGATTGTCTGCGGCTGCGAAGGCACATGGCGCTTGGGAGATTTTGCCCGCGAGACGATCGAGCAGATCCGGCGGCGGGTCGGTGACGCGCGCGTCATCTGCGGGCTCTCCGGCGGCGTCGACTCGGCGGTCACGGCCGCCTTGCTGTACAAGGCCATTGGATCGCAGTTGTCCTGCATCCTGGTCAACAACGGGCTGCTGCGGAAAGCCGAGCAGCAAGCGGTGATTGCGGAATTCAGCAACCACTTCCGAACCGACCTGCACGTGGTCGATGCCGAGGACCGCTTCCTGTCGGCGCTGGCGGGGGTCGTCGAGCCGCAAGAGAAGCGGCGCCGGATCGGACACGCCTTCATCGAGTGCTTCAAGGCGGAGGCGGCAGCGATCGAGGGCGCCCGGTTCCTGGCCCAAGGGACGCTGTACCCGGACGTGATCGAAAGCGGCGCCGCCGTCGACGGTCCGGCCGCGACGATCAAACTGCACCACAACGTCGGCGGCCTGCCGGCGGAATTGGGCTTCGAGTTGATCGAGCCGCTCCGCGATCTGTTCAAGGACGAAGTCCGCAAGCTGGGCCAGGAACTCGGCCTGCCGGACGAGGTCGTCTGGCGGCACCCGTTCCCCGGTCCGGGCCTGGCCGTGCGCTGCCTCGGCGCCGTCACCCGGCAGCGACTGGACGTGCTCCGCGAAGCCGATGCGATCGTGGTCGAGGAGGTCAAAGCCGCGGGCCTGTACCGTCACGCCTCGCAGGCCTTCGCCGTGCTGTTGCCGGTGCAGAGCGTGGGCGTGATGGGCGACGCGCGGACCTACGAGGACGCGGTGGCCGTGCGCTGCGTGAGCACCGACGACTTTATGACCGCCGACTGGACGCACCTGCCTTATGAATTGCTGGCGCGGATCTCCACGCGGATCATCAACGAAGTCCGCGGCGTCAATCGCGTGTGCTACGACATCAGCTCCAAACCGCCGGCGACGATCGAGTGGGAATGAGCGGAAAAAGGTGAAAAAGTGAAAGAGTCGAAAAGTCGAAGAGTGAAAAAGTCGAAGAGTCGAAGAGTCGGGTAGGCCGGAACAAGTCCTCGCAGTTCCGGCAACGCACCGGCGTAGTTCTTGCAGTCCGAAGTGCCGGAACTGCGAAGACTTGTTCCGGCCTACTCCTTGGACCTTTTCCCTCTTCGACTCTTCGACTTCTCGACTCTT
>CAYPGE010000386.1:5616-8825 GCA_964409865.1 uncultured Pirellulaceae bacterium
TCCGGCCTACTCCTTGGACCTTTTCCCTCTTCGACTCTTCGACTTCTCGACTCTTTCCCTTCTCGACTCTTTCCCTTTTTGACTTTTTCCCTTTGCGACTTTTTCCCGCCTTACCGCCGCATCACGCTGTTGCCGCTGACGCGGCGGATCAGGCTCCGCATTTCCAGCACGCTGATCGTCGCCAGCACGCGCTGCACCGGCAGTCCGCTGGTGGCGACGATCTGGTCGATGCTCGTGGGCTCGCTGGCGATCGCGTTCAGCACCTGCAGTTCCAGTTCGTTCAACTGCAACTCGGCGGGGTGGTGCATCACGGTGCCGTCGGGGCGCGGCGTCGCTTCGACCAGCGGGCCGAATTCATCCAGCACGTCCTCGACGCACTCGACCAATTTCGCGCCGTCGCGGATCAAGCGGTGGCAGCCGCGCGACGTGCGACTGTCCACGCGGCCCGGCACGGCAAAGACTTCCCGACCTTGCTCCATCGCATGCCGGGCGGAAATCAAGGCCCCGGAACGTTCGGCCGCTTCGACCACGATCACGCCCAGCGACAGCCCGGAAATCAGGCGGTTGCGCTGCGGGAACACGCCGGCCTGGGGCTCGCTCAGCGGCGGGTTCTCGCTGATCAAAGCGCCCCGCCCGCGGATCTCCTCGGCCAGCGGTCCGTGTTCAGGCGGATAGACGTTCAGCACGCCGCTGCCCAGCACGGCCAACGTTCGCCCGCCGGCCTGCAACGCGGCGCGATGCGCGGTGGCATCGATGCCCCGCGCCAGGCCGCTGACGATGGTCAAGCCGGCCCGCGCCAAGCCGGCCGCCAGACGTTCCGCCGTTTGGCGGCCGTAGCTGGTGGCATGCCGAGTCCCGACGATGGCGACGGCCAGCGCGTCTTCCGGTTTCAGCTCGCCGTGGACGAACAGAAAGGCCGGTGGGTTGTGGATCTCGCGCAACAGCCGCGGATAGGCCGAATCCGTGTCGGCCAGGATCGTCACCCCGTGCTCGCGGCACAGCTGCAATTCCTTGTCCGCGTCGATCTCGTCATTGGCGGCGACGATCTGGCGAGCGAGCTTGACGCCCACGCCCGGCACCTCGCGCAATTGGCTGGGCGGCGCCGCCAGCACCGCTTCGGCCGAACCGAACCGCTCCAGCAGCGCCTTGCGCGTCACCGGCCCCACGCCGGGAGTCAGAGCCAGCCGCAAGCTGGCGACAAGCGAGTCGCCGCCGTCCGATTCCGGTGGGAACAGTTCTTGCGACAAGGCGTGGATCCTCGGTGGAGTGGGTCTCAGTCAACCATCGTGCAGATTATACACGGATCGTGTGCCAATTGGGCTAGGGGCCGAGGGAAACGAAACGAGCCGCAGGAGCGTTGCTTCCGTCCTCTCCGCGACGTTCGTCAACCCTGGCCCTCCTCGCTGCAACTCCTTCCACGGCCGCCTTTTCGTCCGGGGCAAGCCGCAGGAGCCGCAAATGCTGATCTGTTGCTCATTTCGGTCCGAACCTTCTATACTTGAAGTTAGAGGATCCGCGGGCGCGCGGTTCGAGTGGACGGGGCTTCGTTGCGGCCCGCGGCCTTGTCAGAGAGCGTCAGCATGCGATTCGTCTGGAAACCCATTCTCTGCCTGTTTGTCTTAGGGGCGGTCCGCACTGCGCAGGGCGCCGTGTTCTTGCTGGTCACCGGCGGGCAGATCGAAGGCCAGTTGCTGAACCCCCAGGAGAACCCTCGCCAATCGTACATCGTCCGAACCGAAACCGGCGGGACGGTGAAACTGGCGTTATCGCAAGTCGACCGAGTCCTGACCGTTTCCGAAGACCTGGCGTGGTATCGTGAGGCGTTGCCCAAGGTCCCGCCGACCGTAGACGGGCACTGGGCGATGGCCGAAGAATGCCGCCGGCGCAGTCTGAAACAGCAGCGCGAATTCCATCTGCAGGAGATCCTCAAACTGGACCCGGAGCACGCCGAAGCACGCTACGGTTTGGGGTACAGCAAGCTGGACGGCAACTGGGTCAAAACCGACGAATGGATGCTCAGCCGCGGCTACGTCCGCTATCGTGGCGCGTGGCGGATCGCGCAGGACGTGGCGCTGGAGCAAGTCGCTCAGCGGAACGAAAAACAGGTCAAAGACTGGCGGCAGAAGGTCAACATCTGGCGGACGGCGATCAGCAAACGGCGCGGCAAGGAGCAGGATGCCACGGATGCCATCCGGGCGATCAAAGATCCGGCGGCGGCGCCCGCCCTGGCCGAGATCGTCGGCGACACCGACGAACAGCGGGATTTGCGGCTGCTGTGCATCGAAGTGCTGGGCAAGCTGCAGAGTCCCGCGGGGGTCGCCGCGTTCATCAAACAGGCCGTAGAAGACGCCGACCCGCATATCCGCGAAGCCTGCCTCGATCAACTCGCTCGCTTCGGAACGCCTCAAGCCGTCCGGATCTGCGAGCGACTGTTAAAATCGAAGGACAACCGGAAGGTCAACCAGGCAGCGCTGTGCCTGGGGGCGCTCAAGGACCCAGCTGCCACGCTGCCGTTGATCAATGCCTTGGTGACCGAGCACAAATTCGTCGTCCAGAGCCCCGGCGGCAGCCCCGGCCAGATGAATCTCGGCTTCGGCAGCGGCCCCAGCGGCGGCGGCAACTCGTTCAGCGCCGGCGGGCGGCCGCAAGTGATCACCAAGAATCTGCGCAATGAAGGCGCGTTGAATGCGCTGGTCGCTATCCACCCCGGCGTCAATTTCGGCTACGATATCGAACAGTGGAAACGCTGGTACGTGGACAAAGACCGCCCCACCGTGTTCGATCTGCGGCGGGATTTCTAAAAGGACAACGACGCATGAAACCTGCGATCCCAGCCGGGCTGATCGCCGCTGCCACGATTCTGGTCCAACCCTACGCCTTTGGCGCGGAGGATTGGAATGCGTCCGTAAGACAGCTGGCCGATCAGACGGCCCCTCAGGCGGTTCTTTGGCGACGGCAGATTCACGCGCACCCGGAGCGATCCAACCGCGAAGAGAAAACCGCGCAGACGGTGGCCGAGGCCCTCCGCGAGATCGGGATCACCGAGATCAAGACCGGTGTGGCGCGCCACGGCGTCGTGGCGCTGATTCGCGGCAACCGTCCCACGCCCGTGGTGGCCTTGCGCGCGGACATGGACGCCCTGCCCGTGCAGGAGGCCACGGGCTTGCCGTTCGCGTCGCAGAATCCGGGCGTGATGCACGCCTGTGGGC
>CAYPGE010000387.1:0-8822 GCA_964409865.1 uncultured Pirellulaceae bacterium
GCTGGCGGACCTGCGCGAGCAGCGCAAGCCGCTGCCATACGACATCGCGACCCTCTGGAACAACAGCTTCGACGATCTGCTCGGCAACGAAGCCGACGAGATGGTCGCTTCGCTCAAGACGGCCGCCCGTGCCGCGGCCACCTCGAATTTCTCCGCCAGCCTTCCGGTGCGTCGAGAGACGGCGCTGGTGCTGGCCAGCGTCAATCAAGGGCGGCAACTCCGCGACGCCGCCAGCCGACTGGGCATCGGCATCAATGACGGCTTTGCGAACCTCGTGATGGTGCCCGCGGGCCAGAAGAGCCGCAAGTTCGACGCCGGCGATGGTCTGCGGCTGACCGTCATCGGGCCGGATGAAGAGCGCGTCAAGGCCCTCCAGGAAGAGTGGGACAGGCAGATCGACAAGTCGGGCGTCGCCAAGGTCGCCGAGTTCGCCGATCAGTCGGTGTTCAATCTGTCGAGCATCACGGTGCTGGCAACCTTCAAGAAGAAAACCATGCTGCTCACGGGCGACGCCCGCGGCGACATCGTGCTGGCAGGTCTGCGCCGCGCCAAGCTGCTGAAGAACGGCAGAATCCACGTGGACCTGCTGAAGATGCCGCACCACGGCAGCGACAACAACGTCGATACGGGTTTCTTCCGCTCGATTACCGCCGACCATTACGTCGTCTCGGGCGACGGCGAGCACGGCAATCCCGAAGTGTCCACGTTCCAGATGATCTCGGATGCCCGCGGGCAGGACGAGTTCACGATCCACTTGACGCACGGCCGGTTGCCGGAGGACGCGAACCCGAACAAGCTGCTCGACTTCTTCCGAAAAGAAAAGAAGGCCGGAAAGCAGTACAAAACCGCCGTCCGAGAGTCGGACGCGCTGGGCATCGCGGTGGATCTGCTGGCGTGAATTCTCTGCAGCATTTCTCTGTCACCCCATTTTTCTGTCAGCTCCCTCTTCGTCGGGACGGACGTTTTTCTGTTTCGAATTCGCTTCCCAGGACCGGATCTCTTTCGGTTACAATAACGCGGACCTGCAACCGCTCTACCGAAGGAGAACGACATGTCCAAACCAAGCAGAGAAAACGAGTGGTCACGGCGAGCCATGCTCGGTTCCGTAGCGATGGCCGCTGCCGGGGCGTGGGGCGCGAGGCCCGGAGGTGTGACGGCGGCAGAACCCGTCGGGGGCGGAACACCCCGCAATACGGTTCGCGATCGCCTGTGGATCTTCAGCGTGCTGGCTGGCGGCGACGACAAGTCGCTGGAACGGGGCAACGTCCTCGGCGGCTCGCGGATGACGCCGGCCGAAGGGGCGTTCTGGCTGAACGTGCCCAATCTGCTGTTGATCCGCAGCAGCGACGAGCCGCCGCTTCCGAGCAGTCAAGGCCCGCGCGCCAAGACGTCCTTCGAGCAATACGCCATCGCCTTCCAGCCGCTGGACCGCGTCGTCTGGTCGGTCGTGGGCAGCGGCGGCAAGGGCGGCATGAGCGAACTTGCCCCGGTGCTGGATCTCGCCAAGAAGTTCCCCAACTTCACCGGCATCTACCTGGACGACTTCATCATCGACGCCAAGCGGCAGTCCGATGGACGCGTGGTCGGCCGCCCGGCCATCACGCCGGACGAGCTGAAGCGGGCGCGCCAGCAGATGAAAGCGGTAGGCCGGCCGATGGACATCTGGGTGACGCTCTACACCCACGAGATCAACCCGTCGCGGAAGATCGCCTCGCCGGCGTTCCGGGGCTGCGATCCGCCCCTGGCGGACTTTCTCGACCAATTCGACGTGCTCACGCTGTGGACCTGGAATTCGGACGAGTTGCCGATGCTGGAAGAGAACTTGGCGGCGCTGGAAAAGATTGCACCGAAAGGCGCTCGCATCGCCTTGGGCATGTACATCTGGGATTTCCACAACCGCAAGCCCGTGCCGGTGGAACGGATGCAGCTCCAGTGCGAACTGGGCCGGAAGTGGCTGAAGGAAAAACGCATTCAGGAGATGATCTTCCTGGCCAACACCGTCCTGGACGTGGGCCTCCCCAGCGCCGAGTTCTCCCGGCAATGGATCGCGAACGTCGGGAAAGAATCGTTGTGACGCGAGCAACTCCTCATCGGCAATCGGTTCGGTTCCGTCGTCCACGCCCGATCCCCAGTAGATCAACTGAGCGGCGTCTCCAACTGCAGGGGCCTGCGCTCGACGAGTCGCGTGCCTTGGAATCGCTGGTACTCGACCGTTCCGTCGTCCCAGACGTGAAAGACTTCCGACAGGCCATTCTCCCGACGCTCAAACACGATTCCGCCGTTCGGGTCCGGAACAACACTATCCGGCGCTGGCAGTCCTTGATCCTTGAAATGTCCCGCCAAGGCAATGGCCAAGTGGATAGTCTGATCGCTGGGCGGTTCGATGCCGTCGTCGTCGAACTTCGTTGGGTCCGAGGGCCATTCGGTCAGTTCGTGATCGATCAGACGTTGCCAGCGGTCGGGGGCGTCCGGATCTGCGCTGTCGTTTCGTGTAACCGGCGATTCGGTATCCGCACTTGTCCCCACAGCCAGCGGGGGTGGGGCGAAAGCGAAAGACGTGCGATCAGGCAAGGACGACCCTGGCTTCGGCGGAATCCAGGGAGACAGTCGCGAATGGAACGGGGCAGGTCCAGTGGCTCGCATGATTCAACCCCCAGTATTTGTTAGCCTTGTCGCTCATCAGGCTCTTGAACGACCGCACGATGGTTTTCCTTCCCAGGTCCAAACCCTCCAAGACAGGCCGACCAGTCCGGAGAATCAGAGCCTCGTTCCATTTGACCACGACGCCCTGTCACGAAAGTGGCGGGACTACTCCAAGTCGATTTCCAGCCCCAATTGTCTTGCGGACTCCCTCATCGCCTTGATGTTCGGCCAGATGCCAGCAGGCGACCAGCGAGTGCGTCTTGGCGCCGCCGAAAGAAGTCTGGAGGTTCAGGATGCGATCGCCGGCATCGGCCTCGGCGGACAGCGCGCGAGCCACGCGTTTCAAGATGTTCGTGAGTCCCGCCGTCAGATGGGTTTTGGCGAAGAACATGTCCGGCCGTTGGTAGACCTCGTGGGCCTCGTTCTGGCAGACCCGCCACAGGTTCGCGGCGAACACGGCTTCGCTCAGCCGTCCCTCGCGGATATCCTCGTGCGGTGTGGCCACCGCGAACCACGGTCGTAGTTGCCGCTTCATGAATGGCCTCCAAGGGGCAGATAGCGTATGCGGACGCGGGACTCCTCGACGGAAACAATCGCCCCTTTGTCGAGTCGCGGGATCAAGTCGGGCAATACCACTGAGAGCCGATCGATGACGTGTGGCACGCGCATATCACGCAAACGAAAGACGATCACGCTGACGCTCGGACCCGCCGCGAGCGCCGCGATTTCGCTGAAATCAAGATCGAACGTGACGATCACCCGCTCCTCTGCCAACGCCTTGGCGAAAATGCCTCCATTAGGGAGCCGTTGAAGTCCTTCGTCTCGCAAGTGCATGGCGTCGTGACCTTCGCCGCGCAGCCATTCGGCCACGCGGACGTCCATACAGGCATCCACAAGGAATCGCATCGGATGCTCCTAAACGGGCACAACTTGTTCCGTCGTCAACCAGGCGGCGTAGTCCAGCGCCTGTTCGACATCCTCGCGCTCGAGATCCGGGTAACCGGCCAGGATCTCATCAAACGTCGCTCCGTGAGCCACTTGGCTGACGATCACCGACACGGGAATCCGCATGCCCCGGATACAGGCTCGCCCACCCATGATCTGCGGATCAAATGTGATTCGGTCAAGTTCTACCATGATCTGCTCCCGACGGCCCGGTCAGGCCGCCCTGATTCAATCAAACAACGTCCTTTCCTCGCCGGCTACCGCACGACGGGCTTCCATCCGCAGTGTCTCGCGTTCTCCCAGCAACGCGCTGACCAATTTCCAGTTTGCCTCGTCGCGGGGCAGCACCTCAAACAATGCTTGGGCCAGTTTCCAGAACGGCCCCTGCTCGAACAAGTCGTGGTCGCGCAGGTAGCCGACCAATTCGCCGCGTCGCTCCTGACTCCAAAGTTGCATGGCGTGATGAAGTTGGTCGATCAACGGGGCGTCGGGGGCGCCGCCCAGATTCTGCCGGCCGACACGGTCTCTGAACAAGGCCAAACGGCACTTCGAACCCGTCCAACGGCCGGCGGATTTCGCGGCGAGTACCGACGCCGACGCCTTCGACCAGCATCCGCTTGCCGAACGGGACGATGCTCCGGATTTCGACCAGTTCGTCTGGTTCGAGCCCGGATACGATGTCGCCAGCTTGAGGGTATGTGTCTGCCACAGACTTACTCGTTGGAGGTTACCAGCATCGCGATGCCCGGTTGAACCAAAGCCGGAGTCTAGGCTCGAATCTGTCCACATTCAAGCAGGGGAAAAGGACGCTGGAGCCAGAAGACGCCGAAGGGGTGCGGAAGGAGTTCGGAGCGGCTGTCGCGGGCCAGGCGGAACTCGGGATCGATGAAGGTCTGCTTCAGCCCGGTCGGCGCAAGAGACGCCTGATCGGCGCTGCTGAGGGACACGAGAAATGGCTGAGCTTTTGCCTTCCGCGCCGCCACCGCCGATGGCACCTACCTGCTTCGCAAGACGGACGAGGGCGCTGTCATCATCAGAATTCGGGGTTGAACCTATCAGGCGAAAGGTGCTAGCCCCGGTTTTTGCCGCGGAAACCGGGGCTAGCGCCCTTCGGCTGATCCCAACTACACGAAGCTCGACAGCGATATCAAACGTCAGTGTCGGGTACTGTCAATTTGCCTTCCCGATGTCTCCGGCCGTTTTGGTGCGGGCGTCACCGATCTTGAGCAAGTCCTTCCAGGCCCAGCGATACAGGTTGCGCGTATCCGCATAACGGCCTTCGGTCGACGACGCGCCAAGCACGACCACGACGATCCGCCGGCCGCTGCGCTCGCCGGTGGAAACGAGACAACAGCCGGCCGCGCCCGTGGTGCCGGTCTTGATGCCGTCGTACCCTTCGATCGCCAGCAGTTGGTTGGTGTTCCGCCAGACGATGTTCCGCTGGTAGCCCGAGACCGAGCCGAGCGTGCAACCGTGCTGCGGCGTTTTCACCACGCTGCGTAACTCCGGCACAGCAAAGGCAGCGATCGCCAGCCGCGCGAGGTCCGCCGCCGTCGTCTGGTGACCGGCGCTCGTCAAGCCATGGGGATTCTTGAATTGCGTCGACGTCATGCCCAATTCCGCCGCCTTGCGATTCATGGCCGAGACGAAGCTGTCGTAGGCATCGAGCTTCGCTGCCTTGTCTTTTTCGTCGGCCAGCCGCTCGCCAAAATGCTCGGCAAAGGCGACCGCCGCGTCGTTGCCGGAGGGCAGCAGCAGGCCGTACAGCAGCTCACCGACTGTGACCCGCTCGCCCGCTTTCACCTGCGACGACGTGCCGAGCGTCCGGTCGGCCCGCTGCGAAAACGTGACGACTTCGTCCAGCACCTGGGGGTCCTCTTGAGCCAGCAGCGTGACTAGATGCGCGGTCATCATTTTCGTCGTGCTCGCCGGATCGCGTTTCTCGTCTTGATGATCGCCGGCCAGCAGCTTGCCGGAGTCGCCATCGACGATGGCCCATGCTCTGCAAGTGACAAACGGAGGGCCATCCAGCGCGTCCGGCGGTGATTTCTTGGTCGCCTCAGCGTTGACAACGGCCGGCTCCGGAGCCGGCTGCTCGTCCATCACGAGCGGACCCAGGGCCTTCCACGTTTCCGCGTTGACGATGCCCGTGGGCTCCAGTCCTTTTTGCGTTTGGAACCGCTTGACGGCGTCCTCGGTTTCGGGACCGAACTCGCCATCCGTGCCGATGTTCGCCGGTGGCGTGATCCGCGCGTTGAGGGTGCGCTGGAGTGCCGTCACCCACTCGCCCGCAGCACCCATTCGCAGCGCGATCGCCGCCGGCGGCGAGGCCGCTGCATCCTTGGGATTGAAGTATTGATAGAGGGCCGCGCCGATCTTGGCGCACAGCACGTCGCCGGCGTTGTCGTCCGTCCAGCGCTGGTCCTTGTTCTTGTCCGTGAGGATGCAAAAAGCGATCGGCCCGGCCGGGGATTCGATGATTCCCGCGTCCGTCCGCGAGGAATTCACCGAGCCCGTTTTGTGGGCCACCCGCGTGCCGGCCGGCAACATCCGGGGCACCTTCAACTTGTCGTCGCAGGCAAACAGGTGATCGAGCATCTGCTTCGATGCCGTTTCGCTGACGATCGTCTGGGCGTGCAGCGCTTCGCACAGCTTGATCATGTCGCGGGCCGTGGTGCTGCCCAGCCCGAACTCCTTGCTGCGCTCCGGTGCGATGGACGTGTCGCGGCGGAACACTTTGGAGTTGATCCGCGTTTCCGGGCAGTCCCGTTTCGCCGTGTACTCGTTGGTCGCCGGCAGTCCCAGCTTGTCGAGCACCAGGTTCGTCGCCGTGTTGTCGGAATACACGATCATCAGGCGAATCGCGTCGCGCAGCGAAAGTCGGGTGCCCGGCGAGAAATGCGGGGTCAAGATTCCGGACCCTGGAACCTGGTCCTCCTTTTTCAGCTCGATCATGTCGTCCAGCGAGAGCCTGCCATTTTGGGCCGCGTCGTAGGTCGCGACCATGACGGGCAACTTGATCAGACTGGCCGTCGGCATCGGCCGGTCGGCCTGGTATTCGTACGATTCGCCCGACTTGAGGTTCTTGACCGCCAAGCCGACCTCGCCCTGATGGGCCTTGATCAGCGGCAGGAGCGTCTGCTCCAGCGACGTCTTTGCCTCGCTCGTTTCGGCGGCCAGTGAGGCAGGGGCCATTCCCAATGCAAAGAGCATCACGAATGGGAGGCAATGACGATTGCAGATTCCAAGGCAAGACGGTGTTGCTCGTGGCATCGCAGCGCTCGCAAGGGTTGCTGGGGGTGGCTCCGATTCACGGGGTCCGCATCTTGTGTCACAGCCATCGGGACCCCGCGACGGCCGCCCGACAAGACCGCAAAACGTGGTGGAAGCGGCTGTCAACGCGGTCCCACGCCGGCCGGCTGACCTTCGATAATGCACAGCGCCGCGGCGACCTGCTCGGCCGTTTCCGCAACACTCCGTCCGGGCGTGTAACGTACCGAGAATCGTTCGGGTGCGTTCAACACCTGGTAGACGGCGGCGGGCCAAGCGCAGACGGTTCGGCAGCGCTCCGCGTCAAGCGGCGCGAGCATCGCGTCGGCCGGATCGATCAGGACGGCCGTGCGCGGCGCCACCAGCCCGACCAGGTCCGGCAAGTCGAAGTCCGCCAAGGCGCCGGGGACCCAGAAGTAATCGCGGGCCGCGTAGTACTGGGCGCCCACGATCAGCTTGTACGAGGGCACCATGCCCACGGCGATCACTCCCGCAGCGCGGTCATCCATCGCGGCAGCCACCAGGCTCCAGACTCCACCCAGACCCTCGCCCACGAGCACCACGCGGCGGCGCGCCAGTTCGGGTCGGC
The DNA here is from genome assembly GCA_964409865.1 of uncultured Pirellulaceae bacterium. GTDB lineage: Bacteria > Planctomycetota > Planctomycetia > Pirellulales > Pirellulaceae > Anammoximicrobium. The sequence goes on from CAYPGE010000387.1 coordinate 7,448, forward strand.
CCGCGATATAATCCATCGCCCGGATCAGGTCCTTGCTCTGCAGGGCCAACAGCGTTGTCCCGAAAGCGGCGCACTGGACGGCCGACGAGTCGAACTGGAACTGCCGCGCGTCGTAGCGTTCCAGCGGCGGCAATTTGGCGCGGTCGCGAGGATCGGTTTCCCCGGCCCCGCGGACGTCGACCGAGAGCACGGCATGCCCGGCGCGCACCAACTCGACCGCCAGGCAGGGACGCAACGCGTCGGTCGGCTTGCCGAGTTCCGCGGCGTGCAGCACCAGCGGCGCGGACGATCTGGGCTTCGCAGGCCGCAGCAGCAGTGCCGGAAGCTGGATCTCCGCGTCGGTCTGGAGGACCAGTTTCTCCGCCGTGAAATCGGGTTGCTCGACCCGGCCGCGCGATATCGCGGCAGGCGTCGCGCGAACCTCCGGTACACTCAGTCCGATCCGCCGGGCCACGGCCGCGCGGAGTTCCGTCCGGGTCGTGTCGAGTGCGGTGCGAGAATCGGGACTGGCTTGCGGCGGGCGCAGTCGCTCGGCCACGCGGGCGTTCAGCGTCTGGCCCGTCTGGCTGCCCAGGTCGCGGACCGCCAGTCCGGTGGCCGTACAGTTGAGGTCGGCGACCGTCTCGATCGCCAACGGCGGCTCGTCGGCCCCTTCCTGCTCCTGGTCCAGCCACTTGTTCAGCCACGCGTAGCAGACGACGCGTTTGGGTTGTTTCATGTCGTGGACGCCGTCGACCAGGAACATCTGGCCCCGGCCGGGATCCGCGCCCAGGCCCCGATAAAAGCGGAGCATGTCGTCGAGCTTCGCTTGATGGCCGGGAGCCTCGCCCGATTCCCGGCCGACGACGATCGCACAGGGACGCGGCGGAATGAGGCTCAAGATCTCCATTTCCGTCGAGCGCCGGCCGGTAAGAAACGTCTGCTCCATGCTCCCGCCGGGGTGTGCTGCGGCGCAAACCTTGACACGCTCGTCGCAGGCGGTGATCAGCAGGGCCATGATGCCGCCCCCCGAGTTGCCCGTGGCCCCGATCTTTTCCGGATCCACCTCCGGCCGCGACACCAGGTAATCGACCGCGCGGATGGCATCCCATGTGCGATAGCCGGCCAGCGTGCGGCCCACCAGCCACGACGGGCGGCCGAGGTAGTGGTGGTGGGAAACGCACAAGGGGACCAACGGCTTGCCGCTGCCCGGATCGAAGTATTCAGCCCGCTCGCCCTGGCCGGTGGGATCCAGGGCCAACACCACGTAGCCCTTGAGTACCAGCCCCAGGCAGGTTTCGTGGTACAGGTGGTAGCCCTTGCCTTCCGCCGAATGCCCGCAGGTCAGCAGCACGCCGGGCCGCGGCAACGGCCGGCGCTTGGGAAGGTACAGATT
>CAYPGE010000388.1:0-8786 GCA_964409865.1 uncultured Pirellulaceae bacterium
TCCCAGCGGCGTCTCTTCGATGACGTACCCCTGGTTCCGAAGTTCCTCCAACCGCCGCTCGCCTTCCTCGTTCTCCAGCCGCAGGTCTTCCTCAGTCAGTTCGAACGTCCGGCCGCCAAGTCGTTCGACGCCCAGCCGGGTGTCTTGAATCACGACGCGGCCGTTCCGGTCGCTGTACCATTCCAAGTACAGTGCCGGCCGCAAATCCTCCGGCGGCGGTTCGCCCGCCCGGATGCGGGCCAGCAACTCCTCGACCGGGCAGTCGTAATGCCGCAGAATCTGATCGGCCAGAATATCTCCCGCCTCGCCGACCTGCTCCGTGGCGAAGCCGTCCAGATCCACCGGCTCGGCCCAGGCCGGCACCTGTTCCAGCCGCACAATCCGGAACCGCCAGCCCGCCAAATCCGGCCGGCAATTCCCGCGCAGCTCCAACCGCACCACCTCGTCGCGTCCCGCCAGCCGCAGCCAGCCGCCGACGCGTCCCTTGACGGTGTTGTCCAGTTCGCCTTCTACAATAAGGTCGGTAATTCGCCATGCCATACGGGTATCGTACCCACAGACCACCACGAGCGAAAGAAGCCCGACGTCGTCCGACTACGCACAAGGGAGCCAAGCCTGCTCACGCCTTTGCGGTCTGGTAAGCCGTAAGGTGTTCCCTATCGAGCACGGCCGATGGCGGTCCGAACGAGAATCCCCCTTCGAAGTTCCACCCAAGTTCGATAGTGTTTTCTTCGAAGGTAGCCTTTGCAGCAGATCGAAGATGAAGTTCCCCGGGTCGGTTCACTGCTCGGCTTGTCCTGTACGACGTCAACACGACGGTCCAACCTGCATCGAGAAAGTCGGCCAGAACTTCACGATCGGGTAATGCATCCCTCTCGCCTGCCGAAACCGCCGCTACCTTGGCCTCGGCGTCGTCGCCGCCAAGCCTGCACAAGTCCGTGAAGTGGTTCTTGAGGGAACCGTGGTGCGGAACCTTGATCGCTTGGAAGTGGGCTGCAGTGGATCGTTCCTGAGCGTGGTCTCGCCAGACCTTCAGCGCCCGCGAGATGCCCGAGGACGAGGCATCGGCCGCGAGTAGGACATTGAATTTCATGTTTCCATCGTTCACCGCAAGAACTACGACGAGCGACAACTCGTTTGCCTCCAATTTGGCATTCGGGTTCTTTGCGTAAGCCTCGATACTTGCCTCCGTCAGCCGACGCTTCGCCTTCGCGTCCGGTCCGATAGGCACGAAATCAATCCGTCCACTACTGCCCTTTGGCGAGACGGAAGGACGCTCGGCATCCAGTTCACGCCAGTCAAGATCTCCCTGTTTATCCCACGCTCGGAGTGCCTGCTGGAGTCGCCGGTACTCGCGTTGCCCTGGACGTTTCGGCTGCACTAGCAGTTCTCTGATCTGCTGCACCGTCAAACCGCTGTCGAAGTAAAATCCCACTGACTTCCCATCGCTCTCGATGAAATGGCTGAGAACATCGTGCATTCCCAGAAAGTGATCGTAGTCAGGATGCGTCTGGAAGACGAGCGCCAGAGTCTGGATTTGTTTCTCCTCGACGAAATCGAAGAAGCGACTTCGCACTCCGCCGGTCTTAGGCAAGTAACAGTCGACGAGCACCCAACGCCCGTCGGGCAGGCGAACGAGGATCGTATCGCCGTGGCCACAGGCAAACAAGTAGACCTCGATACGGCTCCGGTCAGAACTCGATCGGACCGGTGACTTTCTTTCTTTCGCAGGGTTGGTCATCGAGTTCTTCCAATGGCTCCGAATCATCTCGTCCATCGACGGAACCATGCACAACGTGAACGTACACGGCAAGGCGGTCACCCTTGTTGGGGAGTTTTCCGTCGGTGAACTGGCTTCGGGTGTACGTGTGCTCGACAACGTCGTCGTCCGTGTCGAATACGACTGTCGCGATCTCACCGTGGACGTGTTCCACGACGCCCTCGTAGGACTCGATCATCTTCAGATGGCCGTGCTTTCGGTCCAGCAACAGGGCGAGGGTCGTGTCGTTTGCCTCGTTTCGCCCCTTCAAGATGTCCAACAAGCTGTCATTCTGAGCCCGCAACCGGTCCAGTTCGGCAAGCAGTTGGTCGTATCGTTGCGTTTCTCGTGCCGCAGTTCTTCTCGCTTCCGCGACTCGCGACTGCAACAACTGGTTCTCCAAGCGAAGCTGGCGGCACTGCTCCTCCAACTCCAACAAAGTGTTCTTCTCGTCTCGGACCGTCACGCCTTTTTCAGGTCGGGCGGGAGACGTCTCCCCTTCGGCCCGGCGCATGGACTCTAGGGCCGTCGTGAACTCGGCAAGTCGTTTGAACAGGTCTGTCTTCCCAGAACCGCCGTGACTCAAGAACAGCAAAGGACGGTCCGGGGCCTGCAGGAACGCGGCCTGCGCTTCGTCCAGAAATTCCGATAGCTCAGCCATTTTCCACCTCGGACTCGTTGTCGTGTGTCGTCAAGAGCCGCTTCTTTGCAGCGTCAAGCCGGAGCATCAGCAAGTCAATGTCGGACTCATCGCACTCCAATTCAAAACTTTCCAGCCCGGATTGCGGAAAGGGAAGCGGGATGTCCTCCCCGAAGAACATCCCCAGGACAGCATTTTGAACCTCCGTTCCTTTGGAGTAGCGTATCTTGAGCCGCACGAACGGAGTATCCACGCGCTCATTGCGGGAAGAGGCAAGCCGCTCTTCCACAATCTCAAATTCCAATTCTTCCAAGCACGCTGCCGTAGCGGAATTGAACCGCAGCGACCGAACTCTCAGCGCTTCGGTAAACAGTTGTTCCTCAACAAGGGCAGCCTTCTTCTCAACCTGTTCCCGGAATTGCTCTTTGGCAGCCCCTTTCAGATCCTTCAACCGGTCGCCGGAAATCCCTCTCGTGAAGAATGTAACGACAGCTTCACTGCTTCCCATGTTCACGCGTGCCGACAGGTGGCGGCGTATCTCGTCGAGGACTTGCTTCGTCTCTTCTGGGGACAACTCTTGGCCCTGCTGCCTGGATGACAACTCGGCACGAAATACCTCTGCGTCGCCGACAAACTGCGCTGACCGCTTGCGTCCCAGGAAAATGAGAAACTTGCCGCGATCTCGCAGTTCCGCCAATGCGCGTACCCCTGCCTCGAATTGTTCAAGCGGAACTCCAGGAAGTTCCACCTTATCCGCCTTCTTGTCCGAAGTCTTTGCCACGACAATGTTTCCGCAGTATCAATGTGTAAATTCCGACCGTCCAGACTAACGCAGTATATTTTAACCATCGGCCGAAGACAATCGAGTACTGCTGCCGTATTCCTCGGGATAATCTCGCCGAAGGCCATTTGTGGTCCGAGCCGCCCGTTTGGCGTCCCAGATCGCTTCCGGACCCGGCGGCGGATAGGATCGTGCGGCAGGCCGCGCGAGCCTCGCAACAAACGTGCTGCGGTGAGGAACCCCGTCTCGCGATACGCCAGCGCGACGATCACGACGCCCGTTGCACTCGAAGAGGTTGAGCTGCCGTTCGTGGCTGACGTCGCTGAGGGTCCGTTCGTCCGGCGCCAGTTGGTTCTGGCGTAGCAGTTCTCCGGGCGTAAACAACTTGCCGCGCATCATGCTGCGTCCGGCCTCGTCGACGGGGCCAATCCGCGTCAGTCCATCCTGGTTGTCGACCGCCAGGACCGATTCCGTGGGGATGTCCGTATTGTCCAGCAGGTCGGGACTGTGGCTGGTGACCAGGATCTGGCAGTGTTGAGAACCTTCGCGGAGCGAGGAGAGCAGCACGCTTGCGGCTGCGGGGTGTAGGGCCATCTCAGGCTCCTCCAGCCCGATCAGGTTCGGTGGCAGGCGGCTCTCGCGAGCGGCCGCGGCCTGAAAGACGGCCAGCAAGATGCCGAAGGCGCGGAGGGTGCCGTCCGACATGGCGCCGGCGAGGAAACGCCAGGGATGCTCCTGGCCCTTGACCGACTGCCGGAATTCGATCGTCTCCTGGGAACCTAGCGTTTTGGTCTCTGCGTCCGACACGCCCGGCACGATGCGGGACAGGTTCTCCGTGACTCGCAGGCGCGCCTCGTCCGGGAACTGCTGCAGCACACTGGCGGCGTTGCTGCCGTCCCGGCGGAGCAGGTCGCCGGGATCGGGTTTCTGCATCGCGCCGATTTCACGCGGGTTCAGATTGTAGACTTCGATCCGGGACAACGCGTCGAACACGGGCCGGAACTCGGGGACGCCCGAGGCGGCCACCAAAAAAAGGCGGTCGGGAAGCGTCGCGGGTAGGGGCGAGACAGAGGCGTTTTCCACTCGTCCCGAATGGACGTGGAAATAGTGGCTTGGGCCGAGGGCCTTCTCGCTGTCAATGCGGCACTCTTCCGCCTGGACTTCGTAGGCGCCAGCCGGCTTCGCCCCGATGCGGAAGGCATAATGCCCGGTCTGTCCCGACGGCAGCGAAAAGTCGAATCGCAGGGCAAAGTGGTTTGGATGGCCGCCCGACCGGCGCCGCACTTCCTTGATGGTCCCGCGGTCGCGAAGTGCGTGATCGAGCGAACTTCGCAGCGCGTCAGCCACAAACCGCAGCGCATCCAGGAAATTGCTCTTGCCGGATCCGTTGGGGCCGACCAGGAACATCAGCCCCGTCAGGTCCACCTGGCACGCGGCAATGCTCTTGTAGTTGCGGATCGTCACGCGGTGGATAAAGGGTGGTTTTTCCTGAAGCAATGGGGATTCGATCATCGGATTTCTTCCTCCCAGAATGCAAAGCAGGCTCACGGCGTCGTGCCAATGCACTCGCCAGCATAGCATTCCGGTCTTACATCTGGAAGCTGCTGCGGCTTCTTCCACGGCGTGTAAGGTCAAGGGGCATCGGCGATCGTGGACAGGAGGGCCACAATGGCCCGCGTGTGGCGCTGCTGGGCTTGTTGCACGTCTTCCCACGTGGCCGTATCCAAAGCGGCTCGGGCACAGGACGGCGAACTGTCGCCCTCGATATCCATGGCTGGTGCGCCGAATTGCGCGTAGACCCAGGCGGGCAGACTGCCGCCGGTGGTGCCGGCATGCGCGGCAATCGGGTTCTTCTCGAAGTCCGGCGGTGAGATCGCGGCTCGGTACACGCGGTTCAACTCCCTGCAGCGGGCGGCGTACTCGGTGTCCTTGGCGGCCATCTTGGGGTACAGGAACACCGATCCGGTAATCGACGCCAAGTGGTGATAAGAGAGCACCGCCGCCGGCTTCAGCCCTTCAAGCAGCCGCACCACGGCCATGATCTCCGGTTCGGAGGCGGGGGACGGTCCGCGGTACGTCATGCCGTCCGGGTCCGACGTGATCAAACCGTAGCTGTAATCGATGGTCTCCCAGCCGGCGGCGAAATTGCGGTTCAGGTCGACGCCGTTGCTGTTGGTCCGCACATAGGGCGGGTAGCCGCGGACCAGGCGCTCACGCTCATCCGAATTGACGCGCGGCAGAATGGCCAAGCCGGCTTTCTTGAGCAATTCCCCGTGGGCTCGAACCACCGTCTCAAACGCGGGGACGATCAGTTCGGGGCCCGACTCGCCCGCGTGCAGCGTGCCGATCAAGACGAGCATCCGGTCTCGCCGGCCCGCCAGCAGCGCTCGCAGCCGGCGGCCGTGTACCGTCTGGCCAACCTCGCGCGATTCCACGGTGCTGGGGAACTCAGTCGCCAGCGCCTCCAGCCGCCGCTGCGTTTCGTCCCAAGACCACCACACTCGCGGATCGCGCACTTTGACGGCCGCCGGCCCGGTGGGCAGCCCGGTACCATCGGCGCCGACCCAATAGGCGTACGTTTGCCCGCAGGTCACCGACTCGTCGATGAATTCGTACTTACGGTTGTTCAACGCGGAAATCGTCCCCTCGAAGATCACGCGGGCGTCGTGCCACGAGCGTCCGTGGAAGAACTCGTCGTAATCGCGGCCGAACCTGAAACCCGGCAGGTCGAGACGCCAGATCCGGAGCTTGACCGAGTCGGGCTTCTGCTGCTTTGTTGCCTCAAAGAACGGAGTGCTTTTGAAACAGGCCAGCCGGACCTTGCCGTCCGCAGCAGCGGCCGTAAGGAACGCGATCTGTTTCTGCGGATCGGCGCGCGTGCCGTCCTGGATCCTTTCGCTCGCGATTTCAGCCGGCTCGACGCGGTTCAAAAAGGCCAAGTTCGCTCCGAACAGCAGACTGACCAAGAGAGAGGTTGAACGCATGGCCGACACTCCTGATCGAGATGGCGCTAGGCATCGTTCGAGAACTACGTGAGCGGAATGGCGCTAGCCACCGTTGCGGGATCGTCCACAATACCGGCGGCTAGCGCCTTGCCGCTCACCTGCCACCGGACAGTTATTTTTCGAGCAACGCTTGGCGATGTCAGCCCCCCTGGGACGCCTGCAATTTCTCGCCGCCGCGCTGGTGGGCGACGTTCTCGAGAAGCTCCAGCAGCGTGGCCACGACCTTTGGCTCGGCATCCACTTCCAGCATGCTGGTCCGGGCGCGCCACGTCGTGTAGCCGCCCAGCTGGTGCTGGTCCGGCGGCGGCAGGTACCCGAAGTAGCCGTTGGCCAGGTCGATGTTGAACGTCGGCTTCAGCGGGCTGCGTTTCTTGATCTCCAGTCCCGTGCTGCTGAATGCCTCCAGCGGCAACGCCGTGAGCCCCAACTCACCGATGCGGACCGCCTGCAGTTTCAGTTCCCGCGTGGGCGGCATTTGGCTCAGCAACACCGTCTCGCGGGCGTAGGACTCGACCAGGTTCCGCGGCTTGCCATCCGGCAACTCGGCCACGACCGCCTTGGCCTTGGTTACCTCTTCCTCGCCGGGCATGCGCACGCCCAGCGTCAACAGCCGCTCCTCGATCGCCAACGGCACCCAGTCGTAGTAGCGGATCGTGCGGTAAGCCTCGAAGGCGGCTTGCGCAACGTCTTCGGCGACCGTAAACCGATCGAACTTGCGGGGTTCGGGGCTGTCGAAGTCCAGGCAGTTGGCATCTCCGCTGGTCCCGTTGGAGAGCATGGCGACGAAGGACGGCGAGACATCCTTGGCGCCGATCTTCTCGGCGATCTTGTCGCAGAACACCGCGAAGTAGTCGGCCGAAATGGGCGGCGATCCGACGTAGTGCGTCGAGTAGTTGGACAGCAGCGCGATGGGCTGACCGTCCCGCGACTGGATGGACAGCACCGCCACTTCGGGATCGGCCGTCCCGGTGCGTCGGATCTTGTTGGGGTTGTTGTGGCCGGGGTTCATCTGGGCCTGGTCGTTTTCCGTCCCGCTGAACGGATTGGTCGCCGCCGTACCGGGCTTCATCAGGTAACGCCGGCAAAACACGTTCTTCTCATCCTTGCCCAGGGCCCAGCCGATGCGCGCGGGCCGGAGATTCTGCTGCGCTTGGGCGATTCCTTTGGCGATTCGCGCGACCATGAACTCCGCGTAATCCAAGTCCGGATCGGTCGCATGCGCGGCCATCACCGCCGGCGCGGAGTGGGTGTGCGTGGCCGCGATCAAGATGCGGTTGGCCGGGATGCCCGTCGTCTGAGTGGCCAGTTGTTTCGCCTTGTCGGCCTGCTCGCGCGAGATCAGCAGGCTGTCGACGATGGCGATGGCCATCTGCACTTGTCCGTCGTCCAGGACCAGACAGCGGGCGTGCAGCGGATCGTTGACGTTGGACGTGAACCGCGGCAGGATCCCGCCGCTGATCGGGACCGGGAACTTCGTGGGCGTGATGTCGATGGCAAACGCGCCGGCACGAAGCGCCTGGTCGGCAGCAGAGGATTCGGCCGCCAGCGCCGTCGCGGCGCTGCTGGCCACAACGACCAACAATACTCGAAGCGTGCTCATGGTATTCCGTCTCCTATGGAACAATGGCGAACGGTCATGGTCTTGCTCTCCGGACGTCGGGAAAGCGACGGGTGATCGGAATTATTCTATCAGCCTTGCCCCCACGGGGAAGGCGACAAGAAAGTAGGCCGGAACAAGTCCGCGCAGTTCCGGCACGCCCGACCGAGAACCGCGGAATTGCTGCCGGAACTGCGCCGACTTGTTCCGGCCTACTGTGCCTTGCGGCGGACCGAATCAGACGCGATAACTGGGCGTTGGGGCTTGCCCAACATCCGTTGGAATTTCTTATCGCCGGGGGAACGTAGATGTGCGTCACACGAACGCGGGCGGACTCGCCCATCCACAAGAATCGCTTTCTCGCCGCCCGGCACTTGCTCGGCGGAGCCCTGTTGTCGTCGATCGCTGGCCTCACGGTGGCGGCGGAGCCGAGCCTGACCTTCGCAACGCCCCGCGCCGGCCGCGACCCCGGATCGCTGACCGTGCTTGGCGAGAACTATCCGCGAGTGTTCTTCTTCCGCGCGTCGGAGGGCGGTCCCAGCCGGCCCGGCGCCGAGTATGAACGGTGGGAAGCGGAGTTCAATCGGCTGATGGGCATCATGGGCAAGTGCCTGGACGAAGAAGTCCTGGGGCGCGAGACCCGCAACCCGGAGTTCTTTTCCCGCTTCAAACAGCGGCAGCCGCAGCAGGTCGTCCTGCTGCACTTCAACGGCAACTCGCGCGACCCGCGCTACCACACTGAACGCTATTTTCCGGGGCATTGGATCTACCGCCGCGCTGCGGGGATCGCGGCAGACGTCCCGGCCGAGGCGGGTGAAACGGAGATCCGCGTGGAAGATCCCACGGATTTCAAGGTCAACACCGGCCGTTATCGAACGTCCACAGACGATATTGCCCTGCTGGGCATCACGCCGGCGGGCCGGCACGACTGGTCGCACTGCGAGCAAGTGCAGCTGGTCTCGGTGGACGAACAAGCCAAAACGATTCGCGTGAAACGCGGTTGC
>CAYPGE010000389.1:0-8760 GCA_964409865.1 uncultured Pirellulaceae bacterium
ACGGCCATGGTCAGGAGCAGCCGCAGGGAAAAGCCCATCGGCACGGGAGACCGCAACCGTGATTCGCGCCGTCATCGATTTTGCGCTGCGCAATCGGCTCCTCGTCCTGCTGCTGATCCTCCTGGTGACGCTGGGCGGCGTGATGGCCTATCAGCGGATGCCGAAAGACATCTACCCCGACCTGAACGCGCCGCTGGTCAATATCATTACGACGTGTCCCGGCATGGCTTCCGAGGACGTGGAGCGTCTGATTACGTTTCCTCTGGAAAGCCTGATGAACGGCAGTCCCGGCGTGATCCACGTGCGCTCGGAATCGACGACGGGGGAATCGGTAGTTACTGTCGAGTTCGACTGGGGCATCGACATCTACCAGGCCCGGCAGATCGTTTCCGGCAAGCTCGACATCGTCGCCGAACAGTTGCCGGCCACCGCCTCCCATCCCGTGCTGGGGCCCGTGTCCTCGCGGATGGGCGAGATCTTCGAGTTCGCCGTGGTCGGCGAGGGCGCCGAGCCGATGGAACTGCGGAGCGTGGCCGATTGGACGATCCGCTACCGGCTACTGGGCGTCGAAGGCGTTTCGTTCGTCGTCAATCTGGGCGGCTTCGTGCGGCAGTACCAGGTGTTGCTCAAGCCGGAGATGCTGCACCATTACGGGATCACCATTGCGGACGTCAAGGAAGCCATCGAACAGAGCAACCGCAATTTCACTGGCGGCGTGATCCGCAAGCAGAACCAGGAGTTCCTGATCAAGGGCTTGGGCCGAATCGAGTCGGTGGCCCACATCGAGAACACGGTCATCACGGCCCGCGACGGGGTGCCCGTCTTTGTCAAGGACGTGGCCAAGGTCCGCGAGGGCGCGATGTTCTCGACCGGCCAGGCCGGTTTCAACGGGCAAGAGGCGGTCTCCGTCATCGTCCAGAAACAGTACGGCGGCGACACGCTCAAAACGATCGACAACGTCAAACGGTTCCTGCGGCAGGTCGCGAAGGACATTCCGGAGCCGATTCACACCGTGGCGTACTACGACCAGTCGGGACTGATCAACAGTTCGCTGCGGCACGTGGAAGTCTCGATGCTCGAAGCCGGGGGCCTGGTCCTGGTGGTGATCCTGATCTTTCTGGTCAACCTCCGCGCCTCGCTGATTGCTTCGCTGACCATCCCTTTCTCGATCCTGTTCGCCCTGGTGCTGATGTACGCCGGCAACGTTGCCTTGACCGTGATGGCCTTGGGCGGCTTGGCCATTGGGATCGGCAAGATGGCGGGCGGATCGGTGATCATGGTCGAGAACATCTTCAAGTTCCTGGAGAGCGACACCAGCGGAGCTTCGCCGCTGGAGCTGACCGCGCGCGGTGCCAAGGAAGTGGGCTCGTACCTGTTCTCGGCGAATCTGATTATCGTGCTCGTGTTCCTGCCGCTGCTGACCCTGGAAGGCATCGCCGGGAAGATGTTCCAGCCGACCGTGTACGCCCTGGTCGCGGCCCTGATCGGGTCGCTGGTGATGAACATCACGCTGCAGCCGGTGCTGATGTCGTTTTGTTTCCGCCGGAGCGGCAGCAAGCGCCGGCGACATTTTTTCGTGGAATTCGTCACGTGGGTTTACGTGGGGGTGCTGAAGCTCTCGTTCCGCCTGAGGTGGCTGGTGTTGGCAGCGGCCGTCGCGCTGATGGTGGTCGGCGCCCAGTACTACCAGCAGTTGGGCCACGAGTTCGTTCCGGCATTGGACGAGAACGCGATGGTCGTCTCGACGGCGATGCTGCCCGAGACATCCCTGCACGAGTCGGTCCGCGTGGGGCGCAAGGTCGAGGAGATCCTGCTGTCGTTTCCGGAAGTCGTGTCCGTCTGCCGCACGACGGGCATGGCGGAGGAGTCGGAGCACGTCCACCCGGTGAACCACAGCCACAACATGGTGGAACTCAAACCTCGGGAACAACGGCAGCGGGGATATGACGAATTGACCGAAGCGATGCGGCTGGAGTTGGAACGGATTCCCGGCCTCGTCCACATGTTCGAACAACCGATCAGCAACAAGCTGGCCGAGATGCTGACCGGGACCGAAGGGCAGATCGCGATCAAGGTCTTCGGACCCGATTTGAAGGTGCTCGACGAAAAGACGCGGGAGATCGGTGCGGTGATGAGCCGCTTGGAGGGCATCGCGGATCTCCAGGTCGAGCAGACCACGGGCATCCCCCTGGTCCTGATCCAACTCGATCGTGCCGCCCTGGCCCGCCACGGCATCAAGGTCCAGGAAGTGGCCGACGTGATCGAAACCGCCTTGAACGGAGTCGAGGTGACGGACGTGCTGGAAACCGACCGCATGACTCCGGTGTTCTTGCGGTTACCGGAAAAGTACCGGCAAGACGTCGAGACCATCCGCGGACTGCTGGTCGACACGCCGGCCAGCCACCGTATTCCGCTGGCCCAACTGGCCTCGATCGACCGCAGCGAAGGCCCACAGACCATCTTCCGTGAAAGCTTGATGCGGCGAAAAACCATCCTCTGCAATGTCGTCGGGCGGGATGTGGGCCGGTTCGTGGCGGAAGCGCAGGCGGAGATCGCGCGGTCGGTGGATTTGCCGACGGGCTACACCGTCAGTTTTGGCGGCGAGTACGAAAGCCAGCAACGGACCATGCGCCAGTTGATGTGGACGATGCTGGTCGTCGGCCTGGGCGTCCTGGTCGTGCTGTTCGCCTCGCTGGGGTCGCTCCGCCAGTCGCTGCTCCTGCTGCTGAACGTGCCCATGACGGCCGCCGGCGGCATCCTGGCGCTGTACTGGACGGGGCAGACCTTGAACGTCTCGTCCGTAATCGGGTTTATCGCCCTGTTCGGCATCGCGTTGCAGAATGGAGTCGTGCTGGTGGGGAAGATCAACGATCTCCGCCGCAACGGAATGCCGCTGCACGAGGCGGTGATCGAAGGTTCGACGTACCGCTTCCGGCCCATCCTGATGACCGAACTGGTCTTGATCCTGGGCGTGCTGCCGCTGGCGCTGGGCCACACGACTGGCTCGGAAATCCATCGGCCCCTGGCCGTGGTCTACATCGGCGGCTTCGTCGCCGCCATCTTCTTCGAGCAGATTGTGCTGCCGATCCTGTATGAATTGTTCGAGCGGTTCAAGCGGGACCGCGTCGCCGCCGCCTGAGCATCACGCAGCGGCGACAAGCGACGAATCTTCTCTTCTTCTCTTTTTGTTCCCTCGAAATCCCGATCGCAGAAAATCGTCCAACATCTGCCGTCCGCCGGCCTTGTCCGCGCCGGTGGGACAGCAATATAAGAATATCGAGGAGTGGACCTTCTTGCTCCGGCGAACGGTGGGCGTTAGCCCACCGGTTTTGCGCAGGACGGCCCTGTTCGCATCAAGGGAAAAGTACCAGGACGAAGAAGAAAGACCAGGACGAAAGAGGAACGTGGCGATGACGTGGAACAAGAAACGGGGGTGGTTCGCGGCAATCCAACTGGCGGCCCTTTTAGTCGCTGCCGCTGCGATTCTATTTGCAGGTCGGACGACAGACGGCGCGGAGCGGAAACAGGTAGTCCGGCAAGCCCCGCCATCGACCGCCTCAACTGGTGCTTCCCAGGGCAAGACCCCGGCCGGCACGATCGACGCCGATGGTAGCGCAGCGGAACAGCCCATTCCCAAGACGCTGGCCGAGTGGCAGAAGAAGCTGACGCCGCTGCAGTTCCACGTGACGCGGCGAAAAGGAACAGAGGAGGCATTCACAGGGGAATACTGGAACTGCCACAAGCAGGGAACGTACCGTTGCATCGGCTGTGGCGCGCCGCTGTTCGGTTCTGAAGCAAAATTCGATTCGGGCACCGGCTGGCCCAGTTTCTGGCAACCGTTGGACGCGCGGCGGATCGCGACGCAGCAGGACCGCAGCTATGGAATGCAGCGGATCGAAGTCCTATGCAGCCGCTGCGGATGCCATCTGGGCCACGTTTTTAGCGACGGGCCGGCCCCGACGGGTCTGCGGTTCTGCATCAACTCGGCATCTCTCAAACTCGAAGAAAGCAAGACGGAGCCCGCAGGGTCAGCGGCGGCGCAAACGCCAAAGGACCTTGAACAAGCGACGTTCGGCTCGGGCTGCTTCTGGTGTACCGAAGCCGTGTTCCAGGAGTTGAAGGGCGTCCGCGACGTGGTTTCGGGCTACAGCGGGGGCACGGTTCCGAACCCCAACTACCAGCAGGTCTGTACCGGCCTGACGGGACACGCCGAAGTGGTCCAGATTACGTACGACCCGAAGATCATCACGTACACGGAACTGCTGGAAGTGTTCTGGAAGACCCACGACCCCACAACACTGAACCGGCAAGGCCCCGACGTGGGAACGCAATATCGGTCGGTGATCTTCTACCACAACGACGAACAGCTCAAACTGGCCGAGTACTACAAGCAGAAGTTGAACGCCGCGGCTACGTTCGGCGCGCCCGTCGTCACACAAATCGCGCCAATGATCGCCTTCTACCCGGCGGAGGGCTATCACCAGGAGTACTACTCCGCAAATCCCCGCAAACCCTATTGCCGGTCCGTCATCCGGCCGAAAGTCGAAAAGGTGCGGGAGGTGTTCAAGGACAAGCTGAAGACGGCCCAGGAGTCGGCGGTGCGGGGTACCGGCTCTGACTGATCCAGGCGTGAGAGAGCAGCCGCCGACAAGTTTCCTGGTTTCTCTGGTTCTCTCGTTACGAGGCTCCGCCTCGTAACCCGCGGTCCGCGAGGCTCCGCCTCGCATTGGGCCGGCGGAGCCGGCAAGACAGTGCGTTCCCAGGCGGAGCCTGGGAACGAGGTTCATCTTAGGCGGAGCCTGGGAACGAGGTTCATCTTGGGCGGAGCCTGGGAACGAGTCTCGTGAAGATGTGCAAAGCAGGGCCTCTCAACGCTTCGGCTTGCCGCCCTTCTGCGCGGTTGTGGCCGACGCATTGGTGCTGGGACCGGATATGTTGCCCGCGGCATCGTATGCTTTGACGTTGTACGTATAGGTTGTTCCCGCCGTCAGCCCGCTGTCGCGGTGGCTCGTTGTCGGCTCGTCTGCCACTTGTATTCCGTTGCGATAGATTTGATACCCGACGACACCCACGTCGTCCACGGATGCAGTCCAGTTGAGATCGATCGACTTGCTATCCACCGTCGTGGCTGTCAGCCCCGTCGGGACCGACGGGGGCAGCGTGTCGGTTGGAGGAGGAGTGGAACTAGACCACTGAGCTTCTGCCATCACCTCCGGGGCTGACTTGTCCGTGGTCGCCCAGAGATCATAGAAGACCTGTCCCCAAGCATTGGTGTGGTTTTCGTCGCGGAGAAACTCGACGTATTCCTTGCTCGTCGTCTGGTAGTACAGCGTGGCGGTCACGCACGACAGTCGAGTTCAAAACAGGACGGTTTGACAACCGCCAAGATCTGCTGGTAATCTCAACAATAGGGAGGGACTGGCGAATGGGGCCCCCGCCGGAATCGAAAACGAATCAGCCGGCACCGCTGACCAACGCAGAAGTTGCGGCGGAATTGGAGGAAGTCGCCGATCTGCTGGAGGTCCACGGAGCCAATCCTTATCGCGTCCGCGCCTATCGCAACGCCGCCGATTCGATTCGCGCGCTGGAGGTTTCCGTCGTCCAAGTGGCGACGACCGAGGGCATCGACGCCCTCATGCAACTGCCCGCCATCGGACGCTCGATCGCCCACACGCTGGCGAGCCTGGCGCACAGCGGCCGATTGCCGATGCTCCAGCGGCTGCGGGGCGATAACGCGCCGGAGCGGATCTTCACGACCGTCGCAGATATCGGCCCCAAGCTGGCGCAGCGGATTCACGAGGAGTTGGGAATCGAAACCTTGACGGGATTGTGCGCCGCGGCCCACGACGGCCGCCTGGCGCGCGTTCGCGGGATGGGAGCCAAGCGGGTCCAGGCGGTGCGTGAGGCATTGTCCGGGCGATTTCAGCGATCAACTTCCGCCGAGGCACCCGCGGCTGCTCAAACGTCACCCGTGGGCCAGCCTCCGCCCGTGGAAGAATTGCTGGACGTCGACCGCGAATACCGCCAGTTGGCCAAACAGGGCAAGCTGCCGCGGGTCGCCCCTCGCCGCTTCAATCCCACCGGCGACGCCTGGCTGCCCGTGCTGCACACCGAGCGCGAAGGCCGCCACTACACCGCCCTGTACTCGAACACCGCGCGGGCCCACGAACTGGGCGCCACTCACGACTGGGTGGTGATCTACCGCGACGACGACCAGCACAGCGGCAATTGGACGGTGATCACCGCCGGCTACGGCCCCCTGCGCGGCCGCCGCGTGATCCGCGGCCGCGAACCGGAATGCGCTCAGCACTACGCCGACACCAACCCGACCGCCGAGCGCAGGCTCGTGCAGAAACTGTTGAACCTTTGACCCAGGTCCAGCACCTGCGCGGTAATGGCCTGGAACTTCGAGAGACATTACAAGTACATTCCGATGAATCCCCCCGCGTTGTCGGCAACTGCCTGGAGTTGTTCGATCCGTTTGCGTGTCTGTTCCAGGTCGCCGGCCTCGATGTAGCGGTCAAACTCGACAGTCACCGATCGCAACACCGTCTCCCGCAGCCAGTCGACGATGGGTTCGGAGAGCCAGTCGCAGGTTTCACCCAGCAGGCCGGCGTCCAGATCGCAGCCCACGGTGTGCCGGTCTTCTGCGTCGGTCATCACCGTGCCCTCGAACCAGAACTGGACCATGCCCAGATCCTCGCGGTTGGTGAAATGGTAGGTGCAACGGCCGTTGTACAAATAGAACGTGTTGAACTGGCCGTGCTGGTCGATGGCCGCCTTGACCCGCTGGCAAAACGCCTGGAATTTGGGGGTCGCGTCCAAGGGCAAGTCCAGACGCACGACGCTGCGCAACGGCAGGCAATCAAACGTGATTTCCACCCAACGGTTCATGTCGGTATCGTGGGTTGGGACTCCGTCCCGACCCGGTCGGGCCGGAGTCCCAACCTACTTTGAGAGGGAGGAGTCGCTGTTCATTGCATGCTGGCCACGCGCGTCTCGGTGGCGGCGGGCGCCGGCGGCTTGAGCCACCCCAAGGCCAGCCAGCCTTTGTCGCACACCAACTGCTCCAGCTTCAGTTTGCCGATGCTCGCCCAACGCTTCGGCAACACCAGTCCCTCGGAAACGATCTCCGGCTTGAACAGGGTCTCGAACTTCTTCTTCATGAAGCTCTTCATCGCGATGTCGGATGTGCTCAACGTCTGGCGGCCCGGAAAGTCGATCTGCACGTCTCCCTGCCGCACCAAGCGGGCCCGATCCGGCAGTTTCTCGATCGCATAGACGGCGGAAATCTCCACCGGCCTGCGGATCTCCTGCTCTTCCCGCGCGAAGCGTTTGCCGCGGATCGTGATCTTCGCCGTGCGCGCGGTGAACCTCGCTTCGATCGGCAACTCGGACTGGAACGTGATCGACCAGGGTTCGTCGCCCAATCCCTCCGGGGGCTTTCCGGTCAGCTCCTTGATCAGTTCCACCAACCGCACGTCCGTCAGGGTGACGCCTCCTAGCACGGCCTGCGACATATTGCCCACCAGCGATTCGTGCATCCGGACAGCCAGATCGAACTTGCCGGTCAGCGCCGGCGGCGCGTTGGGCGCCGCCAATTGATCGCGGCCCGCCTGCAGCATGGTCACCTGCAGCGCGTCGTCGGTGGTCCGGAACTGCAGCAACTCGGGGAAACCGCCGCGGCGCACCAACGGCAGACGAAACTTGTCCGAGAACGAGGCGTTGGCGTCCTGAACCAAGTCGGCGGACCGATCGTCCACGCTGCCGGCAATCCGTCCGGCGGCGCGCCGGCTGGCGATCGCCTCCGCCTGGGGCTTGGTCTTCTGGATGCGTTTCATGGCGATGTGCCGGACCAAATGACCGGCTTCGACTCGGCCAATTCGCGTGCGCGTGCTGCACCTGGCCGTCGCCCGGCGGTCGCTGAGCCCCGTCTCGTCCAGTTGCAGACGTTTCACGGCATTGACGCTCGTCACCCCCCGGCTGAACACACGCACCGGTCCGTTGTAGCCCACGCTGTTGGATACGGTGGAACCGTCGAGCAAAATGTTGATGGCCGCGTTGTCTTGGCTGGGGACCAGATCCAGGGTCACGGCGCCCGTCAGACGGGCGCTTCCCCGGATCCGCGTGCCCAAGATGACCTCGTTGACGGCCGCGGTCTCGTCCACGGTCTGGTCGATCCCCGCCTGCATCAACGCTTCCGAAACTTCCAGGAACAGGTTCGGGCGGGAGTGGGATGAACGCGCCGCCGCCACCAGTTCGCGGGCCTGCCCGAAGCGATCCAGCCAGCCCAGCCTCTTGCCGATGAAGATCGCGTCCTCGGTTTGGGGATTCTGAGCATAGGAGGAGAATCGTTCGGCCAGCTCATCCAGGAAGCCCTCGTAGGCTTTCTTGGGCTCGGCGCTGGACGCGAACAGGGCGGTGCACACGTACTTGTCCAGCGCCTGCCGCACCGCAACAAACTCGTCCTGCTCCAGTCCGGCAAGGTCTTGACGGTAAAGCTCTTCGATGACCAGCAGCGTTTTCAGGTCAGGTTGAGCGTCGGCGGCGGCAAGTTCGCTCTCCAACTGGGCCCATTTGACCGCTTCTTTCCAACTCGCTGCCTGTTCCTGCTTGGCCTCGCTCAGCAGTTGCCTCAGCTTGTCTACGGCGGCGTCCAGGCGTGCTCGTTCGCGTTTGACGTCCGATTCGGTTACCAGCACCAAGTGAGGTTTGGCTGCGCGAGCCATTTCGGGCAACTGCTCCGCCCGCCATGTCGGC
>CAYPGE010000390.1:0-8740 GCA_964409865.1 uncultured Pirellulaceae bacterium
GGCCGCGGTTGTACTTGGGAACGCTGATCAAGCATCTGGTTCGCTGGCTGCGGCCCTCGATGAAGCGATGGCTGGCCAATCACTACCACGGCAAGGTACTGACGCCGGATCACGCTCGGTCTATCGTCCAGGTAGAGCGGCCCATCCCGCTGCAGGACCTGGAGCAGATCATCCCTTACTCGACCGCTCGGCAACTGGTGCTGCAGGGGCCGCCCGCGATCGCCGTGGTGGAATGCCCCTGCCGCGCGATCCGCGAGCGCCCCTGCCAACCGACGGACGTGTGCCTGGTCATTGGGCAGCCGTTTGTGGACCTCGTGCTGGAGCATCACGCCGGCACAAGCCGTCGGATTTCGGCGCAGGAGGCGCTGGAGATTCTCGAAGCGGAGCATCGTCGCGGCCATGTCCACTCGGCCTGGTTCAAAGACGCGTGCCTGAACCGTTTCTTCGCCATCTGCAACTGCTGCCAGTGCTGTTGTGCCGGGATCGAAGCCATGGTCCGCTGGGGCGTGCCGATGATGGCCTCGTCGGGCTTCGTCGTCGAAGTCGATCCGGAGCGATGCTCGGGTTGCGGCCAATGCCAGCAGGTATGCGCGTTTCGTGCGGTGGAGGTAAATCGCCGAGCGCAGGTGGACGTCGGTCGCTGCATGGGTTGCGGCGTGTGCGTGGATCTGTGCCGTGAAAACGCGCTGTCCCTGCGGCGCGAGCCGCGGCGTGGTGTGCCGCTGGATGTGAGCGCGCTGAAGTGAGGACCAAGGTAAGGGGGGGCTTCGCAGTCCTGGATGTCCCTTGAACGCTGGCGTGGCGGCTCGGCGTCCGCGCAGTCGATGGGAAGTTCAGTTCTCGTGGGACGGATGGACGATCCGTCCTACAGCGAGTGTTCTACAACGTCTGGGTCAATCCAGCTGAAACTGGGCCAGGTACTCGTCGATCGGGTACTGCTTCGCCCCCGGCTGCTCGTCCTTGAGCAAGACGAAATCCTCCAGCACCAAGGCGTCCATGTTGGTGGCCATGAAGCAGCGGTAGGCATGTTCGGGCGAGCAAACGATGGGTTCGCCGCGGACGTTGAAGCTGGTGTTGATGATCACCGGCGATCCGGTCCGGGCCTCGAACTGCTTTAGCAGCCGCCAGTAGCGCGGGTGCCGGTCGCGGTCGACCGTTTGGACGCGGGCCGAGTAATCGACGTGCGTAATCGCCGGCACGACGGAACGCTGCGTCCGCAGTTTGTCGATGCCCGCCCGCGCCAAATCGGGCTCGGCCAACGGCAGCCGTTTGTCGCTCCGCACAGGCGCGACCAGCAGCATGTACGGGCTGGGCTGGTGCGGGCGCATCTCGAAGTATTCATCCACGCGTTCTTCCAACACCGACGGCGCGAACGGCCGAAACGACTCGCGGAACTTGATCTTCAGGTTCATCACCGACTGCATCCGCGTGCTGCGGGCGTCGCCCAGGATGCTCCGTCCGCCCAATGCGCGCGGGCCGAACTCCATGCGGCCGTGGAGCCAGCCGACGACCTTTTCGGAGGCGATCAGATGGGCGACATAATCGCAAAGCTGATCCTCGTTGTCAAACCGGCGATAGCGGGCGCCGACGGCGTCGAGCAAGAGGCGAATCTCTTCGGAGGAAAAGCGGGGCCCCAGCAGCGAGCCAGATTGGCAATCCAGCCGGTTCGCCTCGCGTGGCTTCCCGAGCAGTTGGTGCCAGATGAACAAGGCCGCCCCCAGCGCCCCGCCCGCGTCTCCCGCGGCGGGCTGAATCCAGACGTCGGTGTACGGACCCTCGCGCAGGATGCGCCCGTTGGCGACGCAATTCAGCGCTACGCCGCCGGCCAGGCACAGCCGCGTCATGCCGGTCTGCTCGTGGACGTGGCGGGCCATGCGGAGCATGATCTCTTCGGTCACGGCCTGGACCGACGCCGCCAGGTCCATCTCGCGCTCCGTCAGCGGCGTTTCTGGACGCCGCGGCGGGCCGCCGAACAGCCGCTCGAATTTCCGCGACGTCATGGTCAAGCCTTGGCAGTAGTTGAAGTAGGACATGTCCATGCGGAACGAGCCGTCCGGCTTCAGATCGATCAGCTTGTCCCAAATCAGATCGGCGTATTTCGGCTCGCCGTACGGGGCCAGTCCCATCAGCTTGTATTCGCCCGAATTGACGCGGAACCCGCAGAAGTAGGTGAAGGCCGAGTACAGCAGGCCCGGCGAGTGCGGGAAATGCAATTCGTGCGTGAGCGTGATGCGATTGCCGTGTCCCACCCCGAAGCTGGCGGTGGCCCACTCGCCCACGCCGTCCACGGTCAGAATCGCCGCCTGGTCGAACGGCGACGGGAAAAACGCGCTGGCCGCGTGCGATTCGTGGTGCTCCGTAAAGACGTATTGCTTGCGGTAGGCGTGCTGCAACCCTTGATTCAACTCGCGACGCAGGTGCAGTTTCTGCCGGAGCCACACCGGAATCGCGCTCAGGAACGACCGGGACCCGGACGGGGCGAAGGCGAGATACGTCTCCAGCAACCGCTCGAACTTCAGGAACGGCTTGTCGTAGAAGCCCACGTAATCCAGTTGGTCCGGCCCGATGTCCGCCTCCTTCAGGCAATACTCGATCGCCTGCACCGGGAACTGCGCGTCGTGCTTCTTGCGCGTAAAACGCTCTTCCTGCGCAGCGGCGACAATCTGCCCGTCGCGGACCAACGCCGCCGCCGCATCGTGATAGAACGCCGAAATGCCAAGGATGGTGGTCATCAAAAGACGGAGGGATTGGGTGGTTCAGAGTTCAGTCTTTGCCGGACTACTTGTTGCTTCGGCCGCCATTATTGTCGCCGAAAACTGAACTTTGAACCACCCGGCCTCGAGACTTGCTTGCAGCGGACAAACCGCTTACGATATGGATGACCAGCCCTGAAATCACGAGGAGAACCTACCATGTTAACGCACACCTTCTGGCTTCTGGCAGCGTTACTGTCGGCCGGCGACGCTCGCGTGCAGGCCGATTACGTGATCGAGCGAGTCGAGATTCACGACGGCAGCGGCGCGGAACCCCGCACGGGCGACCTGGCGATTCGCGACGATCGGCTGGTCGCGATTGGCAAATTCGAGGTCGCGGGCGACCCGCGGCGGATTGACGGCGCGGGCCTGATCGCCGCTCCCGGTTTCATCGACTTGCACACGCACTGCGACAGCGGCATCACGAAAGAGAAAACCCGCCTCAACAAGAACTACCTCACCCAGGGCGTGACTACCGTCGTGACCGGTAACTGTGGCGGCGGTCCGTTGGACGCGGCCAAGTTCCTGCGAGAAGTCGACGACGGCGGGACGGGAACGAACGTCGCGCATCTGGTTCCTCATGGTGCGGTGCGCAGCAAGGCGATGGGAGCCGCGAAACGTCCGCCCACGCCGGCAGAACTGGAACGAATGAAGGAACTGGTCGACCAAGGCATGCGGGACGGCGCCTGGGGCATGTCGACCGGACTGATCTACACGCCCAGCTGCTACGCGGAGACCGGCGAGTTGGTCGAACTGAGTCGCGTGGTCGGCCGGCACGGCGGCCTGTACGTCTCGCACATCCGCGGCGAGGGCGTTGATTTACTGAAATCAGTGACCGAGGCCATCGAGATCGGCAAGCAGGCCAAGCTGCCGGTCCACATTTCCCATTTCAAGGCCTCGGGACCCGCGGCTTGGGGTTTGGCGGCGCAGGCCGTCCAGTTGGTGCAAGCGGCACGTGACGGCGGTCAGGCCGTGACGGCGGATCAGTATCCCTACATCGCCAGCAGCACCTCGCTGAGCGCCATGGTCATCCCGGAGGAATACCGCGGCAAGAAGCAATTGACCGACGCGCTGGCCGACCCGCAGCAGGCCGCCAAGCTTCGAAAACGTATTTCCGAGAACCTGGCGAAACGCACGGGAGAAAAATCGCTGGTCGTCGCCAGCTACACCGCGGACCGGACTTTTCAAGGGCGGAACCTGGCTGAACTGGCTCGCCAGCGGAATTGTTCCGTGCTCGATCTGGTTCTGGAGATTCAGCAGAACGGCGGCGCCAGCATGGTGAATTTCGGGATGCAAGAAGACGAAGTGCGGTTGATCATGCAGCAGCCGTTCGTGACCACCGCCAGCGACGGGGGCACCCGCGTGCCGGACGCGACCGTGCCGCATCCTCGCAACTACGGCTGCTTTCCCCGCAAGATCGGCCGTTATGCCATCGAGTTGAACGTCATTCCGCTGGCGGCCGCGATCCACAGCGCCACCGGGTTGCCCGCGGACATCTTCGGATTCAAGCAGCGCGGCTATCTGCGCGAAGGCCATTTCGCGGACGTCGTCGTCTTCGACCCCAAGACATTTCGCGACACGGCCACCTACGAGCGCCCGCACCAATACGCGACCGGCGTCCGCTACCTGTTTGTGAACGGCCGCCTGGCCATCGACAACGGGGAGGTCACCGGACAACTCGCCGGCCGGGCCCTGCGGCACACGGACGGGCGGTAATGAGTTGCGATTTCCCGTAGCACGGCTCTCGGAGCCGTGCAGATCTTCGCGGGATTTCGAGCCGCACAGCACGGCTCAGAGAGCCATGCTACGGCGCGGCCAGCGGCTTGCTGGTGATCAACCCAATGCCGCGGCCTTGGCTGCCGCAGGCGCAGTAGTAGAGGTAGAACGTCTCGTTCTGCGGGCGGTAAACCAGCGAGATTTTGTGAGCGTACTGCTTGTCCAAGCCGCTGGGATTGCCGCCCGCTTTGTAGAGCGGTTCCGGATGCGCCGTCCAGTGGGTCAGGTCGCGCGAGAAGGCCGCCATCACGTGAGCGCCGCCGCGCCCGACCCCGAAGTAGAACATCGTCCAGTGGTCGCCGTCGCGAAATACTTTGGGATCCGAGCAGAATCGCTCGTCGTAGCCGCCCGGACGATTGCGGATGACGGGATTGGCCGGATGCCGCGTCCAATTCAGCAGGTCGGTGGACAAGGCCAAGCCGGTCTGTTCGATGCCGCCGTTGGCCGCGTTGTAGAAGTTGAAGAACCGGCCCGAGTGCTCGACCAGCCAGGGCTGGTAAATGCAGTCCTTTTCCCAAGTCCCGCAGTCCGAATCCTGGACGGACAGGATCGGAGCGTTCTTGGCCCGCCGCCAAGTCAGCCCGTCCTCGCTGCAGGCCACGCCCTCGTAGCCAGGCCGCAATTCGTAACCGCCCTGGCGCGGGTAACAGCCGTAAAGGCTCCAGTACTTGCCGTCGCGCTTTTTGAGCAGGCGCGGCGTCTTGACATCATAGGACTCGTACAGAAACGCGCCGATCACGCAGCCGCCGTGGTCGAATTCGTTCGGGGGCCCAAAGCCCATCGCCAGCCGAGGATTCGTCCAGCGGACCAGGTCCGTGCTTTCGGCGACGAACGAGTTGTAGCCTTGGCCATTAAAGGCGATGAAGCTCATGTACCACTTGTCCCCTTGGCCTGGCAATTGGTAGACGCACGGGCAGTCCGTACTGTGGAATTTCTCGTGGCCGGGGATTTTTGGCTGGGCCGGGATGACGTGATCGGGGTGGTAATGCCAGCCGCGATAAGGGGCGGACCACTGATCCATCGCCTCCCGTCCGATGTCTTGGTTCCGGGCCTCGTCCGCGGCATGCAGCATCGCCGTCGGAGCCCACAGCCAAGTTGCCAGAATCCAGGTTGTATTGGTCCAAAAGTGCTTGTTCATTGCCGCGGTTCGCTCAAAGTAGCCATCACACTCCGTGTGATGAGCCGCCAAAAAAATTCACCGTCCCGTGTGATGAGCCGCCAAAAACAGAGGACAGTTATTTCTCGAACACTGCTTGCGTCGCCCGGTCGATCCCTCGTTCCACGGCCAGGCAGATGCGGTCCAGTTCGTCCAGGGTGATCGCCAGGGGCGGCATGATCACCACGACGTTGCCCAGCGGCCTCAGCCAGACGCCTTCGGCGCGGGCGCTGTCGCAGACTCGGTAGCCGCGTTTTTCCGCCCACGCATACGGTTCCTGGGTCTGGCGGTTCCGCACCAGTTCGACTCCGGCCATCAGTCCGCACTGCCGCACGTCGCCGACGTGCGGATGGGCGGCGATGCGAGACAAGTGCTGGGCCAGTCGCTCGACCTTGGGCGGCAAACGAGCCAGCGTCTGTTCCTCGTCGAACACGTCCAGCGTAGCCAACGCCACCGCGGCAGCCAGCGGATTGCCGGTGTAGGTGTGGCCATGATAGAAGGTTCGTCCCTCGGCGTAGCTGCCCAGGAACGCTTGCCAAATCTCGTCCGTAGCCAGCGTGGCTGCCATCGGCAGGTAGCCGCCCGTCAGACCTTTGCCCAGGCACATCAAGTCGGGCGTGACCCGCTCGTGCTCGCAGGCAAAAAGCTTGCCGGTCCGCCCAAAGCCCGTCGCCACTTCGTCCGCGATCAACAGGACTTCGTACCGCTGCGTCAATTCCCGCACGCCGCGCAGATAGCCGGCAGGGTGCGTGATCATGCCGGCCGCCGCTTGGATCAGCGGCTCGATGACGACCGCGGCCAAATCCTCGTGGTGCAAGTGCAGTGCCTGCTGCAACTGGTCCAAGTAGTACCGGCACGCCGTCGCGCGGGTCACGCCCGGCGGCAAGCGGTAGCAGTCCGGCGTGGGCAGGCGGATGACCTCGAACAGCAGCGGCCGAAACATCTCGTGGAACCGAGCCACGCCGCCGACGCTGACGCTGCCCAGCGTGTCGCCGTGATAGGCTTCGGAGAACGCCAGGTATTTGGTCTTGCCAGGGTGCGGGTCGGGGCATTGCCGCCAGTACTGGAAGGCCATCTTCAACGCCACTTCGACCGCCGACGATCCATCGCTGGAGAAGAACGCGTGCCGCAGTCCCGGCGGGGCGAGTTCGGTCAGCCGTTTGGCGAGCGTGGCTGTGGTGGGACTCGACAGGCCGAGGGAAGTGACGTGAGCCACCTTGTCCAGTTGGTCGCGAATCGCCTGGTCAAGTCGCGGTTGACCGTGCCCGTGGATGTTGCACCACAGGTTGCTGACGCCGTCCAGGAATTCCCGCCCGTCGACGTCGACGAGGGTGCAACCGTGCGCCCGCTCGATCAGCAGCGGCTCGTACTCGGCCATCTGCGTAAACGCGTGCCAGACGAGTTCGCGGTCCCAGAGTTGGAGATCTTCCCGCGAGGCCATCATACCCATTCCACGGTGACGCGTTGCCCGACGCGAATTCCCAGCATCAGACTGGCGTTTTCGCCCACGATTTCCAGTTGCAGGGGGCCGGAATCGCCCAGCACTGCCAGAAACGTCATTTCCGGCTCGCCGTGAGTAGGCGGGAAGATGCCTTGCGTGAAATGTTCGTCGCACCGGACCTGCGTTCGTTCGTCCCGCGGGGCCTCGCGCAGTTGATCCGCCATGATGTCGGTGACCAAGCGGCCCGAGGCGGTAACGGAAACCACGCTGCCTTGGATTTTTCCAGCCACGAGTACTTCTCCGTCTAGTATCAGGCGGGATTGTACGGTATTCGGATGCCGTCGCCAACTGGCACGCCGAGCCAGTGGCGAGGCGGATTCAGCCACGGCGACGCCCGAAATCTTCCGTGGGCGCAAAGGTTTTTCAGAGCAAGACTTACGGAGACTTCTAGGTCTTTCGCACGGACTCCGCAGGACGCTCGCGCTGGAACCAATGCCCACTCGAATATCGTCAAACCGAAAATGATGTAATCAGGTGCAGCGGCCGGTTGGCTCAGGATTTCGCCGGAGCTGTGCGATAAGACAGCCCATCTCTGGCTGCAACCACAACAAAGCGGTACAATAACTAATTCAGGTCAAGCAACCGCGCGTGGCTCTTTAACCTCCGCCCCCCGGAGTCATCCGAAGATGGCCAGCACTCCTCGCAGAAAACGGCGCCGTTTCGGTAAGTTGACGTTTGAATCGCTGGAACCGCGCGTCGTGCTGGATGCCCAGCTTGGCGCTTTGTTCGCCGATGGTTCCATCGCGCCGGTGATCACCGATGGCGATCAGTTGTCCGCGTCGGAGGTAGCCCGCGCCGAGAGCCAATTCGTCCGCTTCACCTCGGCGGACGAATTGAAGCAGTTTCTTGCGGAGGATGCGGACAAGCGTTACGCCGACCTGTTCGGGCGCGAGGCTTGGCGGTGGTGGTATCCAACCTACGTCACCAACGTCGATGGGGACCTGATGCTTGTGCGGACGGATGCCATGGTGACCGCCAACGCGGCGTCCGGGTCCGACTATTCAACGACGAATATCCAGGTGGCGGGCGTCGATGAAGGCGACCTGATCAAGACGGACGGGCGCTACCTGTACATCGGCCGCGAACAGGACGTGACGATTGTCGACGTTCAGGCGGCGGACAAGATGCGCGTCCTATCTCGGTTGAGCGGACAGGGGACCACCTCGGCGTTGTACTTGAGCGAGGATCGGCTGACGGTGATCTCCCAGGATTCCGCGGTCTTCGGCGATCCAATGCCGATGATCGCCAGCGACGCGCCGCTGTCCCGTCGCTCCTGGGGAGGCGAGCCGAAGTTCCTGGTGACGGTCTACGACGTGTCGGCGCCCGAAACGCCCGAATTGATCAGCCGCTTGGAGATCGAGGGCAGTTACGTCGACTCGCGGATGATCGGCGATACGGTTTTTTTGGTCTCCAGCCACCAGTTCCAGTTGCCTGCGCCGGAGGTGGTCCCCGCGAATCCTGATCCGATCTTGCCGGGCTCGGACGAAGCGTGGCGTCTGGCGGCGGGGTCCAACGAGGCGGCGATCAGCATCCTCCCGTGGCCTGGACCGGACC
>CAYPGE010000391.1:0-8708 GCA_964409865.1 uncultured Pirellulaceae bacterium
ACCGGTCACCGATTACCGGTCACCGATTACCGGTCACCGATTACCGGTCACCGATTACCGGTCACCGATCACCGATCACCGAGTCGTAAATCCGCCACGACTTCACCAGCTTCGCACCGCCCCGCTCCAGTGTGGCCTTGGACAAATGGTTGCTCTCCAGAACCCACGAAAACTCGGCCTCTTGCAGCCCGTACGCCAGTGCGTCGGGCAGCAGCTTGTTCAACAACACGAGTCCGAGGCCCCATTTCTGATATTCGGGAACGACGTTGGTGCTGACCAACCGGACGCGTGGAATCGCCCGCTTGTTCCACAGCAACCGGAGGAACCCAAAGGGGAACAAACGCCCGTCGATCTGCTTGATCCGCGGATTATAGTCTAACAGACCGAACACTGCACCGACCATCTTCCCATCGACTTCGGCCGCGGCGGTCAGTTCCGGCACGA
This sequence comes from uncultured Pirellulaceae bacterium, assembly GCA_964409865.1. Lineage (GTDB taxonomy): Bacteria > Planctomycetota > Planctomycetia > Pirellulales > Pirellulaceae > Anammoximicrobium. Next base: position 445 of record CAYPGE010000391.1, read on the forward strand.
TCAAGTGGCGCAGCCCCGCGCTGGCATGTTCGATCTCGCGCTCGGACATCGGGGCGAACCCCCACGTGCCGACCAGCGAGCGATTGTAGATGTCCAAGAACATCCGTACATCTTCCTCGAACCGCGAACGGTCCAGGTTGCGGAGTTCCACATGGAACCTGCGTTTCGCCTCGTCGATAATGAATTGCAGCTTCTTGTCCAATTCCTGCAGCATGTTCACATGACCCCAGTAGGCGTACAGGTCCTGGGACTTGCTGAAGCCGCAACCCTCGATCAGCCGGGCGTAAAAGGGCGGATTGTAGGTCATCATGAAAGTCGGTGGACTGTCGAACCCGTCGATCAGTAATCCGCACTCGTAGTTCAACGATGGATTGATCGGCCCGCGAATCGCCGTCATGCCGCGATCGGCTAACCATTGGCGCGCCGCGGCGAACAGCGCCGACGCGGCCTGGGGATCGTCCTCCGACTCGAAAAACCCGAAAAAGCCAAGTTTGTCCTTGGCCCGATCGTTGTGTGCCGGGTTGATGATGGCGGCCACACGGCCGCAAGGCTCTCCGCGCCGCAAGGCCAAGAACGTTTGGATCTTGGCCTCCTCGTAAAACGGGTGCGGCTTGAAATTGAGCAACTCCAACTGCGTCTGCCGCAGGGGGGGAACCCAGTTCGGATCGCCTTGGTACAGCCGCCACGGAAGGTGAAAGAACTGCTTCTTTTGCCGCCGCGTGGCCACCGCCTGAACTTCGATTTCCGACATCGACCAACCCTTCTACTGGCGCAACATCTCCCGCAGCGTCTGGGCCACAGCCCCCGCGTCGCTGACGATGGAGAACGTGATCAACGCGACCATTAATAGACCGAAAAAGACCAAGCTAAAGCCGTATGGATTAGGCGGACTAGACACGCCTTTCAAGCCCTTGACCAATTCCCGCTCCAGCCGCCGCCAGCCGGCAAAACTCTGATGAGTTCCGGACGAAATCAACTGCACGTTCCGCATCGCGAGAAACGACTCGATGTGCAGTTGAACGCCCAGCCGAGGCAACGCCAAACACTCTCCAGCCCAGCGGGCGTCGGGATCGAGATCCGCCACGACGTTGGCCAACGTTGGCCGAAGCTGCTCCACGGTCATGTTGTAGATCACCAGTCGCGGCTTTGGGATTAGCGTGAGCAGGACGACCAGCAGCGCGTAAAAGCCCAACAACAACAGCCAGACGTAACCGCCAAAACGCTCGACGGCTAACTCCGGAAAAAACAGCTCCATCGGCCCGACGGCGACCAGTCCGCTGATTCCCAAGGCCAGCGCCGCCAAGTCGCGTCCGCCGCTGGTCAGCAGGGGGCGCGACGACAGGTTCACCAACCCCAGCAACAGCAGGTAGGCTGCCAGTGGACTGAGCGCAATGCCGAGTCGTAGCGGATCCACGCACGGGCCTTTCCAGGTTGGAACGAACCGACTCTTTCCGTAGCAGGGACAGATCACGGCCCGAATTCTAGCCGCCGACGGGCCAGCGGTCAACGTGCATTAGTCGCGTAAGTACAACAATGCCAACGAGTTCAGCAACCATCAAGGGCTCAGACGTACAGATTTCAGAATTGGCGGGCGTGTTGACGTCCAAGTAGCGAGATCGTCTCCTCGCCAATTTTGAATTTTCTACGCCTGAGCCCCTTGGGGTGCTGTCCAACCGCTGGCAGAACTCCTGCCAAAATGGCACGGCCACGCGCGCTGGATCTGCGGTCGACATCCGCTTGGCGGCGGAGGCAAATCCGTAAACAGCTAAGTAGCTTAATGTTGCATCTCGATGGCAACACTTGGCACATGGGTTGCTCTTGTGTGCCCGCCATAGTTCAGTCTGCCAATACAGATACAGTCTGCCAGCCGCTCGAAAAGCAACGCCGCCCGCGCGGAGGGTGCTTGCCGCCGACGGACAAGGCGTAAAGACGCCCGCGAAAAGCGGCTACCGATTTTTCATTGTGTCAGCAATAGGAGGATTCCGGACGTGGCAAAGCAAATGGTCTACGAGGACGATGCGCGACAATCGCTAATGGCCGGCGTGTCCAAACTGGCGAAAGCGGTTCGCAGTACGTTGGGCCCCCGCGGTCGTAACGCCGTTCTGGACAAGGGTTGGGGCTCGCCCAAGATCACCAAAGATGGGGTCACCGTCGCCGAGGATATCGACCTGGACGATCCGAACGAGAACCTCGGCGCTAAGCTCGTCAAGGAAGTCGCCAGCAAGACCAATGAAGTCGCGGGCGACGGCACCACGACGGCGACGATTCTGGCCGAGGCGATTTACCGCGAGGGCTTGAAGATGATCGCCGCCGGGTACGACCCGATGGCACTCTCGCGGGGCATTTCCACGGCGACGGATGGCGTCGTCGAGGCGATTCGCAAGATGTCCGCCCCGATCGACGAGAAAAACAAGAGGGAGATTCAGCAGGTTGCCACGATCGCCGGCAACAACGACCCGACGATCGGCGCTGTGTTGGCGGACGCGTTTGTCAAGGTCGGCAAGAACGGCGTGATTACGGTCGAGGAAGGACGCGGCAGCGAGACCACGGTCGAGGTGGTCGAGGGCATGCAGTTTGACCGCGGCTTCCTCTCGCCCCACTTCGTCACCAACGAGGACGACGTGGCTGTCGAGTTGGAAGACTGCTACGTGTTGATCTACGAGGAGAAGATCTCCTCCAACAAGAAGTTGATTCCGCTGTTGGAGGCCATCAGCCGCGCAAAGAAGCCCTTGTTGGTAATCGCGGAGGATGTGGAGGGCGAGGCGCTGGCGACGCTGGTGGTGAACAAGATGCGGGGCATCCTGAGCGTCTGTGCGGTCAAGGCGCCGGGCTACGGCGACCGACGCAAGGCGATGATGGGCGATATCGGCGTGTTGACCGGCGCCACGCCAATCTTCAAAGATCTCGGCATCGACCTGGAGAGCGTCAAATTGAGCGATCTGGGCCGGGCCAAGAAGATCAAGATCACGGCCGACGATACGGTCATCATCGGCGGCGCCGGCAAAAAGGACGCCATCGACGGCCGCGCGGAGCAGATCCGCAAAGAAATCGAAAAGACCGACAGCGATTATGACCGCGAGAAGCTGCAAGAGCGTCTGGCGAAACTCGCGGGCGGCGTTGCCCAGATCAGTTGCGGGGCGGCAACCGAGACAGAGATGAAAGAACGGAAAGTGCTGCTGGAGGACGCCAAGGCGGCCACCCAGGCGGCCCTGGAGGAAGGCATCGTGCCGGGCGGCGGCATGGCGCTGATCCGGGCCGAGAAGGCGCTGGACAAACTGGAAGCCACCGGCGACGAGGCCGTAGGCGTCAAGATCGTGCGCAACATCCTGGACTACCCGCTGCGTTGCATCGCTGACAACGCTGGCAAGGACGGCGCCGTGGTGGTCAGCAAGGTGCGCCGCATGAAAGGCAAGAACGACGGCTTCGACGCAGACAAGGACCAGTATTGTGACTTGATTGAAGCCGGCATCATTGATCCGGCCAAGGTCGTCCGGACGGCCTTGCAGAACGCGGCCAGCGTGGCGGGCCTGCTGCTGACGACCGAAGCCTTGGTGACGGACATCCCCAAGGAAGAAGAGCCCCCGCGCGGCGGTCCTCACGACGACCACGGCATGGGAGGCATGGGAGGCATGGGCGGCATGGGCGGCATGGATGGCATGATGTAAGCCTCGCCGAAGGTTCCAGGTGTTTGCGAGCACCGGGAATCGCAAGGCGTCAAGCATAGACGGGTTTTTCCTGCGAACATAACGAGAAACAATTCAAGAGGAAGGAATTTAACGATGGCAAAACTGAAGATTCGCCCCCTGGACGATCGCGTGGTGGTAGAGCCGATGGAGGCTGAAGAGATGACGGCCGGTGGCATCGTGCTGCCGGACACTGCCAAGGAAAAGCCGCAGCGCGGCAAGGTGGTGGCCGTGGGCCCCGGCAAACTGCTGGACAGCGGCCAGCGGGCAGAAATGTCGGTCGCGGTCGGCGACGAGGTCATTTATGGAAAGTACGGCGGCACGGACATCGAGGTGAACGGCGACGAAGTCAAGATCCTCCGGGAAAGTGACATTCTGGCCAAGGTCGTCGACTGAGCAGGCTCAGCCCGTCGTGGGTGCGAACCGGTCCCGCTGGAACCGGTTCGCGAAACGGTTCAACGCACATACTCTCTCGAATAGGGGTTTTGGAAAGTGGCGAAGCAACTGCTGTTTGAGGATCACGCCCGAGCGAAGATGATGGAGGGCGTCGACAAGCTGGCCAAGGCGGTCGCGATCACGATGGGGCCGACCGGCAGGAACGTGATTATCAACAAATCGTTCGGCGGTCCGTCCGTCACCAAGGACGGCGTGACCGTGGCCAAGGAGGTCGAGTTAGAGGACCGCTTCGAGAATATGGGCGCGAAGCTGGTCGTGGAAGTGGCTCAGAAAACGTCCGATATCGCCGGTGACGGCACGACTACGGCCACGGTGCTGGCGCGAGCCATCTTCCGCGAAGGTTTGCGGAATATCGTGGCCGGCAGCAATCCGATGGCCATTCGACGGGGGATCGAGAGAGGCGTTGACGCCGCCGTCGAGCATTTGTTCAAGATGGCCAAGCCGGTCACCAGCAAGGACGAAGTCGCCCACGTGGGCGCGATCTCCGCCAACAACGACATGGCGATCGGCCAGCAGTTGGCCGACGCCCTGGAACGGGTGGGCAAGGACGGCGTGATCACCGTCGAGGAAGGCAAGACGACCGAAACGCACGTCGAATTTGTGGACGGGATGCAGTTCGACAAGGGCTACATTTCGCCCTACTTCATCAATCGCACCTCCGACATGGACTGCCTGCTGGAGGACTGTTTCATCCTGCTCCACGAAAAGAAGATCAGCAATCTGCGGGACCTGGTGCCGATCCTGGAAAAGGTCGCCCAGACGGGCAAGCCGTTGTTGATTATCGCCGAGGACGTGGATGCCGAAGCTCTGACGTTGCTGGTGGTCAACAAACTCCGCGGGGTGTTGAACGTGTGCGCCGTCAAGGCTCCGGGGTTCGGCGATCGCCGCAAAGCCATGTTGGGGGACATCGCGATCCTGACCGGCGGCACGCTGATTAGCGAGGACCTGGGCATTCAGTTGGAGAACCTGGAAGTATCGCACTTGGGCCGAGCCAAGAAGGTGACGGTCGACAAAAGCGCGACGACGATCGTCGAGGGGGCGGGCAAGCGGGCCGACATCGACAAGCGGTTGGCGCAGCTGAATCACCAGATCGAAGAGACCGACAGCGAATACGACCGCGAGAAGTTGCAGGAGCGGTTGGCCAAGCTGTCGGGCGGCGTGGCGGTGATTTCCGTGGGCGCCGAGACCGAAGCGGACATGAAGCAGAAGAAAGCCCGCATCGAGGACGCCTTGCACGCCACGCGGGCGGCCGTCGAAGAAGGGATCGTGCCGGGCGGAGGCGTGGCTCTGCTGCGCTGCCGCGAGGCGGTCGAGAAGGCGCGCAGTGCGGCCCGCGGCGATGAAAAGATCGGCGTCGATATCGTGCTGGGCGCTTTGGATATGCCGATCCGCACGATCGTCTCTAACGGCGGTCTGGACGGCTCGGTGGTGGCCGAGGAAGTCCGCGAGAAGGACGTGAATATCGGCTACGACGCCAACACGAACCAGTACGTGGACATGTTCAAGGCCGGCATCATCGACCCGGTAAAGGTCGTGCGGACGGCGCTGGGCAATGCGGCCAGCATCGCCAGCCTGATGCTGACCACGGAGGCCCTGGTCACGACCTTCGATAAGGAGGACAAGAAGAAGGCCCGTGTCGAGGGCAGCGTTGCCTGACGCAGCCTGCGATGGCCTCCCAAGTAGAACGGGTTTCAATCCGTTCGGAACGGAATGAATTCCGTTCGACGGGGGCCGTTCCGGAACAGCTGGTCATCGGTTTGCATTGAAAACGGGCCACTTCCGTAGGGGGTGGCCCGTTTTTTCACCGCGGGGGAGTCTGTCGCTACGAGGTCTGTGAGCCATGCCGACTATGGCCGCCAAGCGAGATTACTACGAAGTGCTCGGCGTGTCGCGCAACGCGACCGAAAAGGAGGTCGCCGCCGCGTATCGCAAGCTGGCCATTCGGTACCACCCCGACAGCCATCCCGGCGATGCGGACGCGACGGAGAAATTCAAGGAGGCCGCCGAGGCGTACGAAGTCCTTAGCGACTCGGACAAACGCGCCCTGTACGATCAGTACGGACACGCAGGCCTGGAGGCGGGCGGCGCGGCGCCCCACTTCACCGACGTCGGGGACATTTTCGAAGCCTTCGGCGACCTGTTCGGCTTCGGCGGATTCTTCGGCGGCGGAGGCGGCCGCCGGCAGCATCGACAACGACGCGGCGCCGACATCCGTTGCGACGTGACGCTGGAACTGGAAGAGGCCGCCAAGGGCGTGTCCAAGACCGTTGAATTCTCTCGCAGTTCCCGTTGCGAGACGTGCCAGGGGACGGGCAGCAAGCCGGGTTCCCGGCCCGAAGTCTGTCGCCGGTGCGGCGGACGCGGCCAAGTGGTGCAATCGGCAGGCATCTTGAGGGTGCAAACCACCTGCCCGTACTGCCACGGGGCGGGATCGGTGATTACGGATCCCTGCAGCGACTGCCGAGGGAACGGCTACGTGAAACAGCGCGTTCAACTCGAAGTCGCCATCCCGGCTGGAATCGACGACTCCATGCGCGTGCGGTTGGCGGGCGAAGGCGAACCCAGTCCGGATGGCGGCCCGCGCGGGGACTGCTACTGTTTTGTGACCGTCCGGCCGCACAAGTTGTTCCAGCGGGACGGCAACCATCTGCTGTTGCGGCTGCCGGTGACCTACAGCCAGGCGGCGTTGGGGGCGAAGATCGAAGTTCCCACGCTCACGGGGCGTGCGGAATTGGAAATTCCCGCCGGTACGCAATCGGGCGAACTGTTCCGGCTGCGGTCGCGCGGCATGCCCAACGTGCGCGGCGGCGCTATGGGAGACCTCGTGGTCCAAACCTACATCGAGGTCCCAAAGAAGTTGACGCCACGCCAGGAAGAGCTGCTACGGGAATTGGCGGAGGTGGAAAACTCCCACGTTTCGCCGCAACGCAAGAGCTTCCTGGACAAGCTGACCAGCTATTTCACGGGGGAAGGTGCATCGTAGGCAACAACCATGAGCAAGACATTGCAGCCCAAAGACACCGCGGCAGCGGCGAACAGTCGCCCGGAGTCAGACGCCGCTGACGCGACGGTCGGACAGCCGCCCGGCGACGGGAACCCATCCGACATGGATGCGAGGGACCAGGTCATCGGGGAGGTGGCAGCCGCGGCGGCTGAGTCGGCCGCAGCCAATTCCGGCCCTTCGCAGATCGAGCAGCTTCAGTCCCAATTAGCGGAGGCGGAAGACCGCATCCTGCGCGCGCACGCCGAGTTGGATAATTATCGCAAGAGGGCCAATCGGCTCTTGCAGGAAGAGACGAAATACGCCCCCCTGCCGCTGGTTCGGGACCTGCTGCCCGTGGTGGACAACCTGGAACGGGCGATTCAGTCAGCCGAGCAGACGGGGGGCTCCGCAGGGCTGTTGGAAGGCGTTAAGATGGTCGCCCAAGAATTGCAGTTGGTGCTGGAGCAGCACCACTGCAGGCGGATCGAAGCCCAGGGTGCCGCCTTCGATCCCCACCTGCACGAAGCGATTGCCCAGATCCCCAGCAAAGACTTGACGCCGGGGACGGTGGCGGAAGTGACCGTGACCGGATATCAATTGCACGACCGGATCGTCAGACCAGCTCAGGTCTTGGTCTCGACCCGGCCGACCGCCGAGTCGCCGCCTGCGACGGAAGATGATGCGATCGATTTGTGACGAAGGCGGATTTGGTTCAAACGGAGGACAACTCATGCCGACCTATGACTACGAATGCGATTCGTGCGCGCATGCGTTCGAACTGTTTCAGTCCATCAGCGAGCCGGTCAAGAGGAAGTGTCCGCGTTGCGGCCGGAAGTCCTTGCGGCGGCTGTTCGGGACCGGCGCCGCGATTTTGTTCAAGGGATCGGGGTTCTATCAAACCGACTACCGTAGCGAATCCTACAAGAGGGGTGTCGAGGCGGAAAAGAAAGCCTCGGACAGCAAGGCCGGCAAGGCGTCGGAGAGCAAGACTCTGGACAGCAAGCCTGCCGACGGCAAAGTCTCCAGCGGCGGATCGACGGAGACCGGCGTCCGCCGCCCTAAGAAGGCGGCGGACGCCGTCGCGTGACTTGCCGCGGGCCGGTATTTGTACGAAACAAGCCCCGCTTCTTCCGCAAGCCGGT
>CAYPGE010000392.1:0-8700 GCA_964409865.1 uncultured Pirellulaceae bacterium
AGCCGATTGCACGCCGGAAATCCGGTCCCATGCGCTGTTTCTGCAAGGCCAACTGGCCGCGTCCACCCAGCGTTGGGCGGGCGTTCCCGGTCCGATGCAGGAGCTGTTGAAGCAATTTCCCGATTCGCCGTTGGCCGACACCGCCACGTTCTGGGTGGCCGAGGCTTACTATCAGCAGAAGGAGTATGAGGCAGCCCTGGAGTGGTTCGCGAAGTTGGAGCCGGCAGGGTTGCCGGGCGAGGAAGCGTGGCGCGGCATGATTCTCCTGCGCCGCGCCCAAATCCTGGCAGAACAACAGAACTGGCAGCAGGCGTACCAGTTGGCCAACGGCATCGAAGAACGATTCCCCAAGTTTCCGCAGCAGTACGAGGTGGACTGCCTGCTCGGCCGTTGCCTCGCGCAGCAGGGCAACTTTGCCGCGGCGGTGCCGCGTTACGAACGCGTCATCCGGTCCCCAGAAGGCGGCAGGACGGAAACGGCGGCGATGGCCCAGTGGCTGATCGGTGAAGCGTTCGCGGCGCAACGGGATTTGGAGCAGGCGTTGAAAGCGTACTACCGCGTGGATACGTTGTTCAACTATCCCACTTGGAAGGCGGCCGCGTTGGTCCAGGCGGGCAAATGCCATGAACTGAGAGGCGAGCGAGCAGACGCCGCCAACGTCTGGGGACAAGTCGTCGCGAAGTACTCCGATACGCCGTATGCGCAGGAAGCGGCAAAACGGCTCCAACGGTTGAACAGCAAAGTGCCGGCGCCAGCCGCCATGGGCGTGGTGCCAGCCTCCAGAACCATCGCGCCAACTTCGAGGGCGATGTTGCCGGCCTCGGAGGCAGCCGGGCCGGCTCGAAAGGAAACCGCCGCCGCGGCCAGCTTTACCGCGCCGGCGCCCGTCGGGCCACAGCCGCAGAATGCCACCCGCAACGCGCGGCGCCGCACTCTTTCGCAACCCTAGCAAGCGAGGCGACACGTGATGAGATCGATCTCTGCGGCAGGGGGCCGGACGGTGCTCGCGTGGACCCTGCTGGGAATGCTGGCGCCGCTGGCCGTGACGGAGGCGGTGCGAGCACAGACCGCGCCGGATACGCCCGAGTCCGTAACGCTACCGGCCGGCCCGCCCCCCCTGCTGGCCGAACCGGTCGGCGACGGCGGACAGATTCCGATGAAGAACCTGCTGCAGGTCATGCGTGACGGCGGACCGTTGATGCTTCCGATCGGCCTCTGCTCGGTGGTTTTGCTGGTCTTCGTCTTCGAGCGGCTGATCAGCCTGCGGCGCGGACGCGTGATTCCCCGGCCGTTCGTGAAGCGGTTCTTGCAGCAACTTCGCGACGGGCAACTTGGTCCCGAGGCTGCACTGGAATTGTGCGACAAGAACCGCAGTCCGGTGGCGGAAGTGTTCGCCGCCGCCATTCGCAAATGGGGCCGGCCGGCGGTCGAGGTCGAGCAAGCCATCATCGACGCCGGCGAGCGGGTGACCAACGAACTTCGCAAGTACTTGCGGGTGATCAATGGCATCTCCACGGTGACGCCGTTGCTGGGCATGCTGGGCACCGTGTTCGGCATGATCCAGACGTTCAACACGATCGCCGTCGGGGACGCCATGGGACGGCCGGAGATGCTCGCCGGGGGCATCGGCCAGGCACTGCTGACCACGGCCGGAGGACTCTGCGTCGCTATCCCGGCGCTGATCGTTTATCTCTATTTTGTGGGCCGCGTGGACCGGCTGATCACGGACATCGACGGCCTGGGCCAGCGGATTGTGGACGTCATCGCCGCCGACGGACAATTGCCTCGAACGCACGACGGCGAGCGACCGGCCGGGGAGAGAAAGAGCAGAAAGGTCGCCTGAGCCAGATAACCTGTCCTAGGGCCGGCGAGGGGATTGAAGAAAACTTGGCCTCCGGCCGAAACAACCCGTAGAGCAAGGAAGCTCGGCGCCGTCAACGCGCTCCCACCTGCCATGTCTCTGAAAACCTACCAAGACGAATTGCCCGCCATCAACTTGACGCCGATGCTCGACATCGTCTTCAACCTGATCATCTTCTTCGTGGTGGGGACCAGGTTCATCGGGGCGGAGACCAAGCTGCCCGTCAAGGTTCCGGAGGTAAGCGAGGCCGGGAAGCTGTCGCCGGCGCTGGAAAAACGCGTCATCAATGTCTACCGAGACGGACAGATCTCGCTGGACGACAGATTCCTTACAGCCGATCAACTCCGACAGGAGCTGACGGCCGCGCGGGTTCAGTACGCCGGTTTGGGCGTGATCGTCCGCGGCGACGCGGAAGGGACATTTCAGAGCGTCGCCACCGTGCTGAATGCGTGTCGCCAAGCGGGCATCTCCGAGATGGGGATCTCCGTGCGGTTGCCGGCGAAAGGCGGCTAAACGATGGACACGGCTGCCCTGGTCTTCGCCCAGATCCCTGGCTGGTGCGTCGCGGGGATCGCACTGCAGACCAACGCCCTGCTGCTCGTCGCGGGACTGGGACTGCTGGGCGGGACTCTGCTGATCCTGCTCTTCAAACGCTGGGGGCGCGGCCGCCCGCTGGCGAAATGCGTCGCGCTGTCCGTGTTTGCCCATCTCCTGCTGCTGGCTTCCGCCTGCAGCGTGCAGCTGTTTCCCGACCTGCCCGTTCGCGGTCCGGAGTCGATTATTCACTTGACCGTGGTGGACGCCGGCGCGGAGCCGCAGCAGGCAGTTCCGTCCCAACCCGACAAGCCGCCTTTGGAGGAACCAGCCGAGCCAATCGCGGAGGCCAAACCGCAATCCGAGACCGGCTCCGACCAGGTCCCGCAACCGCCTCGCATGCCCGACTTGACGCCGCAGACGATCGCCCCCCCGACGCTCGCCGACGCAGCGGTCACGGATGCGGCGCCAAGCGAACCTCCGCATTTGCTGCCGGGGGATCCGCTCGACACGCCGCTCCCCGCTGCGCCCGCACTTTCCCCGTCATCGCCGATCGCGGAACAACTCGCCAAGCCCGCCCTGCCGGAGCCGCAACGGCTGTCTGTCGCGGAGCTGACCCCTGCGCCGACGATCCGAGTTACCGACCAGCCGGCCGGAAAGCTCGCTGCGGAGCAGGACGAACTGCAGCGGCTGATCGACATGGCCCTGCCGTTGCCATCGCCCACCGCGCTGACCGGCTCGCAGGATCGCCTCCAAGCGGCGGACGCGGCACTCGACGAAATCAAGGAATCGTCTACGGCCGACGCACCGGTCGTTTCCGCCACGCCCTCGTCCGTAGATCGCGGGACGCTGGCGTCTTCATCGGGCGAGGCGACCTGGAAATTGGCCCCGCCCCAGCCGATCAGCGAAGCGGGCGAGTTGCCGGATGCCTACCGCAGCCGCAGCGCTGCGCAGCGGGCCGCTGCACTGGCGATGGGCGGCGGCAACGGCATGACCGAGGCGGCGGTGCAGGCGGCCCTGCAGTGGTTGGCAGCCAATCAGAACGAGGACGGCCGCTGGGATTGCAGCCGGCACGGCGGCGGTCGCGAGACGAAGACGCTGGGGCACGATCGCGGCGGTGCGGGCGGCGAGGCCGACACGGCCGTGACGGGACTGGCCGTCCTGGCCTTCCTCGGCGCGGGCCATACGCATCGGGGCGGCAAGCATGCCACCACGGTCCGCCGCGGTTTGGAGTTTCTGGCCCGCCGTCAAGCGGCCGACGGCAATCTGGCCGGCAACGCCGAACTGTTCGCCCGCATGTACTGTCACGGCATGGCAACGCTGGCCCTGGGCGAAGCTTACGGCATGACCGGCGATCCGGGCTTGCGTCCCTTCCTGGAGCAGGCCCTGGGCTATACGATCCGGTCCCAGCACCCGGTCACCGGCGGATGGCGCTACCAACCGGGCGACGAAGGGGACACGAGTCAGCTGGGTTGGCAGCTGATGTCGCTGCACAGCGCGGAATTGGCCGGCTTGCCGGTCCCCGCTGCGACGCGGGCGGGGATGATCCGCTTCCTGAACACGGTCACGACGGGACCGCAACGGGGCTTGGCCAGTTACCGCCCGCGCACCGCGCCGTCACGGACGATGACGGCCGAAGCGTTGGTCTGCCGCGCGTTCCTCGGCTGGAAGCAGGACGAGTCGGCTCTTCGCGAGGCCGTCGCGTATCTGCTGCAGGAGACGCCGCAGGGCGGGCCGTTCAACGAGTACTACTGGTACTACGCCACCCTGGCCCTGTTCCAGGTTCAAGGCCCCGCCTGGGAGGCTTGGAACAGCGCGCTGCAAGACCGCCTGCTGGCGACCCAGGAGACCAATGGCACGCTGGCCGGCAGTTGGCCCAGCGACACCATCTGGGGCGGCTACGGCGGCCGCGTGTACACCACGGCCATGAACGCGATGTGCCTGGAAGTCTACTACCGGCACCTGCCTGTTTACGGTCAAACCCAGTTGGTGCAAGACCGGAAGCCGGAGTGAACGCCCCCATCGGGGAAACATGCCCCCGCGCCGGCAGCGCATCCGCGAGAACCGGAGAGGCCGGCCAGGACGCGAACGTTCAGGGGACGTTGAGCGGCCCGCTGCCGAGCACCTGCTCGATGGCGTCGAAGATCTGTTGAGCCCGGATGGGCTTGGCGACGTAGCCGTCCATGCCGGCCGCCAGGCAGCGTTCGCGGTCGCCTTTCATGGCGTGCGCCGTCATGGCGATGATCGGCGTGTGCCGGCCCGTCTCCTGCTCGCGCGTGCGGATGGCTTCCGTGGCCTCATAGCCGTCCATCTCCGGCATTTGCACGTCCATCAGGACCAGATCGAAGTCCTGCGATTCCCATGCCGCCACCGCTTCCCGGCCGTGGTTGGCCAACGTGACCCGATGGCCGTGTTTCTCCAGCAACCCCACGGCGAGTTTTTGGTTGACGAGGCTGTCCTCTGCCAACAGGACGCGCAGCGACCGTTGCGGGGCGGACGGCGGCGGAGTGGCCGGCGCGGATCGCGCTTCCTCGTCCACGGCGTTCACCCCCAAGGCCAGGACGATGGCGTCAAACAGCTCCGACTGCTTGATCGGTTTGAGCAGGTACGCGGCGATGCCCAGCTGTTCGCAACGGGCGATTTCCCCCGGACGATCGCCGGAGGTCAGCATCATGATCAAGGTGCTGCCGAGTTCGGGGTCCTGTCTGACTTGCTCGGCCAAGGTAAAGCCGTCCATCTCCGGCATGTTGGAGTCGGTCAGCACCAGCGGGAATGATGCGCCGGCTCGATAAGCCTCGCGCAACACCCGGACGGCCTCGGGGGCGCTGGCGACAGACCGGGGCCGCATGTCCCAGTTGCGGAGGATCTCCTCCAGAATGCGGCGGTTGGTGGCGTTGTCGTCCACAATCAAAACGGGTGTCCCGTGTACGACGACCGGCGGCTTGGGCAGCGGCTTGCCATGAGCCAAGCCAAAACGCGTGGTAAAGTGAAAGGTGCTGCCCCGGCCGAATTCGCTGTCCGCCCAGATCTTGCCTCCCATCAGTTCCACCAACCGCGAGCAGATGGTCAAGCCCAGGCCGGTCCCGCCGAACTTGCGAGTCGTCGAGGTGTCGACCTGCTCGAAAGCCGCGAAGATCGAACTCAACTTGCTTGCCGGAACGCCAATTCCCGTATCGCGGACGCTGAAGTACAACTCGGCTTCGCTCTCCGTTCGCCCGCGGCAGGTGACTTCGACGACGACCTCGCCGGTCTCCGTGAATTTGATCGCGTTGCCGACCAGGTTGACGAGGATCTGACGCAGACGGCCGACGTCTCCGTACAGGCGTTCGGGCACCTCGGGGTGGATCTCGCAAGCCAATTCCAGGCCCTTGCAGTGCGCGCGAAAAGCGAGCGACTTAAGGGCGTCGCCCAGGCTTTCGCGCAGCTCGAACTCGGTCGACTCCAACGCCAGCTTGCCGGCTTCGATCTTGGAAAAATCCAGAATGTCGTTGATCACCGACAACAGCGACTCGCCGGACTCCATGACCAGCTTCAAGTACTCGCGTTGGGAGGTCGCCAGTTCGGTGTCCAACACCAGTTCGGTCATGCCGATGATGGCGTTCAGCGGCGTGCGGATCTCGTGGCTCATGTTGGCCAGGAAGTCGCCCTTGGCGCGGCTGGCGGCCTCGGCGGCTTCCTTGGCAAGGCGCTCCTGCGCGGCGGCCTGTTTCTGTCCGGTGATGTCGTGGGAGATGCCGAACGTGCCCACAATGCGGCCGTCCCGGTCGTACAGCGGCAGCTTGGTGGTCGCGACCCAACTTTGCCGGCCGTCGGGCCACGTCAAGAATTCCTCCTTGCCGATCAGCGGCCGGCCGGTGCGGATCACTTCCTCTTCGTCCTCCAGGGTCCGCCTCGAGTGCTCCGCCGGAAACACGTCGGCATCGGACTTGCCGATCGCTTCGGCCGGATCGCTCAGGCCGGACCGAGCCGCCTTGGCCCGGTTGACGCGGAGGTACCGACCTTCGGCGTTCTTGAAGTAGATGCTGTCGGGGACGCTGTCCATCAGGCTGTGCAGCAAGTACCTCTCGGTTTCCGCTTCTTCCTCGGCCCGCTTGCGTGCGGTGATGTCGCGGGAGATGCCGAAGGTGCCGATGATCTCTCCCCGGCCGTTGCGCAGCGGCACCTTCGTGGTCGAAAGGTAAGCCACGCGGCCGTCCGGAAAAATTCCTTTCTCTTCCTTGTCGATGATCGGCCGACCGGTCGCCATCACCTCTTGTTCATCCGCGCGGTACTGCTCGGCGCGTTCGGCGTCGAAGAAGTCGCAGTCGGTCTTCCCGATGGCGGCGGAGGGATCGTCCAGACCGAGATAATTCGCCAGCGCTCGGCTGAGGCGCAAGAACCGGCTGTCGCGGTCCTTGAAGTAGATGTAGTCGGGCGAGTAGTCGAGCAGCGTCTCCAGCAAGAACCGCTCGTAGTCCAGTTCGGCGGTGCGGCGGACGACCAGTTGCTGGACTTTCTCCGCGCGTCCCAACAGGGTGTTGGCGTAGGTCGTCAGCACGGCGGTCAGCAGCAGTCCGAAGCACAGGCTGATAATCGGCAAGGTGCCCGTATGCTCGGCCAGATAGGCCGCGGTGGGCAGACATTCGATCGACCAGGAATGGCCCGGCACCTCCAAGGCAACGGCCGGCGGCATTCCCGGCAACGGCCGCGGGGACTCGGCGGATGGTGTCGCGAACTCCGTTTTCTGCGCATCGCTATGATAGATGCACATCAAGCGGCGACCGGTCGCCGGCGAATCGTCGAACACCCGCACGTCGACGCCGGGCCGGAACACGTTCAAGGCCCCGGCCAGCATCTCGTCGCAGCGAATCAGCACCGCCAGCAAACCCACGAGTTGTTGCTGTCGCAGTTCTCGCGCGTCCGGTTCATCTCCCCTGATGACGTTGGCATATACGGCGCGGACGTTGAACAGCACCTTGCCTGCCGCCGGATCATCCGCCCAGCCCAACGCGGACGAGACCGCCGGCCGGCCTTCAGCAATGGCGCGAGCGATCGTTTCTTCCAGTTCCGGAACCGCGGTCAAGTCCAGCCCCAGCACGGTCTGTTGCGAAGCCATGGGCTCCACAAAGTAGATCGGCAGCAGATCGCGGTCGGAAGAAAGCGGAACGGGAAGCAGCTGACCGCCGGCGGACAGCTGCCTGGTCTGGTAATCGGGGAACCCTGCTTCTTGGGCCGCTTGCTCGTACAGCGACCGCTCGCCGGAGGTGACGTGAGGAACCCAATACACGCCCCGGACATCACGATTGGTGGCCAGCAAGCGGTCGGCTGTCTCGCGAAAATCCTCGCGGCTGCCGGGTTGCCCTTGCCGGACGAAGGATCCCAGTCGGTAAATGGCCACCACGTTGTCTTCGAATCGCCGTTCGATCGCACGGACCCGCTGCGCGGCGTCCGCCTCCAGTCGCGTGCCGAGCAGTCGCTCCTCTTTGCTCCGCAGCGCTGCGTACGCCAACAACGACAAGCACGCTCCACTGATCGCAATCAGCGCCAAGAACGCAACTCGGCGGCGTTTAGGTTCCGAAGGAGAGACGCTTGACATAGGTGAACTCGTCGCTGGAGGGCGATCTCAAATCGTCCGGCCAGGGCCGCAGCAGAAGCCGCGCTAGCCCGCGAACGGACGAATGACACACAATCCTATCATACCACGGGCGTCACTGGGATGCCCGCCGACGCAAGCACTGGGAACCCTGTTGGCGACGAGGCTATCGCACGGTCCAGCCGTGTTTGCGATAGGTCTCCGCTTCGCTCTCCCATTTCGCCTTCGTATCAAGCTCCTCGATTCCGAAACTCACCAAGAAGGATTCGCTCCCCAGGTCATAGATTACCAACGCGGACTCTCGTGCCTCAGCCCAGACGGGATGCTCGAATTGGACTTGGGCCGTAGGAGCGAAAGGAAGATCAACTTCCAGCACCGCTTCGCCCAACACGCCATCGTGGTCCTTGGCACGGAAACAGACGATGAATCTCGTTTGCATGACTGGCATACCTCCAGGAGCTATTCTAGTCAAATCTCGGCAGATTGCGACCTGGGTAAGGCGACGGCACGGACGGGCCCGATACGGCCGCCAACGGCTTGTCTGCCATCGGATCGACCTGACGCTGGACACGACCACTTTGGCCGTTGTAACATGGCTCTGCCGGCTTCGTCCTGGAACCAGCTGTTCGCGGTACCTGGCCGTTGTGTTCTGCGCTGGCCAGACCATCTCCAACGAATTGACTTAGAACCGCTAACAAAACCGTTCGGCGCGGGTCTCTGACCCCGCCGAAAC
>CAYPGE010000393.1:0-8689 GCA_964409865.1 uncultured Pirellulaceae bacterium
CCAGAAAGTCGTGCAGGTACTGCATCTGGAAGGAGCTTTCCCAACCGATCGCCTTTTCCCAGAAATCAGGCTTTTCGCGGTCGGTGACCCATTTTCAAACGCCGCCGCTGCCCTGCGGGCATTTGGGCGGAGTATCGCCGGCACCGTAGGTGTAGCCCTTCGCGCCGGAAAGCCAACTCCGCCACGCCAGCGAGCGGGCGTCGACCGCCTGCCACCCGTGGAGTGCGACTTGCGTCCAACTGAGCCTGCCCGCGAAACCGATGTGGTGGTAGAATACGGACGGCCAACCGGAGGATAACGTGGTGTTGAAAGCTTTCGGGCAAAGGGCCGGGCACCCGGACCGCCCTGAAGACCCGCCCCGTCAAAGTAGCCATCGCACTCCGTGTGATGATCAGCAAAAAGCACGGGACAGTCATTTCTCGAACGCTGCCAACTCCAAACGCATCGTTCTGCCGCCTGCAACGGCGGCAAGCTTCCTGCTCGCCCGCCCAAACCGAGGAGACCGCATCATGCTTACTCCAGATCTGAAATCGCACACGTCGCTGCGGCGAACGGCATCCGCTTGGGTTGTGTTCCGCACTCGGACGGGATTCTGTTCCGTCCTGACGGCTTGCGCGACGATCATGCTGGCGGTGGCTGGCACGCCTGCGGTCAAGGCTGCGGAGCAGGCCCCAGCGCTGGTTCTGCACGTTTCGCCCAGCGGCAACGACGCCTGGTCGGGCCGCTCGGCGGCTCCGAACGCGGATCAGACCGATGGCCCCTTGGCGACCCTGGGCAGGGCGCAAGAACGCATCCGGGAACTGAAAGCAGCCCCTGGCGGCCAACCGGGCCCGATCACCGTGTTGCTGCGCGGCGGGACGTACCCGCTGAGCAAGCCGCTCGTGTTTACCGCCGCGGACTCGGGCACGGCGCTCGGTCCGGTCACCTACGCGGCGGATGCCGGCGAGACACCGGTCGTCAGCGGCGGCATGCCCATCCGCGGTTGGCAACTCGACGACAGCCCCCAAAGCCGCACGCGTTGCGACGGCAAGCTGTGGCGGGCCGAGCTGCCGAAAGGACCGGACGGTGCCGTTTGGCGATTCAACCAGCTCTTTGTCAACGGCCAGCGCCGCCCCCGCGCCCGGATACCGAATCAGCGCGAGTTCCTGCGCACGGAAGGTCCCGTTTCGAAAGACGACTCGCGTTCGTTTTACTTCCGCGACGGCGACTTGAAGCAGTGGACCAACCCGCACGACATCGTGCTGATCGTCTATCACTCCTGGGAAACGTCGATTCATCACATCCGGTCCCTGGACACGGAGGCGAACCTGGTCACGCTCCGCGAAGGGGCGCCTTGGCCGATGGGCCGCTGGGAGAAGCAGCAGCGGTACTACGTGGAAAACGTCTTCGAAGGCCTGGATGCTCCGGGCGAATGGTATCTGGACGAGGCCGCGGGAAGGCTGTACTACTACCCGCTGCCGGGCGAGACCATGACCGGCATCGAGGCCATCGCCCCGCGGATTACCTCGACCCTGGTCGAGTTCAAGGGCGAGCCTGCCAAAGATGCCTTCGTCGAGCATCTGCACTTTCGCGGCCTGGCCTTCCGGCATACGAATTCGCAACTGCGGTGGATTCGCAACCCGGGGCAGGGCGAGATCTACCAGCCGGGACTGATTCAGGCCCGCGGACTGCGCCATGCCAGTTTCGAGGGCTGCGAGATCGCCCACACCGGCGCTCACGGGGCCTGGATGGCGGAAGGCTGTTCGGACGTGCGTCTGGAACGTTGTCATCTGCGCGACCTGGGCGGCGGCGGCGTTTACATCGGCGGCGGCTGGGGGCTCCACGAAGCGGCGCCCACCGAACGCATCACCCTGGACAACTGTTTCATTCACGACGGCTCGTACCAGTTCCGCGGCGCGCACGGCGTCTGGATCGGCCGAAGTTCCTACAACACGGTGACCCACAACGAGATCGCCGACTTCGACTACTCGGGCATCTCGTGCGGCTGGTCCTGGGGCTTCCAGCCCAGTTCCGCCAACCACAACACCCTCGACTACAACCATATTCATCATCTGGGGAACGGCGACGGGCTGGGCGACATGGGCGGCATTTACACGCTGGGCATCTCGCCGGGAACCACCGAGCGGTACAACCACATCCACGACGTTTACAACTATGCCCCTGTGTCCCACGGCTCCGGCATCTACCCCGACGAAGGCAGCTCGGAGATCCTGATCGAGAACAACGTCGTGTACCGGGTCCGGACCTGCCCGCTGTTCCAGCATTACGGCAAGGACAATACGATCCGCAACAACATCTTCGCTTTCGGCGGAGCGGGCCAGCTGCAGCGGTGCCGCGAGGACATCCCCTGCCATTACATCGCCGAAGGGAACATCGTCTATGCCGACATCCCGCAGATGCTCGGCGGCGTCTGGAAGAACGGCGATTGGAAGCTGGGGCGGAATCTGTACTGGAGCACCGCCGGGGCGCCCGTCTTCGCCGGCCGGGACTTCGCGGCCTGGCAAGCCCAAGGCAACGACGCGGGCTCGGTGGTCGCGGACCCGTTGTTCGTGGATCCGGCGCGGGGCGACTTTGGCTTGCGGCCCAACTCCCCGGCGCTGGGCCTCGGCTTCCAGCCCATCGACCTGCGGCAAACGGGCCTGTACGGCGATCCGGCCTGGGTGGCCCTGCCGAAGCAGTTCCCCAACCGCACGCTCAAGGAGATCCCGCCGCCGGTCGAACTCCCGTTCGTCGCCAATTTGGAGTTCGAGTCGGACTTGCCCGACACGCCGCCCCTGGACGGCGATTGCCTCGAGGGCGAGAACGGAGCTTGCATCCGGGTGTCCACAGACACAGCCGCCGACGGCCGTCAGAGCCTGAAGTTCACCGACGCGCCTGGGCAGAAGCGCGGGTGGACGCCGCACATCTATTACCGGAAGACGTACACCGGCGGCCAGGTCAAGCTCGCCTGGGACATGCTCAACTCCAAAGACGCGCCGGCCCGTTTTTTCGTGGAAGTGCGCCAATACGAAGGCAGTTCCTACGTGATCGGCCCGACCGTGTCGGTGGCCCCCGATGGCAAAGTGACGGCCGGCGGCCGCGAGGTCGCCACGATGCCGCTGGGCGAATGGGTCCACGTCGAGATCGCCATCGCGCTCGGCGAGGGGGCTCCCGGAACGTACCAGTTCGCCCTGCGCGGTCCTGGACTGGAGCCCGTGGCCCTGGAGTTGCCGTACCTGAACAGCGCCTTTCGCGAGGTCCACTGGTTGGGAATCTCCAGCACGACGGACGCCGCCAGCACCTTATACATCGACAACCTGCGTCTGGGCACGGCCGAGGAACTCGCGCAGCCGCCAAAGCGCCGGCCGCGAGCGCGGGCGGCGGCGAGTGAGGCCCAGCCTCAGCAGATCGCCAACGACCAGGGGCTCGCGGCACACTGGACGTTCGACGAGGACGACCCCTACACCGCCGAAGACCACTCCGGCTGCCGCAACGATGCCGAGGTCTGGACCAAGCGGGCCAAGGGGGCGTTCGGCGCGTCCCTGCTGTGCGATGCGGTGGCCCACAGCGCCGTCGTCAAGGACGCCCCGACCCTGCGTTTCGGCACAGGCGATTTCAGCATCGAGCTGTGGATCTGCCCGACGGACCTCAAGATCGAGTCGAGCGACGCGCGCCGACGATTCATGAGCAAGGACCACTTTCCGGACACCGGGTGGAACTTGAACGTCACTGCGGAGGGAAAACCCTTCATCGAGATGCGGGACGCGAACCGAGTCTCCTGCGCCAGCCGGCCCAGTGGGGCGATTCCAGAAAACGCCTGGACGCATCTCGTGATCGTGGTCGACCGCGCCAACGCCAAGACCCGATACTACTACAACGGCGTCCTAGACAGCGAGCGAGCCATCCCGGCCGCCTTCACCGGCGCCTTGGACGTGGCCGGCAGCGACCTCTCGATCGGTTCCAGCTGGCAGCCCTTTGTCGGCCTGCTGGACGAGGTCAAGATCTATCGGCGCGCCCTGAACCTCGCAGAGATCCAAGCCAGCTACAACCAGCAGCGGGCCGCTCGCGGCAGCGCGGCGCACGAGGTCGTGGAGTAGGCCCGGCCAGCATCGACACACCGCTGTCAACGAGAAGCATGGGCCGCGGCTACAACCGGTCGCGGTTCCGCTGGCGGAAGGCATGCACTTTTTCTTTCACCTCGCCGCTCAGGTCCTGGTTCAGCAGATGTTCGCTCGCGCGCCGGGCGATAAAGAAGTCATCCCCGTTCAGCAGTCGAACGACATCGGATTCCGTCTTCTTGGAAAAGAACTTCCGCTCTTCCAGCAATCGGAGTATCAAATGGACCTGGAAGTAGGGCAGCCGGTCGAGGTGTGTTGTGAGCCCTTCCAGGGTGGCCCAAGGAAGCTCGGGCTGGGCGGCAAAATAGTCCAAGATCAGCGGACTGTACATGCTCTTCATCCGGCCATAGGACTCGATCAGGCGGGCGTGCAGCTGCTGCTTGTCCCGCGCCGCGCCGGTCACGAATTGCAGCGAAAGGGCGATCTGCTCCCGGTCGCCATGCTCCAAGACGTGCAGAACATCGTCCAGCAACTGGGACTCGAGGGGACGCTGAGCCAGGATGTGCTTCAGGGCGAAATCGACGTAGCTCCGGTTCTGGGAACGCAGCAGCTGTCTCAGGTAGGGCAACGTGCAGCTCTGCTCGGTCAGGCCGCGCAGCTTCTGGACGATTTCTCCGTTGGCCCAGTGCCACAGCGCCCAACTGGTATAGGCGGCGTCCTGGACCACCGATTCCTGCACGGTCAGCGGGGTCGCGCCCGACAAGGCGTCGATGCCCAGGTCGGTTTCGACGGGCTTGGCCAGAAAGGCCAGCGAATGCCTGGCCAGAATGGACTCCCGGTCCTTGAGAATCCCGTCGAGTTTCGCGTAGTCAGCGGCCGTGAACGGAACGTGCTCCTTCTTGGTCAGCGGGTTTCCCGGCGGGCATTCAAGCCGCTCGTAATCCCCCACCGCGTTCCAATACATGGTCACTTCCACGATCTTGCACTTCTTGTCGGTGCAGACCTCGGTCGTCACCCGCATCGCATAGCCCGCCGTAAAACCGTTTCCGTCCTTGAACTGAACCACGCGATGAACGCGTGCGGGTTTGTCGGCGAATACCGGATCGGTCAGTTCCACGCTCAAGTTGGCCTGCTGCAATCCGGCCTCGCGCTGCGAAACCACCGCCGGCGGACCGCTCGCCTTTTCAGGTTCACCGTCCGACGCGCCGGCCAGACAGATCAAGCCAGCCAGGCAGACCCAAAATCGCTTGACGGCATTCACAACGCAACGAGACAAACCCATAACTCGGTTTCCTGCTCTGGACCAAACGGCAATTGCATGCTCCAACCGCTGCCACGCCACGCGCCGCGCCCACCGAGAACCGGCCGACTCAGTACGTGCGTGTCCTTACGGTTAGCATTCTAGCAGCAAAATCGCTGCGCGGTCAGTAGCACCAAGAAGTTTGGAATCCCGTCGGTGTAGCAACGCTCACGAAAGGACTTCCTCGTATTCCTGTTCCCGATTTCTTGTTTTCGTGGGCGCATTTTGAACAGGAGGAAACAGAGGCAACAGAGGAAGTGGCCCTCTGTTCTCTCTGTTTTCTCCTGTTCGACGTATTGAATTCGCTTGGTTGCGGCCCGCGGCCGCGTTGCTTGACGGCAAGCCGCTAAACGATCGAGGGCCAACGGGGAACTTGTTTGGCCGGCCGGATGGACGAGGGACGGCCAGCGGCGGGGAACCGGTTCAGATCGCCAAGCAACGCGGTTGACGACACGCTGTCGCCTCCCCATACTCTGGACACAACCGGCGGCGGGAAGACGGTCCGTGGCGCGAAAGCGAAGGTTCGATGAAGTGGCTGCCGCACGGGAAGGCATTGAATTCTGATTGGTGAGCATGACATGATCGAGTTGAAGCCGTTGTTTGAACTGCAGGCAAGTGTCGATCCGCCGCAGACCATCGACGGGCCCTTGGGGCAGCGCCTGTTCATTCCTGTCACGGGAGGCACGCTGCGCGGCGATCGAATTTCGGGGGTCTTGCAGGCAGGTGGCGCCGATTTCCAACTCATTCGCCGCGACGGCGTCGCTGAGTTGGATGTCCGCGTGACGATACTCACGGATGACGGGGTCACGATTCAACTGAAAGGGCACGGCCTGCGGCACACGTCGCCGGAGGTGTTTGCGAAAATCATGTCAGGCGTCGAGGTCGATCCCGCAGAATACTACTTTCGCGAAGCCATGTTTTTTGAGGCCCCCGCCGGAACGTACGATTGGCTCAACAAGATCATCGCCATCGCCGAGGGGGGCCGGCTGAAATCCCACGTCTTTCTCGACGTGTACGAGGTTCTTTAGAGGCCCTAACAAAACCGCCTGACGGCTCAGAGAGCCATCCTACATGGGCGGTTTTGTTAGGGCCTCTTAGTCTCCCACGCTGCTGCGACGCTCCGACATGTTGTCTGCCGCCGCTCACGAGTGTCCTAGCGTGGATTGTCGGAGTCGCCGGTCCACCATTGCCATTCGGACCGGTGGCGTTGGACGTAGGCCACGGCGGATTGCGTGCCGTAGAACACCGCTCCCTCCGGCTCGCGTGGATCGCGGATGACGCAGACCGTGCGGCCGTTGCGGCAGGCGTCCAGGAAGTGCGGCAGTTCGTGGCTGGGGGCAAGGTACAGGACGCGCTGCTTTTCGGGGCGCGAACGCCACTTCGCCAGATCGCCGTGGGCATCGCCGTCGGCCAGAGCCGGCAACTTGCCCACCCAGCGCTCGCGGTACGGCGTCTGACGCACCCAGTCCCAGGCCGGCCACCCCAGTGCGGCAAGAAAAGCGTTGTAGCCCGGCTGACCGTCCAACCCGTCGTCGTAGACCATGTAGGCATTGGTCATGGAGAAGTCGAGTTCGGGGTAGAAGACCGTGCCCAGCTTGAGCGCCGGCCCGATCACCTGCTCCTTGAAGGCTTCCCACGACAGGCCCGCCTTGCCGGCTGCGTTGGCTTGCGCCCATTGCTGACTCTCGTCCGGCGTCTTCCGCGGCGGGACCAGCCAGTTGGAGACATGGTCGGCTGGATCGCCGCCGAGCCAGCGGAGCTTGTGGGAATAGTTCTCTGGATTGGCCAGCACTTCCAACGCGTAGCCTTTCTCGGCCACGTGCACTCGAGCCGCGGCGACGTCCTCGGTCTTTGCGCCGATCAGGTGCAGGCCCATCTTGTGTACTTCGTCGACCATGTCCGCCTGGCTGCCCGCCAGATCGGCGGCCGACTTGAAATGAGCTTGGAAGATCTGGTACTTGCCGTCGGGGATCTCTTCGATCGTCCGGGAGACGCGCTTGGCGGCAATGGCTTTGCGGGCGTCGCCGGTGAGGATTTGCAAGGCGTGGACGGCATAGTACGTGCTGTAGATCCGCGAGTCCCAGCCCGGCCGGTCGCCGAAACCGCCGTCGGGATTCTGCAGACTGTTGATCCAGGCGACGCACTTCGTCGCATCGCGAGGCCGGGCGCCGAGCGCGTCCAGCGCGCGGACGGCCGCCCAGGTGTACCAGACGTCGGCCCGGTTGCTGTGCGCCCCGTGTGTCGGACTCCAGCGGAAGCCCCCGTCAGACGTTTGGCAAGCCTGGAGGAACTCGACGCAGGCGTCCCGACAAGGCACGTCGAGGCCCAGCGCCCGCAACGCCATGACGGCGTGGTAGGTGATGACCAGATGCGCTGCCGCCGGATCGGGCGGCGTGTCGACGCGGTAGGCATCGACGAATCCGCCGCTGGCACTCTGCCGAGCCACGATGAACTCCTGGGCCAACTCCGGATTGGCGATCGTGCCGCCCAGGCCCGTCAGGGCGCTGATCGTGTACCACAGCGTCGAGATGTCGTAGAACAGGCCGACGCCGTAGGGCCCGTAGTAGGCGCCCTTGCGGTCCTGGAACTTCAGCGTCCAGCGGTTGCCCAGTTCCAGCCGCCGGCCGTCGTCGCGCTGGCCGGGAAAGACGGCGATCGGCAAGCCCGCGGCCTCGTGCAAAAGGAGATTCAGTTGGACCTTCTGGTACAGGTCCCAGTGCAGATTGGTCCGATGCGCGTCGGGCTCGCGAAAGGCCGCCCACATGCCGTGGACCAGGCACTCCTTGGGCCGCGGGATCGGCTCGCCGAGCAGCACCAAGGCATGCACGGCGGGATAGTTCCACGCCAGGTCGCTGTGAGCATGGCCATAGGGCCCGTACGCGCCGTTGGGCTTCTGGCAGCCGAGCAGATAGGCGATCATCGCCTGGGCGTCGACCGCCCGCTCGACGTCCGCCGCCGCGACCTGCGCCGAGCACGCCTGCAGGCCGGCCGCAGCGATCGCTACGCACCACAGACCGGGAAGAAACCAGTTGCTCAGAGACATCAGGCACTCCTGGTGAGCGTGGGACTTGGAGGGCGTAAGCAGCGTTCGAGAAACAACTGTCCAGTGTTTGTTGCCGATCATCACACGGAGTGTGATGGCTACTTTGACGCAGCGACCGTGATTTCTCGAACGCTGCCAAGGACTCGATTTCTCCAGCGATTCTATACCCGCGCCATCCTCGCCTCAAGCTGCCCTGCTCACCGCCGAGCAGAGTAGCCATCACACTCCGTGTGATGATCGGCAAAGACAACGCTTCCTAACGCGGCCTGCGGCCGCAACCCAAGTGGCGAGCGGGGCGGCGTCAGCCCC
>CAYPGE010000394.1:0-8665 GCA_964409865.1 uncultured Pirellulaceae bacterium
CCTTGACCTTGGGATTGGTCCAGATGTCTTCGCGGTGGCCGAAGGACGTGTAGTACACGCGGCCCTTGCCGTGCATTCGGGCCCAGGTCGCCGGGAACGGCGGTCGCTGGTAGCAGGCGTCTACCATGCCCTCGGTTTCCTGCACGAGGATCACGTGCATGTCTTTGGCAAAGTTCTTCAAGGCATACCACTCTTCCAGGAACCTCGAAGCTTCGCCCATCTCCTGCACGCCAGGGAACTTGGGCGAGGTCGCCCGCATTGTCGCTTCCTGCTGCCGGCCGTGGACGATGAACTCGCCGCCGACCATCGCAATGTACGGGTCGAGTTCCGTTTGGTTTTGGTTGGCCGGACCGGCCGAGTGGAAGCTATCGGTGGCCGAGTGGAAGCCGACGTAGCCCTTGCCGGCCGCGATCGCGTCCAGGAATCGCTTCTTGCCGTCGGCCGTCATCGGCGGGTTGTTGTACTTGTCCGGCTTGGTGAGATCGCCGCAGGTGTAGAAGGCGAAGGCATCGTACTTGGCCAAGTCTTCGTCGAACACCCGGCCGTCTTTGGAACATTCCACGTCAAAGCCCGCCTCCTTGCCCCACTCGACCAGCAGCTTTTCGGAAAACGCCAGTTCGCCGCCCTCCCGCTTCACGGGACTGTGCTCGAAGCCGACGCTCCGCGTGAAGTACAGCACTTTGGCCTTCTTGCCCTGCGCCAGCAACGGGCGTCCGAGAATCGCCGTGCCAGCCGCAGCCGCCGTACACGTCTGAAGGAATTGGCGACGTCGCATGATAGGTTCTCCGTAGTTTGAGGGAAGAAGTCGTAGCAGCAAGCCATTATCGTTACGCAGGGGAAGCCGGTTTGTCCAGGGGAGTTCGCCACGGATCACTCGCCAATGATCTTGACCAGCACGCGTTTGGGGCGGCGTCCGTCGAACTCGCCGTAGAAGATCTGTTCCCAAGGACCGAAATCCAGGCGGCCTTCCGTGATCGCCACAACCACTTCCCGGCCCATGATCTGGCGTTTGTGATGGGCATCCGCGTTGTCTTCGCCCGTACGGTTGTGGTGGTACCGATCCGGCGAAGGATCGAAGGGAGCCAACGCCTCCAACCATTTCTTGTAGTCCCGCAGCAAGCCCGGTTCGTCGTCGTTGATAAACACGCTGGCCGTGATGTGCATGGCATTGACCAGGCACAGCCCCTCGCGGATCCCGCTCTTCTGCACGGCCGCTGCGACCTGGGAGGTGATGTTCACGAAGTCCATCCGGGCGGGAAGATTGAAGGTCAAGCACTCGCGATACGATTGCACGGCGGAGCCCTTTCTGTTGATCGGCTGGCTGTTAACAAGTTTTCCCCGTCGCCGGCACGGGGCTGCCAGCGGCCGGCGCCCGTGGTTTTCCGCCTCGGCCGCATTCCCGCAAGCCGCCCCTGTTGCTAGCTTGCCGACATGGTAAGTTAAGCTCCGGCTTGGACGCGAGGGGATGTGACCTCCGTTTCTTAGTCGTTTCCCCACAGGACAGGAGTTCGCCAGATGGAAAAGACGGAAACGCTTACCCAAAACCGGCTGCACGACGCTCCCGATTCCGGCCCGGCGGCGGTTTCGAGCGAAACGTCGCAGCCGTTTGTGGGCCGTTGGAACCACCTGATCAGCACCACGAACTGGGAAAAGGGCCGCATTATTGCGGAATGGCGGCAATCGCTGATCGACGCCAAACGCCCGGCACGCGAATACGCGGATGACGCCTGGGCGCGGCTGGTCGGCGCCGTCACCGGCCAGCACGTAGGGCGTTTGCGCCGGGTGTACGATCGCTTTGGCAAAACGTGCTCGGAGTACGAGGGCTTGTACTGGAGCCATTTCCACGCGGCCTTGGATTGGGTCGATGCGGAGATGTGGCTGGAAGGGGCGGTCCAGTCCCGGTGGTCGGTGTCGCAGATGCGCCGGCAGCGCTGGGAAGCGATGGGCGCGGTCGAGTCCGAGCGTCCGCTGGACGAGGACATCGTCGTCGCCGAGACGGACGAAGACGTGGACCCGGCCCTGGCCCGCGAAGAGGCGGCCAAACGCGTACCGGATGCGGTGGCCGAGGTCCAAGGTCCACCCATCCCCGAAGGCGCGGATTTCGGTGAGGAAGATGAGGGCCACACGCGGGCTCGCGCGGACGACGCCGGACGGGCGGGCGAGGAAGCGGTTCCGCTCGTGCGGCCGTTCGCCAACCTGGCGGAACTGCCCGACGATCTGGCCGACGCCTTCGAGGCGTTCAAACTGGCCATTCTGCGGCACAAAGCGGACGGCTGGCGGCAGATCTCGCTGAATGACGTACTCGGCGCGTTGGAGTCGCTCAAGGAACTGGCCTGGGCGCCGTCGGTGGATTAGCGCAGGTAGTCCCCAGCTCTGCGGTGGACCCGCTTCAGGGGCCGACCGTGACTTCCGCCGGCGGGTCGGAGACGCGTTGGATGCGGACCGGGCCGGATTTTTCGGCCACCGCGGCGAAGAAGTCGTCGGGGGCGGCTACGGCTTGGCCGTCGACGTGCGAGAACAGCGCTCCGGGGCGGAGTCCGGCTTTCCAGCAAGGGGAATCGCGCTCGACGTCCAGCACGGCCAGGCTGCCGGCGGGGATCTGGGGCCAGACTTGCCGCAGCAGCGCTTGCGGCAGCGCCGTGGCGTAGTCGATTTGCATGCCGCGCCAGGTGGGATCGGGGACCATCGAGTACGGCGGCCGCGCCCCGGCGACGCTCCGCTTGGAGAGCTTGGCGCCGGCTTGCACCAACCGTCCGCGGCGACCGACTTCCGCGCCCCGTTCGACGGTCAACCGGATCTCCGACGCCACCGGGTGCTTGCCCAACTCGAGCATCAACGTGTTGCGGTCGTACACCGGCTCGTCGTTGACGCGCGTGATGATGTCGCCCTCTTTCACGCTCGCCGCAAACGCCGGCGTGCCGGGAACGACGTGGGCGACCAGCGCGCCGTGCCGCCCCGCGCGGCGCATCGCCTCGGAGAGATTTTCCGGCGAGACGCCCAGGAAGCCGAACTCGGCCTTGTGGCCCTTCTTGAGCGTCTCGATCGTGCGCAGGAAGACGTCGTTCACCGGGATGGCGAAACCGAGCGACCGTTCGTAGCCTTCCGAGGCGGCCAAGGCGGTAATCAGGCCGATCATCTCGCCTTTCAAGTTCAGCAGCGCGCCGCCGCTGGTGCCCAGATGGAGCCGCGCGTCTGTCTGGATCAGACCGCCATACTGGTACAGCGATTCTTTCGCCGGGTCGGGTCCGGACTCGTCAACCGCCGACGGCAGCGGCCGGCCCAAATTCGAGATGATTCCCCAGCTGGCACTGACCGAGCCGTCTTTCGCGATTCCGTAGGGATTCCCCAGTGCGATCACGAATTGGCCTTTGCGCAACTCCTTCGTGTCGCCCCAGGCGATCGGTTCCAGGTCCGCGGCCTCGATCTTCAACACCGCCAAATCCGTCCAGGGATCGCCGGCCGTGACGTGTTCGACCTTCTGCACGCCGATGGCGGTGAACGGACGGCGCTGGACCCAGACCCGGTAATCGTTCTCGGACGGGTTGCCCAGCACATGGTAGTTGGTCAGGATGTAGCCCCGGCGGTCGATCACCACGCCGGTCGCGTACTCGTTCGGCGCCGTTTCGTCCAAGCCGCCCGCTCGGCCGGGCACAAACGGCACAGGCTGGCTCCCGCCCTGCGCCGGCGGCAACCGCCCCTTGCGATAGCGGGCGATCGCCACGACCGATTTCTCCGCGCGGGCAATCGCCTCGGTCACGGTCTTCTCCAGCGCCGCGGCCCCGTCCACAGACGCCGCCTCCTGGGCTGCGGCGTGGATGCGCGGGCCTGCAAGGAATGTTACCAGGATTGCGAACGCCAGGGGGCGTCCCGCGCGGATCGCGGCCGCCCTGTGGGTCTCTGTCCGGACTGCAAGCGTGCGTGCCGCGACCTTTGTCATTCGAGCCTCGTCATTCTTTCGTCAGGCTTTTGGAAGCCCGGCTTCTCCGAAAACGCTCGGAGAGAGTATACCACGAGCCGCACAAAAAGAAGAGGCAGGATTGGTTTGGTGTCTTCCCAGTCGTGAGTTGGAAGACCGCAGCTGAGTAACATCAGACAATGGCCACGGTGTGTGAAACAACGTTTTCGGCAAGGCCCCAATGGTCCAAACCACGTTCGGGGCGGTAGAATTCATTCCCAGTTCGGAGAATCTCCACCTGCACGTCAGGAACCAACACGATGAAATCCACGATTCTTGCTCTGGCTGTGCTGCTGTTGGCGGCACCGGTGGCGGCTCAGGCCGCTGACAAACCCAACGTTTTGCTGATTTGCGTGGACGATCTGAAACCCTTGCTCGGCTGCTACGGCACGCCGCTCGTCCAGTCGCCGAACATCGACCGGTTGGCTGCGCGGGGCGTGCTGTTCGAACGCGCGTTCTGCAACCAGGCCGTCTGCGCGCCGTCGCGCAACGCGCTGATGACCGGCCTGCGCCCGCAGACCATCGGGATCTACGACTTGCCGACCCATTTTCGCCATGGCGTACCCGACGCCGTCACGGTGGCCCAGTACTTCCGGCGGCACGGCTACCGGACCGAGGCGCTGGGCAAGATCATGCACGTTGGCCACGGCAACCACGAGGATGAGGCTTCCTGGACGGTGCCGCATTGGAGGCCCAAGGGCGGCGGCTACCAACTGCCGGCGAGCACCGCCACGACGCGCCCGGCCAACGTCGGCGGCCCGCGCGGCGCCGCCACCGAGTGTGCCGACGTGCCCGACACAGCCTACGCGGACGGCATGATCGCCGACGAAGCCGTCGCCCGCCTGCGCGCCGCCCAGGCTCAACCCGCCGAGCCGTTCTTCTTGGCCGTAGGATTCCTCAAGCCGCACTTGCCCTTCGTCGCACCGAAGAAGTACTGGGACCTCTACCAGCGTTCCTCGTTTGAACCGTCCCCGCGGCAGACGCCCCCCGACGGCGCGCCGTCGTTTGCACCCACAACCTGGGGCGAATTGCGTAACTACAGCGACATTCCCGAGACGGGCCCGCTGTCCGCCGATCAGCAACGCCAACTGATCCACGGCTACCACGCCGCGGTGAGCTACATGGACGCCCAGTTGGGCCGCGTGCTGGACGCGCTCGACCAGACCGGTTTCGCCCGCAACACGATTGTCGTGCTGTGGGGCGACCACGGCTGGCACCTGGGCGACCACGGCATGTGGTGCAAGCACACCAATTACGAACACGCCGCCCGCATCCCGCTGATCGTCGCCGCTCCCGGCGTGGCCCAGGCCGGCGTCAAGACCGGCTCGCTGGCCGAAACCGTGGATATCTATCCGACCCTGTGCGAGTTGGCCGGCTTGCCTGCGCCCCAAGGCTTGGACGGCGCGAGCTTCGCCGCCGTCCTGAAAGATCCTGCGGCGGCAACCAAGGAGGCCATCTTCCACGTCTATCCGCGAAACCAGCTGTTGGGCCGCGCCGTCCGCACGGCCCGCTACCGCTTGGTGGAGTGGAAAAAGATCGGCGAGGCGGCCGATACCGCCGAACTGGAACTGTACGACTACGAGGCCGACCCTGAGGAAACGAAAAACCGCGCCGGCGACCGGCCGGAGATCGTCGCCCAACTGCGGGCCATCCTGGCCAGGCAGCCCGAAGCCAAACCGCAAGTCCGGGCGGCGGAAAGCCCGGCCAAGAAGAAAGCCGGGGCCCAGTCCGCCAAGCCGAAGCAGGACCGGGCCGCCATGTTCGCCAAACGCGACAGGGACGGCGACGGCAAGCTGACCCGCGAAGAGTTCCTCACCGGCCAACCCGACCCCGACGAGGCGCCGAAACGGTTCCTCCTGTTCGACGCCGACCAGGACGGCTCGCTCAGCCGCGAGGAGTTCATCAGCGGCGGCAAGTCCAAGAAGTAATATTCCACGCGGCCTGCGGCTGGAACGTGCTTGGGATCGGCGAATCAATAACTGTCGCGATTTCAAAGTAGCCATCACGCTCCGTGTGATGATCGCAAACAAGAACTGGACAGTTATTGATTCGCCGATCCTTGCCGTATCCGAGTCACGTTCACGATCCTGTTTTCACCTGGAGTCTTCGCCATGTCACCGGAAGCTCAAGTACGCGTCCCGCGGCGCAATCCGCGCACGGCCCATATCGGCGTCTTCGGCGTCGGCCATCAAACGTATTGGTCGCAGTTCGAGGGTCTACTGGACGAACTGAAGGGCAAACTGGAGGTGTTTGTCAAGCGCGTCGAAACGCGCGGGGTACGCGTGACGGACTTCGGCATGGTGGACTGCGCCCAGGCGGCCTATGCGCTGCTGCCACGACTGCAGGCGGCCGACTTGGACCTGGTGTTCTGCGACATGCTGACCTACGCCACCTCGGCGACTTTCGGCGTCCTGATTCGCAGCCTGGGCGTGCCGATCGTGCTGGTGGCGCTGCAGCCGCTGAAGGCGATGGATTATTCGCGGGCCTCGACGTACATGCAACTGTGCAACGACGACCTCTGTTCGGTGCCGGAGTTCACCGGGGTGGCCGTGCGGATGGGCAAGAGGCCGCCGCCGGTGATTTTGGGCCATCTGTACGACGATCCGCAAGCGGACGCGGACCTGGCCGACTGGTGCGACATCGCCTGCGTGCTGCACGACCTGCGGCGAGCCCGCATCGGCCACTTCGGCCACGTGCTGGAGAATATGTTGGACATGCAGAGCGATCCGACGGCGCTCACAGCCGCGTTCGGCTGTCACATCGTGCAAACCGAGCCCGACGACTTGCTGCGCTGGCAGCGCATCGTGACCCCGGACGAGATCCAAGCCAAGCAGCGGCAAGTCCTGGAGATGTTCGACACGCCGGATCCGAAGTCCGACCCGATCACGAGGAAGCTGACGGACGAGGACTTGCTGGTCGCATCGCGCGTCGCGGTGGCGTTGGACAAGTTCGTCGCCGACAAGCAACTGGACGGTCTGGCGTACTATTACGAAGCCGAGGAAGGCAGTCCGATGCGCGAGTTGGTGACGAACTTGATCGTCGGCAACTCGCTGCTGACCGCGGCCGGGTTTCCGATGTGCGGCGAGTCGGACCTCAAGACCTGCATCGCCATGCTGATCATGGACCGGCTGGACATCGGCGGCAGCTTTGCCGAGTTCCATCCCATCGACTTCCACGAGGGCTTCGTGCTGGTCGGCCACGACGGGCCGCACCACATCAACATCGCCGAGGGCAAGCCGGTGCTGCGGAGTCTGATCAAGTACCACGGCAAGCCGGGCAAGGGGGCCAGCGTCGAGTTCAAGATCAAGGAAGGTCCGATGACGATGCTGAGCATCAGCGTCACGACCGGCGGACGGTTCAAGTTCGTGGTCGGGGAAGGCGAAAGCGTCCGCGGTCCGATTCCGCCCACGGGCAACACCAACACCCGCGGCTTCTTCCAGCCGGACGTTCGCACGTTTCTCAAACGCTGGGTGGCCGAGGGGCCCACGCACCATTTCGCGCTGGGAGTCGGCCATCGGGCGGAGTCGTTGCGGCGGATCGCAGAGATCCTGGACGTGCCCTGCGCGGTGGTGTCGGCGGGACCTTGAACCTGACCGGCTGCGCCGGAACCTGACGAGCCGGCGCTAGGCATACCTTGCGGGCTGCGTACAATGGACGGAGCGACCACATTTCGAAAGGACGCCAGCCATGACTGCCTCGACACTCACGATGTCCCCCCGACGGCCACCGCGTTCGCAACGCGGCGACCCGCCCTGGGAGATTGCCTGCCTGTTTCCGAACCAAGGAGACTGGACGGACGCGGAATACTTGGCGTTGCAGGCCAAGACGAGTTTGATGGTCGAGCTGTCCGACGGCTACATCGAGGTGCTGCCCATGCCGAGCCCCTATCATCAGCGTGTCGTGAAATTCCTCTTCCGCTTGCTGGAGACGTTTGTGCTCGGACTGGGCTCCGGGGAAGTCCTCTTCGCTCCGCTGCCCATCCGCCTCCGGCCCGGCAAGTTCCGCGATCCAGACATCGTGTATCTGGCGCCGGGCCGCATTCTTGATCCCCACCGACAGCCCCTGGGCGCCGATTTGGCGATCGAGGTCGTCAGCGATGACGAAGAAGATCGTCAACGGGACTTGGAGATCAAACGCGCGGAGTACGCCCAGGCCGGCATCGCGGAATACTGGATCGTCGATCCTCTGGAACACAGGATCCTCGTGCTGACTCTCGATGGTTCCAGCTACCGCGTGGCGGGGGAGCACGGGCGGGGCGCGGCGGCGGCGTCGGTGCTGTTGCCGGGCTTCCGCGCTGACGTCGACGCGGTGTTCGCCGCTGGAGAAAAGGCTGGCTGAGGAAAAGTTCGGGTACTCTCGGAGACCTCCGGTCGAAGCTGTGCTGCGGTCGGGAGACCGCAGCACAACCGGGAGGGAGACCGCAGCACAACTGGCGTCAGGCGGCGGTGTAGCGTTCGAA
Source organism: uncultured Pirellulaceae bacterium (assembly GCA_964409865.1). GTDB lineage: Bacteria > Planctomycetota > Planctomycetia > Pirellulales > Pirellulaceae > Anammoximicrobium. Next base: position 8,415 of record CAYPGE010000394.1, read on the forward strand.
GCGGTGTTTGTCCGCGGCCTTCATGTAGGCGTCGGCGGCCTCGATCACGCCCTCTTGGACGAACTCCTCCAAGGCGTCGTCCATGGACTGCATGCCTTCGCGCCGGCCGGACTGCAGTACGGAGGTGATCTTCTCGATCTTGCCCTCGCGGATGATGTTCGACACGGCGTGCGAGCCCAGCAGGATCTCGTTGGCGGCGACTCGGCCGCGGCCTTCTTTGCGCCGCAGCAGCTGCTGGGCGACGATCCCTC